>DAOUML010000001.1:0-5235 GCA_034411635.1 Anaerolineales bacterium
TCGTCAAACGCAAACACAAATCCGATAAACCCGACCCATTGGCTTTCGTTCAATCCTTGACAGTTTCATAAAAACCTTAACTTGTGACTGATGGTCTAATGATTCATCTTCGAAAAAACGTAACTGCCTACGAACTGATATTCGTAGGGCGACATTTATGTCGCCTGAAAGCAAATTCTCAAATGCCTTGTTCCAAACGCGACTTGAAAGTCGCGCTACGGTAGGCAGTTGCGAGAAAACGCTAAACACGAAGGACACCAAGTACACGAAGTTTTTTAAGGTTTTCCTTCGTGGTCTTTGTGTCCTTCGTGTTTAATTGGTTTGGCAACCGGACTAAAAAAACTAATCCGGGTAAACCTTCCAGCCCAATTCCTCCAAATTGGCCGCATCGAGCGTTTCCTGCGGCACATCAATCAGCACCGAATTGGCCTCTGCCAGCAAGGTGCCGGCTTCGTCGTAGATTCCGGCCCAACCTTCGGCCATCTTGCCGCGCGATTTGCCCGCCTTGCCGATAATTTTGAGCGGCTGGCCGGTTGGCACATTTTTGCGATATTTGACTTCCAACTTGCCGGTGAACATAAAGCGCGGGGCCGATGGGTCGCCCATGTGCGCCCGTCCGCTGATTTCGTCCAGAATGGTAGCGATAATGCCGCCATGTAAAACCCCAGGGTAGCCCTGGAAGTGTTCCGGCGCGGTGTACTGGGTCTCGATAACGCCCGGCTCGGTCTGGTAGATTTTGAGTTTCAGGCCAACCGGGTTTTCCAGCCCGCAAATGAAGCACATTTTACTGTTGGGTTGTTTGATGGGTTTGGTCATGTTTTTTACTCTGCGCGGGTATAGTGGGGATAAACATTCAGAGAACACCAGTAGAGTTGCAAAATTTCAATTTTTCTTGAAAATTCATCAAAATCAATCGATTTTGTGATGTAAGAATTGGCTCCGTTTTTATAGGCGGTCTGAATATCTTCGTTTTGGTCAGAGGAAGTCAGCATAATCACAGGCAGGCATTGAAATTTTTCATTGCTTTTGATTTGCTTCACCACCTGCAACCCATCAATTTTGGGCAATTTTAAATCGAGCAAAACAATCAGTGGGCAGGGCAGGCTGCCCGGCCAATTTTCGAGCATTTGCAGGGCCTGCTCCCCGTCACGAGCCTGATAAACCTGAATAGATTTTTTTGTCTTTTTCAAAACGCGCAAAATCAATTCAGCGTCGGCGGCATTGTCTTCGATTAAGAGAAAAGAACAAGTTTGGGAAGAAATCATGCGTTTTTTTATTCGTAAATCGGCGTGTAAGAAATATCTATGCGATTATAGCATGTTCATTGACCGGGATGATTTTTTCAGGTATTTTTATCGTATTCAGTTCTAAAAGGAGTCAGAATGACCCATATTGTTGCTATTGCAGGCAGTTTGCGTCGTAATTCGTTTAATCGTGGTTTGGCGCGCGCGGCAGCGGCGTTATTGCCCGCATCGGCCACGCTTGAAATGATTGAAATTGCCGATATTCCACTGTTCAATGAAGATATTGAACAGCCAACTCCGCCCTCCGTTCAGGTTTTTCGTGAAAAAATCCAATCTGCCGATGCCCTGTTAATTGCCACGCCCGAATACAACCACTCCATTCCTGGCGTACTCAAGAACGCCCTCGATTGGGGTTCGCGCTCTCCCAATGTTTTTAGCGCCAAACCGCTGGCAATCCTGGGCGCAGGCGGACATTTTGGCACCACCCGCGCCCAGTACCACTTGCGCCAGGTGGCAACCGCCCTGAACATGTTTGCCGTTAATGCGCCGCAGGTGCTGGTCTTTAACGCCGCCTCAAAATTTGACGCCGATGGCAATCTGCAAGACGAGAAAACCCGTCAACTGATTCAGAAACTCATCGAATCCTTGCTCGATCTCACCCAGCGACTTCAAAGGGACTGATGGGTTTAACTTTTGAAAACAGCCGCCAGGTTTTTTACGACCTGGCGGCTGTTCATTAGTCTGAAATCTTACCTTGCCTGCCTTGATTTGGGCTGCTCACCCATTACTGCCTGCTGCCTTCATCGCCCGCCACACCCGCTCTGGCGTAATCGGGTTGACATCCACATCGACGCCCAAAGCATCACGGACAGCGTTTCCCACTGCCGGGGCGACGCCATCCAGCGGGATTTCGGCCACCGCCTTGACCCCAAACGGGTGCGTCGGCTCGAAGGTTTCGACGAAAATCGTCTCCAACTCGGGCATTTCATCGGCCTGGAAGATGTGGTAATCGCGGAAGTCTTTTTCGCGCGCCTGACCTTTCTCATCGTAGACCATTTCTTCGCAGACGGCGTAACCCAGGGCCTGGGTCATGCCGCCCTCGATTTGGCCCGAAGCCGTTTGCGGATTGATGATGATGCCGCTATCGACTGCCATCACCAGTTTATCGACCGTTACCGCGCCGGTTTCGGTATCCACCGTTACTTCGGCGAACTGCGCGGCGAAGGGCGGCGGCGAAGAGGGCGAAACGTAACTCGCCACGCCCATAATCTGCTCCTGATTGCTGCGATGGAGCGATTCAAGCGCAATTTCACTCAGGGCGATGGAGCGGCCATCGGGGGCGTGCGCTGCGCGTTCGAACAATCGAATGCTCGAATATTCGACATCGGAACCAAACATCTCCGCCGCGCGTTTTTTAATCTTCTCCGCCACAATCTCTGCGGCTCGCACCGCTGCCGTGCCAGATATGTAAGTGGTGGACGAGGCATACGCGCCTTTGTCGAAGGGGGTGAAGTCGGTGTCGGACGAGTAAGTAATCATGTCCTCGGTTGGCACGCCCAGCACCTCGGCGGCCATCTGCGCCAGAACGGTATCGGAACCCGTCCCCAAATCGGTTGCGCCGATGAGCAGGTTGAAGGAGCCATCGTCGTTCATCTTAATCGAGGCCCCGCCCATGTCGAGGTAGGGGATGGCGGTGCCTTGCATCACCAGGGCCACGCCGATTCCTTTACGTAACACGCAATGCGCGCCATTATCGGCGTTGCGTGTGGCGTGTTGCAAACTGTTATGCCAGGATTCGTTATTATATTTGTCATCCCAACCAATTGCCGCTTTTCCCTGGGCCACGCACTGCTCCAGTCCAACCGTGTGGATGATTTCGGGGCGCGGCTCGCGGCCTTCGTTCCAGGCGGTGCTGAAGGGATGGTATTCGCCAGGGCGGATGGTGTTTTTCATCCGAAATTCGAGCGGGTCGAAGCCCATTTTGCGGGAGATTTTCTCCAGGTGGCGGTCGAGCGGCCAGTAGCCTTGCGGCACGCCGTAGCCGCGATACGCGCCGGCAGGTGGAGTGTTCGTGTAGACAATATCGGCGTAGAAGCGGATATTGGGGGCTTTGCGGTATTCACCATCGCCGACGTAGAGGGCCATCGATTTGTGCCCGGTGTTGCCGGTTACGGTCAGGGCGTGGGCGCCATTTGCGCCGGTATCAGAGAGGGCATACATGGCGTTGGCGGTAATCGTGCCATCGCGTTTGACGCCGGTCTTCATGCGGATTCTCATCGGGTGGCGCGAGCGGGCGGCGATAAATTCTTCCTCGCGGCTGTATTCGTAGATGACCGGGCGGCGGGTGGCAATCGTCAGGTGGGCGGCCACATCTTCCATCAGCACTTCCTGTTTGCCGCCAAACCCGCCGCCGATGCGCGGCTTGATGACGCGAATGCGCTTGATGGGTAGATCCAGCACCGGGGCCAACATGCGCCGCACGTGGAAGGGAACCTGCGTGCTGGTGCGAATCACCAGCCGGTCGTCCTCGTCCCAATAGGTGACGCAGACGTGCGGCTCGATGTGCGCTTGTTGCACTTTGGGCACTTCGTACTCGGCCTCGAAGATTTCATCGGCTTCGGCGAAACCTTTTTCCACGTCGCCAATGTCAATGCGGATGTGGGCGGCCAGGTTGCGGGCCGGGTTGGAATCGGCAAAATTGACGTATTCCGGTTCGTCGTGGATGATGGTGGGGTTATCGAGCGATTGGCGCATATCTAAAATCGCGGGTAGGACTTCGTATTTGACATCGATCAAGCCGAGGGCTTTTTCAGCAATTTCTGGCGTTTCGGCGGCGACGAAGGCGACTCGATCACCCACGAAGCGGACTTTGTGATCGAGCGAGAAGCAATCGAGCGGCCCCGGAATGGGATCCGATTGCCCGGCGGTGGAGTACACCACACGCGGAATATCTTGCCAGGTCAGCACCGCGGCGACGCCGGGCAGGGCGCGGGCTTTTGATGCGTCGATGTGGGTGATGCGGGCGTGGGCGTGGGGCGAGTGCAGCACTTTGGCGTGCAGCAAGGCGCGTGGTTCGATGTCGGCGGCGAAGGCGGGTTTGCCCTGGGCCAGTTTAACGGCATCGAGTTTCTTTTCGGGTTTGCCCACAACCTGCCACTTATCAGTTTCAGGGGCGACGACCATTTTGGGGAGTGTGCGAGTCATGGTTAATGGTTCATCGTTAATGGATGTCGGCATGTTTTCGTCTCCGCCATTAACCATTAACCATTCACTATTTTTCTCTATTTCCTTGTTTCCATTCACCACCCTCATCACCGCCTGCACCGGTTTGAGATACCCCGTACATCGGCACAGGACGCCGGCCAGGGCTGCGCGGATTTCGGCTTCAGTGGGGTTGGGGTTTTTATCGAGCAGGGCTTTGGCCGCCAGGATTTGGGCCGGGGTGCAGTATCCGCACTGGATGGCGCCGCTTTCGATGAAAGCCTGTTGCAAGGGGTGCAGGCCGTCGGTTTTGCGCCAGCCTTGTTCGGGGTGTTCGCCGAGAGCCTCCAGGGTGGCGATTTTATGTCCCTCGGCCTGGGCAGCCAGCATCAGCGTGGCGTTGACCGGTTTTCCATCCAGCAAAATGGTATCTGATCCGGTCAGTCCATGCTCATCGCCGAATTTGACCGAGTGAAAGCCCAATTGGCGCAGCGTGGTGAGCAGGCTGGCGTGGGGTGGGCAATCGAGTGTGTGCGACATCCCGTTAATGGTGAGGGTCAGTTTCATGGCAGTCTCCTGAAGCGAGCAAAACAGGTTAAGGGTTGTGGCGCGAGGTACTTGTTTGCTTTCTAATTTTACCCGAATTTGTCTGACAATATTGTTTCTGAATCACAGCAATTCCAAATCTGAAGTAACTGCCTACGAACGGATTCGTAGGGCGACACAAATGTCGCCCGAATGGGGGTTTATTTCGCCTGAAAGCAAATTTTCAATTGTCTTACGCCAAACG
>DAOUML010000002.1:0-11582 GCA_034411635.1 Anaerolineales bacterium
AGCGACTGGCTGAGGCCTTTGCCCGGCGCGGACACGAAGTGACCATTCTGACTTCACACTTCGATAAGACCACGCCCGCCGAGGAGGTGCGTAACGGGGTTCGGATTGTGCGCGCCCCGGTCGCCTTCCGCGTCAGCAAGGGCGTCATCATGCCAACTTTTGGCCTGCTGGCCTGGAAATATGTGGCAGAAAACGATGTCGTCCAGTTGCACCTGCCGCAATTCGATGCGCCCGGTTTCGCCATGCGCGCCAGGGCGATGGGCAAACTGGCCGTGCTGACCTATCACTGTGACCTGCAACTACCCTCGGGATTCTTCAACCGGATAGTGAACGCAGTGGTGGACTTCCAAAACCACATGGCGGCCCTACTCTCAAACCACATCGTGACCTATACGCAGGACTACGCCGATCACTCGCCCTTCCTTTCACGCTACATGCGCAAGTTGACTCCCATTCTGCCGCCGGTGCAATTACCACCCGTTGCCCCCAGAGCGATTGAGGCCTTCGCCCAAGCGCATAACATCGCCGAACGCAATCCCGTAATTGGCATGGCAACCCGTTTTGCCAGCGAAAAAGGCGTCGAAATTTTGCTCGAGGCCCTGCCCGCAATTCTGCAAAAATATCCAAAAGCCCAGGTTTTGTTCGCCGGACAACACTTGAACGTGATGGGTGAGCAGACCTATTTTGAACGCCTGATTCCAACCATCCGAAAATACGAACAAAGCGGAAACTGGACCTTCCTCGGTAATCTGAATCCGCAGCAAATGGCGGCCTATTACCCCAACCTGGATGTGCTGGTTGTGCCCAGCCTGAACTCGACCGAAGCCTTTGGCCTGGTACAAATCGAGGCAATGATGAACGGGACGCCCAGCATCGCTTCGTCCCTGCCAGGCGTGCGCCGTCCGGCCCAGATGACCGGCATGGGCAAGGTTGTCCCGATTGGCGATTCGGCGTCCCTGGCGGGCGCGGTGCTGGAGGTGCTGGCTGAGCCCGAAAAATATCAGCGTGACCCGGCTGAAATTGCCGCTCCTTATGAGCCAGAACGCGTGGCCGAGGCGTATGAACAGTTATTTGCGCGCTTGCGCAAAACATAAACCTGACGTGTATGTTTCCAAGGAGATCAACATCATGCAAAAAGCCATCCGGCCAATATTTCTTACAACGGTTTTCATGCTGTCCATTTTCTTGAGTGGCTGCGCTCCTGCGTCCACGCCTGAGCCCACGTCTGCGCCCACAACGCCCCCCGCCCCTCCAACACCGACCTCGCCACCTGAGCCAACAGCCACACCGGAATTGACCACATCAGAAGCGTTTACAACCGCTGCCTGGCAAGCCTACCTGGGCAAAGATTTTGAGGGTGCCATTGAACTCGCCCAGGAGTGCATTCAGAGATGGGAAGCAGAAGCCATTGAGCAGCAAGCGGCGTTGGACAAAGCGCCTCCCATTGGAACCGTCACCAACGAACAAAAAGACACCGTCTTTTCTTATGCGTCCCTCAACGATGTTGGTACATCGTATTACATCATCGCCATATCGATGGAAGAATTGGGCAAAATTGACGAAGCCAAAGCCGCCTATGCAGCAGCCATGGAACTGCCCTACGCCCGCTGCTGGGACCCGCAAGGCTGGTTTTGGTCACCGGCCCAGGTGGCAAAACAAAACCTGGCGAAATTGCCTTAATATCGGAAATACATAAAAAAGACCCCTGCGTGGGGTCTTTTTTATGTGGCGCTATACAGACGGGTTACATCGTTAGAACAAAGCCAAAACGGCCCGGCTGGCCCAGTCAAAGAGCGGACCAGGGAAGAAACTGACCAGAACGGTGGCAACGGCTGTCACGCCGATGACAATATCCAGCCAGCGTTCGCGGGTCACTTCGGGTTCGCCGGCGTGCATGTACATTTTGACCACCACGCGCAGATAGTAATAGGCCGAGACGAGCGTCGTCAGCACGCCGACGACAGCCAGGGGGTAGTATCCGCCGGCGATGACGGCGCTGAACAGATAGATTTTTCCGACCAGGCCGAGGGTAGGCGGCAGCCCGATTAACGAGAGCATGAAAACGGTCATGGCGGCGGCCAGGAGCGGCTGGCGGCGTCCGAGGCCGGCGTAATCGTCAATTTTCAGTCCGCTGCCATCCGGCTTTTCGAGGGCAATCACCACCGCCCAGGCCCCGAAGGAGGTCAGGGTGTAGGCGGCCAGGTAAAAGAGCGCGGCGGCGATGGAGATGTCACGCACAGCCGGGTTGGCATACGGCACGAAGGCCATCAGGATATAGCCCGCCTGGGCAATGCTCGAATAGGCCAACATGCGCTTGATGTCTGTCTGGGCGATGGCGACGAAGTTGCCGACCAGCATCGAAAGCGAGGCCAGCACAACCAGAATCTGGGTCAGGTCGGCGGCCAGGGCGGGCAACCCGACGGCGAAAACGCGCAGCAGGGCGGCGAAACCGGCCGCTTTTGCGCCGGCCGCCATAAAAGCCGTAACCGGGGTGGGCGCGCCCTGGTAGACATCCGGCAGCCACATGTGGAAGGGCACAGCGGCAACCTTGAAGCCGAAGCCGACCAGCATCAGCCCCGCGCCGACCAGCAGCAAGGGCAGGTTGACTGCGCCGGATTCGATAAAAGTGGCGATTTGAGCCAGCGAGGTGCTGCCGCTGGCGCCAAAACTCATCGCAATCCCATAAAGAATGAATGCGCTGCCAAACGAACCGAGCAGGAAGTATTTGATACCGGCTTCTTCGGAAGCCACCTTGGGCTGGGCGATGGCGGCCATCGCATAGAGTGGGATGGAGAACAGTTCAAGGGCGAGATAGACCACCAGCAGGTCACTGGCCTGGGACATGAGAATCATGCCGGTAACGGAGAACAGCAGCAGGACGTAGTATTCGCCGCGGGCAATACCCATGCGTTGCAGGTAGTTGTAGGCCAGGCCAACGCCGAGCAGTCCCATGATTGCAAAGAGACAGGTCAGGAAGGTGGAGAACCCGTCCAGCATGACCATGCCGCCGAACCCAACCGCTTCGCGCCCGAACTGGTTGAAGGCCAGGCCAAAGGTGAGAATCAGGCCGAGCGCGGCCAGCAGGGGCGTCGTCCCTTTGCGGCTGCGGGGGGCGAACAAATCGGCCAACAGGAGCAGGGAAGCCCAGGCCGCCAGGAAGATGGCCGGGAGGATGACTTCAAAATCGAGGGGTGTCAGGGTCATAAACGCTCCGTACACGCGTCGTCAAAATTCAGACGACGGGTGAAGGGACTACGGCATGGCCGCCGAGAGCAGGGCAACCAGATTGTCGACGCTGGGGCCAATCAGGGCGAAGAAGGGCTGCGGGTACAGGCCAATCCAGAAGATGAAGACCAGCAGGGGCAGCAGGGTGGCGATTTCGCGCCAGTTCAGGTCACGCAGTTGGTGTTTTTTTGTGACTTCGCCCGCCGGGCCGAGGAACATTTTCTGGAACATGTAGAGCATGTAGACCGCCGCCATGATGACGCCAACCGCCGAAAGAGCGGCGAACCAGACCGAACCGTAGACTCCGCTGGCCGCGCCCCAGGCTCCCAGTAAAATGGTGAATTCGCCGACAAAGCCGTTCAGCCCGGGCAGGCCCATCGAGGACAGGGCCACAATCAGGGTAAGCGTGCCAAAGAGTGGGGTGATTTTCCACAAGCCGCCGTATTCCGAGAGTTCGCGGGTGTGGGTCTGTTCGTAGATGATACCGACCAGGAGGAACAACGCGCCGGTGCTCAGCCCGTGATTAATCATCTGCAAAATCGCGCCCTGGATACCAATCGAGTTCATGGCGAACAAGCCGAGCATGACAAAACCGAGGTGGCTGACCGAGGAATAAGCCACCAGTTTTTTGACATCGCGCTGGGCAAACGAAACCGCCGCGCCGTACAAAATGCCGATTACCGCCAGCGCGCCAATCACCGGCGCGGCCTGGATGGAGGCTTCGGGGAAGAAGGGCAGGTTGAAGCGCAGGAAGCCGTACGTCCCCATTTTGAGCAGGACGCCGGCCAGGATGACCGAGCCAGCCGTCGGGGCTTCGACGTGGGCGTCGGGCAGCCAGGAATGGAGCGGCCACATCGGGACCTTGATGGCAAAGGCGGCGGCAAAGGCGATGAAAAGCATCATCTGGGCCGCAGCCGGGACTTTGCCGATGATTTCAGGCGCCGAGAAGGTGCCGACATTGACTCCCAGCCAGAGTATCGCCAAAAGCATCAGGATCGAACCGGCCATTGTATAGAGGAAGAACTTGATGGCGGCATACAAACGGCGCGGGCCGCCCCAGATGCCGATCAGGAAGTACATCGGGACGAGGGTAAATTCCCAGAAAATGTAGAACAGGAATAAATCCTGGGCGACGAAGACGCCGGTCATGCCGACTTCGAGCAGCAGGAAGAAGAGCATGAAGTCCTTGACTCGCTCCTGCACGGCGGTCCAGGTCGAAAGGATGGCGATGGGGGTCAGGAAGGTCGTCAACAGGATGAGCAGGATGCTCAAGCCGTCTGCCGCCAGGTAGTAGCGGATTTGCCATCCGGCAACGTTAATCCAGTCGTATTGGGCGACCAGTTGCAGATCGGGGTTGGCGATGTCGTAGCGTCCGCTGAAGAAAAAGACCCACAAAGAGATGACAAACGTCACCAGCGACGTGACCAGGGCTGTCCAGCGCAGGGCGTCTTTTTGTTCCGATTTCAGGAACAGAAGGGCCAGCACGCCCAGCAGCGGGAAGAAGGTCACGATGGAGAGGGGTTCAAAGAGAAAATTCATGTTTTGCAACCTCTGTCGGTGTTCGATAATCGAGATTCGTTATTCGAGATTAGATATTCGGCGTTCGATGTTCGAGTTATCCAATATCGAATTATCGAATATCAAAGTTCTACTTCAACAATAAATAGCCAAGAATCGCCACCACGCCCACCACAACGGCCAGGGCATAGTTGCGGATAAAGCCGGTTTGCACTTCGCGCAGGGTGTCAGAAGTTTCGCGCACCCAATCGGCCAGGATGGTCGAGATTTTATCGACCACGCCCATATCGACCGGGTCAGCCAGGAAGCGGCTGATGTTGACGAAACTGGCGACGATGGCCGAGTTGTGGAACCACTCGTGCCAGAAATCCCAGTCGATGGTTTGGGACAGGAATTCGGACACGCGCACGTAGGGGCGGATGATGGCAAACTGGTAGGCTTCGTCGATGAACCATTTGTTTTCCATGCCGACAAAGGCCAGGCCAAGCGGCTTCGCCAACGGATCCGGGTCGCCACCTTCAAGCGATTTGCGCTGATAGAGGAACCACGAGAGCGCAATCGCGCCCAGGGCCAGCACGGTTGAAAGGCCGGCCACCACAAAATCGAAGGGCGGGAACTCAACCTTGCCGAGCGTGTTTGCCAGCCAGTAGCCGAACTGGTGGAAGCCCTTGAAGGGCAGGTTCATGAATCCGCCCAGGGCCGAGAGAACGGCCAAAATCATCAGCGGAATGGTGATGACCAGCGGAGATTCCTCGGCGTGTTCAGCGGCTTCGTGGCGGGCCTTGCCGAAAAATACCATCCAGACCTGGCGGCCCATGTAGAAGGCGGTCAGAAAGGCGGCGACGCTCAAAATCCAGTAAATGTGCGGGAAGTGCAGCGCGGCATCCAGCAGGATTTCGTCCTTCGACCAGAATCCGGCAAAGGGGAAAATCCCGGCCAGGGCCAGGGTGCCGACCATGTAAACCCAGAAAGTGACCGGCATGGTCTTGCGCAGTCCGCCCATGTTGCGCATGTCGCCGGGGTCAAACACTTCTTCATGATGGTCGTCAGCGTGGTGACCGTGTCCATGATGGTGGGCGGCGTGATGGTGGCCGCGTTCCAGCCCCAATATAACGGAACCCGCCCCGAGGAAAAGCAACGCCTTGAAAAAGGCATGAGTCACGAGGTGGAACATCCCGGCGACATAGGCGTCCATACCAACTGCCGCAACCATGAAGCCCAACTGGCTGATGGTCGAGTAGGCCAGGACTTTTTTGATGTCGTACTGGCCAACGGCGATGGTGGCGGCGAACAGGGCCGTGACCGCGCCGAGGGTGGCGACGATGTACTGGGCATCGGGCAGCAGACTGAAGATGGGCGCGGAACGGGCAATCAGATAAACGCCAGCAGTGACCATCGTGGCGGCATGAATCAGGGCCGAGACCGGGGTCGGGCCGGCCATCGCATCGGGCAGCCAGACGTAGAGCGGAATTTGGGCCGATTTGCCAGCCACGCCGACAAGCATGAAGACGGTAATCAACAGGATAATTTCAGGCTGGACTTGCGCCAGAAGCGGCGCGCCGGCAAAGACGGCGTCAAACTGGAAGGAGCCAATGTGCCAGAAGATCAGGAAACCAGCAATCAGGAAGCCGAAATCGCCAACGCGGTTGGTGATGAAGGCTTTCTTGGCGGCGTTTGAGTTGGCCCACGAAGCGCGCCCGAGGGTGTCCATGTCGTACCAGAAGCCAATCAGCAGGAAGGAGGCCAAACCGACGCCTTCCCAGCCGACGAAGAGCATCAGATAATTGTCGCCGCTGACCAGAATCATCATCGCGGCGATGAAGAGGTTCATAAAAACAAAAAAGCGGGTGAAACGCCCGACATCGTGCTTGAAGCGCACATCCTCGTGCATGTAACCGATGGCGTAGACGTGAATGAGTGTGCCGACCCCGCTGACCACGAGCATCATCGTGACCGAGAGCGTATCGACGCGGAAGGCCCAATCGAGGGTTAGTCCCTGCCCTGAGACTGTCGAAGGGTCGCCGATGTGCATCCAGGTCAGGAAATTGACAATCGCGCCTTCGGGGTGTCCGGCCAGCGAAACAGCCTGCAAGACCGAGACCAGGAAAGCCGTCCCAACCGCCAGGCTGGCAACCGTCCCAACGCCTTTCTCGCCCAGGCGTTTGCCGAAAATCATATTGATAACCATGCCCACGACTGGAGCAAAGACAATCCAAGGGACGAGTCCGAAAAATCCGTTTGATTCATTTAGGGGCATAATTGCTCCTCGACCGCCCTTCGACTGCGCCGCCAGGAGCAGGCGGCTCCGCTCAGGGCTGGATACTGAACACTGAATACTGAAAACTGGCTTCTGACCACTGCCTCTATCCCTTCAAACTGTTCATCAAATCAAGGTCAATGCTGTTGCGGGTGCGGTAAATCGCCACCACCAGCGCCAGACCGACCGCCACTTCTGCCGCGGCAACCGCCATGACGAAGAAGACAAAAATCTGCCCGCTGAATGTCTCATGGACGCGGGTAAAGGTCACAAAAGCCAGGTTGGCGGCATTCAGCATCAACTCGATGGACATAAACAGCACCAGCGCATTGCGCCGAATCAGTACGCCCAACGCGCCCAGCGAAAACAGGATTGCCGACAAAATCAGGTAAAAACTGACAGGAACCATCGGGTCAGGCCTCCTCGGTCCCGCGTGATTTAAGCGGGGTTTCGGGTTTCTCTTGCTTGCTCAAGACAATCGCGGCAATCATGGCAACCAGGAGCAAAACCGCCGTAATCTGGAACGGCAGGACATAATCGGTAAACAAGACCCGCGCCATCAGCGACGGGTCCGACAACGCCGTGCCGGTCTCGCCGATATAGGCATTCTGTCCGACGCGCTGGAGTACCAGCCAGATCCCCTGAATGAGCAAAAGCCCGGCCATGACCATCGGCCAGATTAATTTCTTCCATTCCAGTTCCCCGGCGAGGTTCTCAAGGCCAAGCAGCATGATGACGAACAGGAACAAGACCATAATCGCGCCCGCATAAACGGCAATTTGTGAAAGAGCGATAAAGGGCGCATCCAGCAGCAGGTAGAAAATCGCCACAGCAACGAAATTAACCACCAGGTAAAGCGCGGCATAAACCGTGCTGCGGCTGGTGATCATCCCAATCGCCGCCGCAATCGCAATCACGGCCAAAACAAAAAAGAGAACCATTTCAAGCGACATAACTTAATCCACCGGGTCTTTCATTTCAGGCACCGAACGGGTAAACACGCCTGGCTCCGTCACCTGCGGGGTGGGCTGTCCACCTTCAGGCACAGGCACAATCAGCATTTCTTTGGTGTAAATTGCGTCGCGCCGGTCGGTAAACGACAGTTCGTAGTTATCGCCCATCGTAATTGCTTCAGTTGGGCAGGCGTCTTCGCAAAATCCGCAGTAGATACAGCGCAACATGTTGATTTCGTAGGTGCTGGCGTAACGCTCGCCGGGCGAAAAACGCTTCTCGTCGGTATTTTCAGAAGATTCGACAAAAATCGCATCCGAGGGACAGGCCGCCGCGCACAGCGAACAGCCGATACACTTCTCCAGTCCGTTTTCGTAACGATGCAGATAATGCCGCCCACGAAAACGCGATTTGACCGGTTTCTTCTGCTCCGGGTATTGGGTGGTTACCTTTTTCTCAAAAAACAATGCGCGGAGGGTGGTCCACATGCCGCGCGCCAGTTCAACCAGCATCGCCTTACCTCCTCTTTAACTTCATCATCAGCGAACGATTAACAAAATAAACAAATATGGCCCCAATGGCCAGCGAAAGTATCGGGATAAGCCACAACATTTCGGCCAGAATACCAATCGCCGTCACAAAAACCAGCGAAAGCGCCAGTGGCAGCATCACCTTCCAGCCAAAAGCCATCAGCCGGTCATAGCGCATACGCGGCAGGGTAGCGCGCACCCAAACCATGAAGAACAGCAGCACCAGCACCTTGACAAACATATAAATCGGGCCAAGCCACCAGTTCACATCCACGCTCAACCAGGTTCCGGCCAGAAAAGGCAATTCGCGGTACCCGCCAAAAAAGAGCATGGCCGCAATCGCCGAAATCGCAATCATCTTAATGTACTCGGCCATGAAAAAGAGCGCAAACTTCATGCCAGAATACTCCGAGTGATAGCCAGCCGTCAATTCTTGTTCGGCTTCAGGCATATCAAACGGCGCGCGGTTGACCTCGGCCAGCGTCGCAATCAGGAAAATAATCCCGCCCACCGGCTGAATAAAAATAAACCACATCTCACGCTGAGCCTCGACAATGACGCTGGCCTGCATCGACCCGGCCATCACTGTCACCAGCACGAAGCACAGCGCCAGGCTCAACTCATACGAAATCACCTGCGCCGAGGAGCGCAAACCACCCAACATGGCATATTTATTGTTTGAAGCCCAACCCGCCAGCACAATCCCATAGACCGCAATCGAAGCCACCGCCGCGATGTACAACGTGCCCAAATTAATGTCGGCCACCGAGAGTTTAATCACGCGCCCGAACATCTCCACATCTGGCCCCCAGGGAACCACCGCCGCAATCACCACCGCCGGAACAACCGTCAAAATCGGCGCAAGCGCGAAAATCGGCTGAAAAACCTGTCCCGGCGTCAGTTCTTCTTTAAAAATCAACTTAACCGCATCGGCAATCGGCTGCAAAATGCCCTGCCAACCGGCCCGGTTCGGCCCAATGCGCACCTGCATAAAGGCCAGCACGCGCCGCTCGAACAGGGTCAGGTAGGCAAACCCGCCCAACAGCACCAGCACCAGCACCACACTCTTGATCAGCCACTCCAAAACCAGCCACCAATCCATTTAGGCCTCCTGCGCTTTCTTAATAGCAGTCAAAGTCGCCGTCACAGGCGCAGAGATCGGGATTCCGAAACTGCGCGGGATGAGGATGACGCCGGTAGAAATGGATTCGTCCAAAAGCACTTTGGCGGGATATGAAACCCCGTTCAGACTCACCTTAGCCTGGCTCCCATTTTCGAAGCCGAATTTCAACGCCGTGTCCGGATTCAGCACAATCCCGTTAAAGCGGTCGATATGCGCCAAAAGCAGTTTCGCGGGGGCGACGGTTGTGCCGTTATCGTAGAGTTTCGTAATCGGAACAGCGAATAATTCATCTTCTTTGGGGCGAATCGCCGAATATCGAATATCGAGTATCGCGGTTTTCTCGGCCAGCTCCAGCGTAACCCCCAACCCTTGCTTATTCTCATACCCCGTCCCGCCATAGAACAGGTCACTGCGCCCGATGATCGGCCACTGCGCCGTCACCTCGGCCAGTTTGGCATAAGAAACGCCGCTGAAAGCCGCTTCATTGGCTGCCATTTGATTCATCACCAGCAGCGGCGAACGCCCTTCGAGTTCAAATCCACACTTTTTGGCGATTTCCGCAATCAGGGCAAAATCCGCTTTCGTGCCGGGCCGCGCCGGGACAGCGGGATAGTAGCGCTGGACGCGCCGTTCGCCGCTGGTAAAGGTTCCCTCGCGCTCGGTATAGGCGGCGGCAGGCAGGATGATCCCTCGTCCCTCGGGACAGGCTTCAGCCAGTTTGGTTGTTTCGGTTTCGAGAATATCCTGCACGATGACAGTTTTGGCCGTTTTCAAGGCTTCGGCCAGTTGCGGGTCATCGCCTGCCGGGTCAGCCGCGAGAATATAAACGGTTTTATCTTTGAGTTCAGATGCTAAGTCAGGGCAAGGCGCAAATCCCATTTCCAGCGCGCCCTGCTGGTTGGGGGTTGACCAGACGCCGATTAAGCCGTTATTCGGTTTTCCGGTTGTTCGGTTTTCCGGTTGTTCGGTTGTTCGGTTTTCCGGTTGTTCGGTTGTCCGGTTATCCGGTTGAGCGGTTAACTGGCTGACTGGAGAACCGGATAACAATTCCGCGCAGGCCTCGGCCAGGGCGGATGTGCCATTCAGGCCGAGTCCGTCCGCGCCGTAGAAAATGACCAGGTTTTTGGCGCTTTTAATCGCCTCGCCGATTTTATCTTTGGCGGGCAGACCTTTGACCGTCTCGACTTCATCGCCATACGAATATCGAATAACGAATCTCGAATACTCGTCCAGTTTGGTAGCACGGGCGTTGGCGACAATCAGGGTCGCGCCACGCTGGGCGGCGGCTTTCAGGCGCAGGTGCCAGAGGGGGACTTCGTTATACAGGTCGGAGGCGACCACCAAAACGGTGTCGCCCGCCCCCAGGTCGCCCAGGTTCGAGCCAGCCGAGAGGCCGTAGGCGGTGGTGTACTCTCCGCCGCCGTGCTGGCTGTAGAGCCAGGCTTTCGCGCCGAGTTTGGCGGCGAATTGCTTGAGATTGTAGAAGTCCTCGTTGCTGAGTCGGCCACCGGCCAGGAAAACGGCGTCGGGGCCGGCTTCGGCCAGTTTGGCGGCGGCCAGGCTGAGGGCGGAGTCGAGGTCGGCGGGATCAAGTTTCAGGCGCGAACCCGCTTCCGTGTACTGGTATCCGGCAAAACGGCCTTTGTCGCACATCCAAATCTCATTGACCTGCTCGTTCTGGCGCGGCATGGCGCGTTTGATAACGTATCCGCCGCCGGCTTTGGCCTCGCGCCGCACGTTGAAAGTGACGTTGCAGCCGACCGGGCACTGCGCGCAGACCGAGGCGGCCTGTTTCAGTTCCCAAGGCCGCGCGCCGAAGCGGAAATCGGCGGTGGTTAGCGCGCCGACCGGGCAGATGTCGGTGGTGTTGCCGCTGAAGACCGAGTCGAAGCCGGGGTCGGAGTGGGTGACGATGTCGGTGTGGCGTCCGCGCTGGTAGAAACCGAGCACGGGTTCGCCGGCGATGTCGTCCTGGAAG
>DAOUML010000003.1:0-4345 GCA_034411635.1 Anaerolineales bacterium
GGCGTGGGCGTAGAGTTGGGCAAAAAAAGCCTGGATGTCAATCACCCCGAGGGCGAACATCCAGGTTTGGTCGCGGTAGTAGCCGGAGCGCCAGTCTCCCTTTTGGAAGGCGCGCGCGATGGCAAGTTGGGCGACTTCCTTGCCGTCGCCGAAGATGCCGAATTTGGCCTTGCCGGTCAGCACTTCGCGGCGGCCAATGATGGAGGCCTGGCGGCTGCGATAGGCCAGGCGATAGTCGTTGATGATTTGGTCGGGGTCGAGGGGCAGGTGGGATTTTTTGCCTGTGGGCATAGTCTCTCCGGGGTTAATCAGGGTGGTTTGGTCTGATTATACCCCGGCAAGCAGCAATAAAACGCGGATGACAAAGATTTGGCGGGGATGTTTTGCCCTGTCATCCAAGCGTTTCACGGTTTGTAATTTGCCCCTGCGAAGTGCTGCGCAAAGGCGGCGTTACTGGCTTGTAAAAAAAGAGACAGGCGGGTGGCCTGTCTCTTTTTTTTTGGCTGATTTAGCGCCGACGGTCGAAACCGCCGCCGCGATTGCGGTCATTGCCGCCGCTGCGTCCACGGTCACGGTCGCCGCCGGGGCGTCCGCCGCCGCTGCCGCCGGGGCGCGGGCCGCTGCGTTTGCTGTCTTTTTCGCGGGCTTCTTCGGCGGTCCAGCCTTCGAGCACGGCCTGGCGCGAAAGGCGGATTTTGCCGGCCGGGTCGATGTCGATGACCATGACGGTGATTTCGTCGCCCATGCCAACGATGTCTTCCACTTTGTTGACGCGTTCGCTGTCGAGTTGCGAGATGTGCACCATGCCATCGAGCCCGGGCAGGATTTCGACGAAGGCTCCAAAATCGGCCACGCGGACGACCTTGCCGGTGTAGATGCGGCCAATTTCGGCGGTTTCGCCGAGGGCTTCAACGCGTTCGCGGGCCAGGTTGCCGCCGATGCCGTCGGTGGAGGCGATGTAGATGGTGCCGTCTTCCTGCACGTCGATTTTGGTGTTGGTTTCTTCTTGCAGGGCGCGGATGTTCTTGCCGCCAGGGCCGATCAGGGCGCCGATTTTATCGACCGGGATTTTGACGGTGATAATGCGCGGGGCGTGTGGTTTCATGTCGGCGCGCGGGGCCGAGATGGCTTCGAGCATTTTGCCGAGTATGGCGAGACGCGCTCCGCGGGCCTGGCCGAGGGCTTCTTTCATCATTTCGGCGCTCAGGCCGCTGATTTTGATGTCCATTTGCAGGGCGGTGATGCCGGCTTCGGTGCCAGCGACTTTGAAGTCCATATCGCCGAGGTGGTCTTCGGTGCCCTGGATGTCGGTCAGGATTTTGTAGCGTCCTGAGCCTGTCGAAGGGTCATCTGTGATGAGGCCCATGGCCACACCGGCAACGGGGGCTTTGATCGGCACGCCGGCGTCCATTAGCGAGAGGGTCGAGCCGCAGACGGATGCCATCGAGGAGGAGCCATTCGAGGCCAGCACTTCGGAGACCAGGCGCAGGGCGTAGGGGAAGTCTTTTTCTGCCGGGATGACCGGTTCGAGGGCGCGTTCGGCCAGGGCGCCGTGTCCGATTTCGCGGCGGGACTGGCCACGCAGGGGTTTGACTTCGCCGGTGGAGTAGGGCGGGAAGTTGTAGTGGTGCATGTAGCGTTTGGTGTCGGTGGGGGTCAGGTTGTCGAGTTCCTGGGCTTCGCCGATGGTGCCGAGGGTGGCCATGGTCAGGACCTGGGTTTCGCCGCGGGTGAACAGGCCGGAGCCATGCGCGCGCGGGCTTAAGTCTACTTCGCACCAGATCGGGCGGATGTCGGCAGGGGCGCGTCCGTCGGGGCGTTTGCCTTCGGCCAGGATGCGCTCGCGGACGATGGCCATTTCGGCGCGGCCAAAGGCCGATTTAACGGCGTTAGGCGTGGGGAGCGAAGCCGCTTCCTGCCCTTCGGCGGGAGTGGTCAACCTGGCGACCAGGTCTGCGGCGAGGGCGTCCATGCCGGCGTAGAATTCATTCTTGGTGAGGGGTTTGTCGAGCAGTTCGCTCATTGGGCCGTGAACAAGTTCCATCACTTGCTGGTCGAGTTCGGGGGTTTCGGGGAAGAATTGGGCTTCGCGCTTGGCTTTGCCAATTTCGGCCTGCATTTTGAGTTGGGCGTCGATGATGGGTTGGATGGCTTTGTGGCCGAAATCGAGGGCGGCGGCCATTGTCTCTTCGGGGACTTCGCGCGCGCCGCATTCGACCATCAGGATGGCGTCGCGGGTGCCGGCCAGGCGCAGGTCGAGGGCTGATACTTCCATTTCAGAGAAGGTCGGGTTGACGACGAATTCGCGGTTGACCAATCCGACGCGCACAGCGCCGACCGGGCCGTTCCAAGGGATGTCTGAAATCATGACGGCGGCGGAGGCGGCGTTGATGGCGAGTACGTCGAGGGGGTTTTCGGTGTCGGCTGAGAGCGAGAACATGATGACTTGCACTTCGTTGCGCATGCCCTTGGGGAAGAGCGGGCGCAGCGGGCGGTCGGTCAGGCGCGCGGTCAGGATGGCTTCGGTGCTGGGGCGGCCTTCGCGGCGGAAGAACGATCCGGGGATTTTGCCGCCGGCGTACATGCGCTCTTCGTATTCGACGCTGAGGGGGAAGAAGTCGATGCCTTCACGAACGCCGCCCATGGTGGCTGAGGCGAAAACGACGGAATCGCCCTGGCGGATGGTGACAGCGCCGCCAGCGAGGTGGGCCAGTTTGCCGGTTTCAAAGGTGATGGTGCGGCCTCCGGTTTGCACGGAGTAGGTTTTTGTTTCGGGTTTCATTTAAATTTGTCTCCTGTTGCGCAAATTGACAATTTGCGCGTACGATTTTTCCCGCCTGGTCAGGGACTGAAAGCGATGAACAACCTGGGTTGTTCGTCCCTTTCAATTCCCAACCGGGGGACGTGGGTGATTTGAAAGAGAGACCCTAAAGGCCTGTCAGACCTTTAGGGTCTTGCTAATTCCTTACTTGGTGCGGCGCAGATTGAGCCGTTCGGTCACTTCGAGGTAGCGCTCGTAGTTGGTCTTGCGCAGGTAGGCCAGCATGCGGCGGCGCGAGCCGACCAGTTTGAGCAGGCCGCGGCGACAGGATTCATCGTGCTTGTTGGCGCGCAGGTGGTCGGTCAGTTGGGTGATGCGCTTGCTCAGAATGGCGATTTGCACTTCGGGCGAGCCGGTGTCGGACTCGTGCCGGTGGAAATTGCCAATGACCTCAGTCTTTACTTCCTTTTCGAGTGGCATGACGTTTGCTTCTCCTTTCGTTCGAGATGGTGCAGGTCTCCGTATCCGCAGCGTGAACCGCGCGATAGGACCAGTCACAGGGGAGGCATTATAACATATTCCGCTAATTTTTCTTGAAGGGCGCGAAACCTTCGCCGAGTGCTTCGTAGGCCGCGCCAACCACCATGAAGGCGCGCGGGTCGTGATGGTGGACGATGTCTTTTAGCACTTGTACCTCGGAGCGGGTGATGACGCAGTACAGAATCGGACGCGAAACGCCGGTGTAGGCCCCGGTTCCGGGCAAGACGGTGACGCCGCGCGCCAGGTCGCTCATAATCTGGTCGGTGACTGCTTGCGGTTCGCTGGTGACAATCATGGCGGTACGCACGGTGCTGCCGCCTTCCATAACGGTATCGACCACCAACCCGCTGACGTACAGGGCGATGAGCGCGTACAGGGCTTCCTTCCAGCCGAAGACCAATCCTGCCCCGAGGATGACTACCGCGTCGGTGAGCAGGTAACTTTGGGTCATGGGGATGTTGCGGTAGTGGTTGAGGATGCGGGCCAGGATGTCGGTGCCGCCGCTGGTGCCGCGTCCGCGATAGACCAGGGCGTAGCCCGCGCCCGCGATGACCGCGCCATAAAGCGAGTTTAGAACCAGATCGTCGGTTACGCCTGCGGTGGGGAAGAAGGGCAGCCAGAGCAGGGCATCGGCAAAAAAGGAGAAGGTGACAATGGAGAAAGCGGTGCGCAGGGCAAAACTTCGTCCGCCGAGGAAACGCCAGCCGAGGGCAAAGAGGGGCAGGTTGCCGATAAACGTCATCAGGCCAATCGGCCAGCCGGTATGGAAGTTGATGAGTTGGGCAATGCCGCTCACGCCGCCACTGGCCAGGTTGGCCGGGACGAAGAAAATCATCAGGCCGATGGCCTGGGTGAGCGAGCCGAGCGCGACCAGGGTGTAATCGCGCAGGGATGGGTAGTATTTTTTAAACATGGTGTTCTCCAAAAATAGATTGTTACATCCCAAAGAGAGTCGCATCTGCGCCATGTAGCGCCGCCTGCGCAAGTGTCGCCATCCTTCGACTGCGCCGCGAAGACCACGCGGCTCCGCTCAGGACGGCTCGC
>DAOUML010000004.1:0-6939 GCA_034411635.1 Anaerolineales bacterium
AACACCGACGCGGCGGGATTTTGGGCAGACGTTACTTCGATATTCGATATTAGTTATTCGAAAATCGAAAACCAAGAGCGTGGCGTCGAGTATCGAATATCGAATATCGAATATCGAGTATCCAATAACGAACATCAACCATCCGCTCTCGTCCTTGGCGCTGGCGGCTCTGCCCGCGCTGTCGTCTATGCTCTGGTCAAAAACGGCTGGCAAGTCACCCTGGCCGCCCGGCGCATCGAGCAAGCCGAAGAACTCGCCGGACGCTACACGCAACACGTCATAGCCACAACATTCAGCATTCTGCCTTCTGAATTCCGCCTGCTCATCAACACCACCCCGCTCGGCATGACGCCGGACACCGCAACCTGCGCCTGGGAGGGCGACTTTCCGCCGGGAGCGTTTGTCTATGACCTGGTCTACAACCCGTCCGAAACCCTGCTGATGAAACGCGCCCGCGCCGCCGGTTTGCAAGCCGCGAATGGGCTGAGCATGCTCATCGAACAAGCCGCCCTGGCTTTTGAGCTGTGGACAGGTCACAAAGCCGATAGAACCGCTATGAGCATGAGTCTTGAAGTAAAAACTTAATTTGCTCACGCAAAGCCGCCAAGTCCGCAAAGAAAAAAATGAAAAACTTTGCGCCCTTTGCGTCTTTGCGTGAAAAAAGGCTTTTCCATGAAAACTTTCGCCACCCGCACCACCACCATCTCTGACCATTTTTTCGCCGCTGTGGACGTGAAAATCAACGCCCTACGCGCCGATGGCAACCCGACGCCCATCATCCGCCTCGACATCGGCTCGCCTGACCTGCCGCCCGCCCCGCACATCATCGTAGCCCTGACGCGCGCCGCCGCCCGGCCCGACAGCCACGGTTACCAGCCGATTAAGGGCACGCCCGCCCTGCGCGAAGCCTGGGCCGGACTTTACCAACGTCTGCACAGCGTCAGCCTTGACCCAACCGCCCAGGTTTTGCCGCTGCTCGGCTCGAAGGAGGGAATTTTCCACCTGTCGCAAGCCCTGCTGGAGCCGGGCGACGTGGCGCTCATCCCACAGCCTGCCTACATGAGCTATGTGCGCGGGGCGCGTTTTGCCGGGGCCGAACCGTTCATCGTGCCATCCAGCCGCGATACGGGATTTTTGCCCGATCTGACGACCATCCCAGCCGATGTTTTGTCCCGCGCTCGGCTGCTGTGGCTGAACTTCCCCAACAACCCGACCTCGACGGTTGCGCCGCGCGATTTTTTTGAGTCGACTGTTGAATTTGCCCGCCGCCACGACATTTTGCTGGTTTCGGACGCCGCCTACACCCAGGTTACTTACGACGGCTACTACGCCCCCAGCCTGCTCGAAATCCCCGGCGCGCTGGAGGTGGCGATTGAGTTCAACACCCTGTCCAAGTCACATAACATGGCAGGCTGGCGCACGGCTGTCGCCGTTGGCAACGCGGAGGTGCTCAAATCGCTCGGCGCGGTCGAGGCCAACGTCAACTCCGGCGGATTCAAGCCAATTCTCGAAGCATCCATCGCCGCCCTGACCGGTGATCAGTCCTGGCTCAGGCCGCGCAACCAGATTTACCAGCGCCGCCGCGACCTGGTGATTGGTCGATTGCGCGAACTGGGTCTGGAAGTGGACCTGCCGCAAGCCTCGCTCTACGCCTGGTTCAAACTGCCCGGCGACTGGACCTCTGCCGATTTCACCAACCACGTTCTGCAAACCGCCCGCGTCAGCCTGACCCCAAGCAGCGTCTTCGGAACTGAAGGCTACGCCCGCCTGGCCTTCTGCTCACCCGATGAAGAGTTAGTCGAGTCGCTCAATCGATTGGGTGATTTGAATATTTGGTAAGACGGTAATGGATATTCGAGAATGGATATTCGAAATTCGATATTCAAGAGTAGGTATTCGAAAATCGAATTATCGAGCATCTAATTTGACAATGTCATATTTCAATTCAGAAGTAACTGCCTACGAACTGATATTCGTAGAGCGACATTTATGTCGCCTGAAAGCAAATTCTCAACCGCATTACTCCTAAACGCGACTTGAAAGTCGCGCTACGGTAGGCAGTTACATTCAGAAAGCCAAAACCACTTCACCACAACGGCAACAACGTTTCACGACGGAGAGCAAAAAACGAAAGGTGGGTTTCTGTCGTGTTCCTTCGTTACCATTGTGGTAAAAATGCGGCAATCTTAATGTAACATGGTCAAGCGAATTACGAATATCGATTAACGAGTATCGAATACCGATACACCAATCTAAAATCATCAATCAAAAATCTAAAATCCCAGGAGTCCCCATGCCCCTACGTTTTCTAACCGCCGGAGAATCGCACGGCCCGGCCCTGACCGCCATCCTAGACGGCCTGCCCGCCGGACTGCCGCTCACACCCGAAATCATCAACGCCGAACTCGCCCGCCGCCAACAAGGGGCCGGCTCGGGCGGACGGATGAAAATCGAGAAAGACAGCGCCCAAATCCTGTCCGGTGTCATGGCCGGCAAAACCACCGGCGCGCCAATTGCGCTGCAGGTTATCAACGCCGACCACGTCAAATGGAAGGACAAGCCCATCCCCGCCTTCACCATCCCGCGCCCCGGACACGCCGACCTGACTGGGGCGGTCAAATACGGCTACGACGATTTGCGCCCTTCGCTCGAACGCGCCTCGGCCCGTGAAACCACCTCGCGCGTCGCCGTCGGGGCCATCTGCAAGCACCTTCTGGCCCAGTTCGGCATCCGCGTTGGCGGCTATGTGCGCGCCATCGGCGAAATCGACGCCAACCTGGCAGACATCCCGCTCGCCGAGCGCCCGGCCCTGGCTGAAGCCAACGATGTTCGCTGTCCCGACCCCATCGCAGCCGAGAAAATGCAGGAGCGCATCAAACAAATCATGCAGGAGCGCGACACCCTGGGCGGCATCCTTGAAATCACCGCCACCGGCCTGCCCGTTGGCCTGGGTTCCTTTGCCCAGTGGGACACCCGTCTAGAAGCCCGCCTCGGCGCGGCGATTCTCTCCGTCCAGGCCATGAAAGGCGTCGAATTCGGCGACGCCTTCGAGAACGCGCGCCTGCCCGGCACCCGCGCCCACGACGCCATCCACCTCGACGGCGAGCGTCTCACCCGCCCCACCGACCGCTCCGGCGGTCTCGAAGGCGGCGTCACCAACGGCGAAGCGCTCATCATCCGCGCCGCGATGAAACCCATCGCCACCACCCTCGTTCCGCAGCGTTCGGTCGATCTCGCCAGCGGCCTCGAAGTGGACACCAAATACGAACGCTCCGACTTCTGTCCCGTCCCACGCGCCGTGCCCATCCTCGAAGCCATGACCGCCTTCATCCTGGCCGACGCCCTGCTCGCCAAACTCGGCGGCGACAGCCTCTCGGAAATGCTGCCACGCTTCGCCGCCCTGCGTCAACCCCGCCTGCCCGACCTGCCCATCAGCGGCGGGGAACATATTTTTTGGCAGTAACGCGGGATTTATCCCGCGAATCATCCGCGAACCAACCTGGCGGGATAAATCCCGCCCTACGAGATAAACATGAACCTTTTCCTCTACGGCCCCTCCGGTGCGGGCAAAAGCACCCTCGCCAAAAAACTGGCCCGCGCCCTCAATCTGCCCCTCTACGACCTCGATTCTGAAATTAAGAATCGAGGCGGACTCAGCATCCCGGACATCTTCGCTTCCAAAGGCGAATCGACCTTTCGGCTTTTGGAGCACGAGACGCTTTCGACCCTCATCCTGGATACCATTAAAGGAGACTCCGTCATCGCCCTCGGCGGCGGCGCGCTGCTCAAGCCTGAATCGCGTTCCCTGGCCGAATCTCATGGACGGGTTCTGCTGTTGACAGCCCCCTTTGAAGTTTTGCTGAAACGACTGAGCGAATCGAGCGAAGAAAGGCCGCTTTTATCAATCTCTGAGCGGAGTGAAACGAAGCAGCGCTGCCCTGAGCCTGCCGAAGGGTCGAAGAGCGGTTCTCCGCGCAACCCGTCCTTCGACTTCGACGCACAAACCGCGTCTCCGCTCAGGACTTCGTCTGCTGAGAAACTCCAACACCTCCTCGCAACACGCAACACGCACTACACCTCCTTCCCCCTGCAAATAGACACCTCCACCGCCTCGCCAGCCAAACTGGTCAAACGCATTCAGCGCCAATTGGGCTGGTTCCACGTGCGCGGTATGGGACGCCACGGCTACGATGTCCGCGTTCAGCCGGGTGGGATTGATTCGCTCGGCGCAATGCTCAAAGCGCGCGGATTGGGCGGGCCGGTGGCGGTCGTCAGCGATTCGAATGTTGCCCCGCTGTATGGCGAGCGGGTGTTGAAATCGCTGTCCGAGGCCGGGTACAGCGCCGAAATGGTAGTTTTCCCAGCCGGGGAGCAAAACAAAACGCTGGAAACAGTTGCCGGGTTCTGGCAATCCTTCCTCAGCCTGGGCATGGATCGCAAAAGCACCGTCGTCGCCCTGGGCGGCGGCGTGACCGGCGACCTGGCGGGCTACGCGGCTGCCAGCTACCTGCGCGGCGTGGCCTGGGTCGGCGTCCCGACCACCCTGCTGGCGATGGCTGATTCGTCACTGGGCGGCAAAACCGGCTTCGACCTGCCGCAGGGCAAGAACCTGATTGGCGCTTTCCACCCGCCCCACCTCGTGCTGGCCGACCCGGAGACTCTCACCAGCCTGCCCCAGCGCGAACTGCGCTCCGGGTTGGCGGAGGTGGTCAAATCGGGGCTGATTGCCGATAAGGGGCTGTTTGAGATGTTGCGGGATTGGGGAAGGCAAACATTTTTACAAGAAGATGGTCGAGTAGCCCCGACAGGGGCGTATCGAGACCAGCTCTTGCCAACTGAACAGCACTACTGGTCTCGATACGGCGGCGAGAAAATGCCGCCTACTCGACCAACTGAAAACAACTATGAACTGATAACCGAGATCGTGCGGCGCTCAATGGCGGTCAAAATCGAAGTGATTGAAGCCGACCCCTACGAAAAAGGCTTCCGCGCGGCGCTCAACCTGGGGCATACGGTCGGCCATGCCATCGAACTGGCCTCGGGATTTGAGTTATTCCACGGGGAAGCGATTTCCATCGGGTTGGTGATTGTCGCGAAAATGGCGGAAAGGCTGCGGGTGGCGCGTTCCGGGCTGGCAGACGAGATCCGCCAAACGCTGGTTGGCCTCGGTTTGCCGGTCGATGTTCCAGCCGGGATGAATCCCGAAGCCATTCTCCTGGCGGTTGGGGTCGATAAGAAAAAAGCAGCGGGGAAAATCAAATTTGTCCTGCCGGTGAAGCCCGGTTTGGTGCAGGTGGGGGTTGAAGTGGAAGGCTGGCAGGAGATGGTAAGAAGCGAAGTTTCTACAAATTAAAACATTTCGCGCAAAGCCGCAAAGGCGCCAAGTTTTTAATCTTTGCGTTCTTTGCGGCTTTGCGTGAGAATAGATTTACTTTACGCGCACGAAGCGGCGTTTGCCGACTTGCAGGACGCCGGGGTGGGGTAGTTCCAGGTCGCCTTTTTCGAGCACTTCGCCATCGAGTTTGACGCCTTTCTGGTCGAACATGCGCCGGCCTTCGGACTTGCTGGCGACCAGACCGGCGGCAATCAGCACATCGAGGGCGGTCTGACCGGGCTGGAGGGCGTACTCGGGCATGTCGGTGGGAATTTGGCCCTGCTGGAACTGGCGCACGAAGGCTTCCTGGGCACCGGCGGCGGCTTCGTCGCTGTAGTAGGTGGCGGTGATTTCATGGGCCAGGCGCATTTTGGCGTCGCGGGGGTGAAGCGCGCCGCTTTTCAGGTCGTTTTCAAAAGCATGGACTTCAGCAGGCAGCCAGCGGGTGACCAGCTTGGCGAACTGCGGCATGGCGGCATCTGGCACAGACATGACCTTGCCGTACATATCTTCAGGATTCGAGTTGAGCGGAATGTGGTTGCCCAGCGATTTGCTCATTTTGACCACGCCGTCGGTGCCGGGCAGGATGGCCATGATGATGCCGATATTGGGTTTTGCGCCCTGGCTGGTCATCACTTTGCGCCCGGCGGTGATGATGTTGAAGAGTTGGTCGGTGCCGCCGACTTGCACGTCGGTTTGCAGGGCGTGGGCGTCGTAGCCCTGCATGATGGCATAGAAGAATTCGTGCAGGTAGATGCCATCGCCTTCGTCGAAGCGTTTGCGGAAGGCTTCGCGGGTCAGGAACTGCTGGATGGTGAAATTGGAACCGAGTTGGATGAGCTGGGCGAAGGTCAGTTCGGAGAGCCATTCGTGGTTGTAGCGAATGATGGTTTTCTCGCGGTCGAGCACGCGAAAGGCCTGTTCGGCGTAGGAACGGGCGTTTTCCATGACTTCGTCGTGGGTCAGCAGCGGACGCAGTTTGTCCTTGTCGGAGGGGTCGCCGATTAAGGAGGTATAGGTGCCGATGACGAAAGTCACCTCGTGGCCGAGTTCCTGGAACTGGCGCAATTTGCGCATGGTGACGGTGTGGCCGATGTGCAAATCGGCGGTGCGCGGGTCGTAGCCGCAATAAACTTTGAGCGGGCGACCCTGTTTTTCGGCCTCGATCAGGCGCTCGCGCAGTTCGTTTTCCATCTGGCGGGTGAGATTTTCGTCGCCGTATTCGGTTCCCTGCATAAGAATTTCGACTTGTTGGTTGATGTCCATTGATGCCTCCATAAGTTTGCCCACAGGCAAAAAATACGATCCAAAAGGGTTTATCGCCCTGAGCGGAGCAACGCGCTCTTTGCGTTGCGCAGTCGAAGGGCATTTCTTATTTAAACTCGTCACTTCACTGCGTTCAGTACAAGCCTTCGACTTCGGCCTTTCGTTGTCACTCAAGGCCTCCGCTCAGGACTGTACTTTTTAATCAAAAACGCGCCTGCTGTGTTGCGGCAGGCGCGTCCTGTCCTCACAGCGTGTGGCTTTAGGCGCGCGAATAATAAGCGTACTGTTCGTTTTGTTGT
>DAOUML010000005.1:0-29586 GCA_034411635.1 Anaerolineales bacterium
AAAAGTCATCAATGGCAGCCTATAAGTGTCCTTCGACTGCGCTTTTTTGCATAAAGCATTGCCGTCCTGAGCGGAGGGCGAAGCGTATTTTGCGTAGCCCGTAGTCGAAGGATGGTTGTTGAGCCTGTCGAAACACGCTCCGCTCAGGACTTATGCAAGAAGTCTATTTATTCAACCCTTCACCCCGGCCCGCTTAATAAAGGCTCTGGGCTGGGTGAGCACTTCGGGGCGCAGAATATCGTCCAATTCAGCCTGGGTCAGCAGGCCCTTTTCCAGCACAATCTCCGAGACGCTGCGTCCGCTGGCATGGGCTTCTTTGGCAACCGCGCTCGAATTTTCATAGCCAATGTATGGGTTAAGCGCCGTTACAATCCCAATCGAACTGGCAACCATTTCACGCAAACGAGACTCATTGGCCGTAATCCCGCGTACGCAGCGTTCGGCCAGGGTGAGACATCCCTGGCGCAAATGAGAAATGCTGTTGAACAGTGAATAAGCAATAATCGGCTCAAAAGCGTTCAACTGCATTTGCCCGGCTTCCGCCGCGAAACTAACCGTCACATCATTGCCAATTACCTCGAACGCAATCTGATTAACCACCTCCGGGATAACCGGATTTACCTTGCCAGGCATAATGCTCGAACCAGCCTGGGCAGGCGGCAAATTAATTTCATTAAATCCTGCGCGCGGCCCCGAAGAAAGCAAGCGCAAATCATTACAAACTTTCGAGAGTTTCACCGCAATCCGCTTCAAAACGCCCGACAACTGCACGAAAGAACCGGCATCCTGAGTGGCTTCCACCAGATTCTTCGCCACAACAAACGCCACCCCGGTTACTTCAGACAGATACTTGGTCGCCAGCGGCGCATAATCAGGCGGCGCATTAATGCCCGTGCCAATCGCCGTTGCGCCCAGGTTAATTTCCTTAATCAACACCGATGCCTCGCGCAAACGATCCCGGTCTTCTTCCAACATCACCGCATACGTGCTAAACTCCTGCCCCAGCGTCATCGGCACAGCATCTTGCAATTGCGTGCGTCCCATCTTCAAAACCTGCGAAAACTCATCGGCCTTTTTCTGAAACTCGACCCGCAGCGCCTCCATCGCATCGGCCAAACGCTCAATCTCAAAATGCAGGGCCACCTTAATCGAGGTTGGATAAACATCATTGGTGCTTTGACTCATGTTGACATGCTCCAACGGATGCAAAAAAGCATACTCTCCACGCTGCTGACCGAGAATTTCAAGCGCGCGATTGGCAATCACCTCATTGGCGTTCATATTGGTCGAGGTTCCGGCCCCGCCCTGAATCACATCCACCACAAACTGGTCATGCAATTCGCCACGCCGAACATCCTGACAGGCTTGCACAATCGCCGCGCAACGTTTATCATCCAGGCTGCCCAGTTCGTTATTAGCCAGAGCGCAAGCCTGCTTCACGCAGGCCAGGGCCGTTACCAGGCTCGAAAATGACTGAATCGTGGTGCCGCTAATTGGAAAATTTTCAATCGCGCGCAAAGTATGAATGCCATAATAGGCATCGGCTGGAACCTGCCGCTCACCCAGCAGGTCGTGTTCCATGCGAAAAAGAGAAAGGGTTGAAGAAGTTTTCATGCCTGAATTGTATTCCAAAATTGCGGAAATGGTTATTCCGCGCTAAAATTCAATCAGGAGATTGCCATGCCAAAAGCCTTTCAGGATTACTACCCCGAAAATTTTGCCCACTGCTACGGGTGCGGCTACCTTAACAACAGCGGTCACCAGTTCAAAACCTACTGGGACGGAGAAGAAACCCTCACCCGCTATACCCCCGAAGCGCATCATACTGCCGTGCCGGGCTTTGTCTATGGCGGATTACTGGCCGCGCTAATTGACTGCCACAGCACCGGCAGCGGCGCGGCAGCCCTCTACCGCGCCGCCGGACGAGAGATGGACACGCTCCCCGCCCTGCGCTGCGTCACCGCTTCGCTGCATGTCGATTATCTCAAACCGACTCCGTTAAACGTCGAACTGGAAGTGCGCGGGCGCATTAAAGAAGTGAAAGGCCGCAAAGTCATCGTCGAATCAACCGTGTACGCCAACGGCGTCGCCACCGTGCGCGGCGAGGCGGTCGTCGTGCAGGTTCCCGATGACTTCCTGGCTTGAGTGGCCTTCAAAGCACAAAATAAGCGTGCCCTAGTCGGAGAACTGGAAACTATTCAAAATCTGTTCCATTTCGCTGGCATGAACATCCAACTTGTCCGGCGCAGTGTGAAAAGAAAGCACATACACGTGCGCATTGTTCTCCAGCCAGATGTCACGGAACTGCCACCACGGCTCGCCCCAGGGACGATTGCAATGAACTTCGTAACCTGCCAGGCCATTGAGTAGAAAATCCTGGCGCGTCATGTTGAGAATGTCAGTTATCATGTTTTGATAAGCCAAAATTGAGCGTTCTTCCAGCCCAACCCCGCCCGCCAGGGGCGAAGTGGCTACCGTAAAAAAGACGCCCATCTGTCCCTGCTCCTGAACATTGGTAATCGTGATGACTTCCTCGACCCCCAGGCCGTAATAGTCCCTTCCGGCAGGCATTGGGCGCTCCCAGAGTTCTTCCATCGTCTGCCAGCCATCAGGAATTAGAAAAATAAACTCGGCATTAACATAGTAGCGCGGTTCGGTGGCATCCGGGTCAAGCGAAACCGAAGGCGGTTCGGCTGCGTCCAAGTCCGGGACAGGCGAAGCCGCATTAACCAACGGTTCGTTCTCAGTTTGCCCTGGCAAAACCGCCTGGCAGGCCAAAACGGCGCACAGCAAAACGCTCCAGGCCAAAACAATTTTCTTCATGATGGTGCCCTCCATTTCAACGGAACAATCCCAACCATCTTAAATGTACTCCGCAAGGAGGAGAATTACAACCGGGTAAATTAGATTGATAGTGTTTCATACGAGTGCATTTCAAACAAGTTGAAAGTTTCCGAAAAAACGGATGTGCGGGGGCATACGCCCCCGCACATCCGTTTTTTCGGCTTTCCTTCAATTCAAATGAAACACACCCGTTTCATAGAAATCATTAACGCAACTTTTAAGGGGATTCAAGCATCTGATAAGTTAGAATAGTATTATCCAGAAATTCTTAACACCGAGGTGAGTTATGTTCAGTTTAGGAAATATCTCTGTGCCAACTTCCGCCAATGCAAGCGAAAAACGGCATGTAAAAGTTCTGGTTTTAGGCTCTGGCCCTGCCGGTTTATCAGCGGCCCTGTATGCCGCCCGCGCCGAACTCGAACCGGTCGTACTGACCGGCATGGAATTGGGCGGCCAGGCAGGTCTGACGCACGTCATCGAAAACTACCCCGGCTTCCCCGAAGGCGTCGGCGGCCCGGAACTGGGCGAACTCTTCCAGAAACAGGCCGAACGCTTCGGCGCGAAAGTCGAATTTGATACTGCCCTATCCGTCGATTTGTCTTCGCGTCCCTTCCACGTCAAAACCGAAAACGGCGAATACCTGGCCGAAACGTTAATCATCGGCACGGGCGCGCGCCCCAATCATCTTGAAATCCCCGGCGAATATGAATTGACCGGCAAAGGCGTCTCGTACTGCGCCACCTGCGATGGCTGGTTTTTCAAAGACAAGAAAGTGGTCGTCGTTGGCGGCGGCGATTCGGCCCTCGAAGAAGGCCTGTTCCTGACCCGCTTCGCCTCGTCTGTCACCGTCATCCACCGCCGCGATAGCCTGCGGGCGGGCAAAATTCTGCAAAAACGGGCTTTCGATAACCCCAAGGTGAACTTTATCTGGAATACAGTTGTCAGCGAAGTAACTGGCGACGGAAAAATGGAACATCTCAAACTGAAAAATGTCGAAACTGGCGAAGAATCGACCCTGGCCGCCGATGGGCTGTTCATCTTCATCGGTCATACCCCCAATACCCAAATGTTTGAAGGCCAGTTAGAAATGCGCGACGGTGGCTATATTGTCAGCAATATGCGCATGGAAACCAGCGTACCGGGTGTCTTTGTGGCCGGCGAAGTCGCCGACAACCACTTCCGCCAGGTCATTACCTCGGCTGGCATGGGCGCGGCGGCAGCCATTCAAGCCACCCACTTCCTCGAATCAGTTTCAGCCGGAGAATAGGAAACCGGGGTGAGCGACGCATCACAACCCCAAAAAACAACCGAATTTATCGAAAAAGAACTGTTCCGCGCCCTGGCGCAGCCTGACGAAAACGGACAAACCGCGCTCGTTGGCTTGTGCCAGGGCTATGCGCGTGAGTTGCGCCTTGACCCCGCCGCGCTGCACGATGAAACTCTGCGCCAGAATCTGTACGAAAGCGCCACCCAATATCTCTTTCGGCTACTCATCCTCCTGCATGCCGATGCGCGTGGGTTGTTGCGCCCTGAAACTCAGCAAACGCTGGCAGAAATTCGCGCGCAAATCATCGCCGCGCCTGCCCAGGGCAACATCGCCCCCAGCAACTACGACTTTTGGGAAAGGCTAAACGCCGCCCTGAGCGAAATCGATGGCTGGTTTGGCGACCTGCCGGCCCAAGCCTCCACACCCCTGAAAAACGAATCACTCCAGCCCCTGTTGGAGCAATTGCTCGCATCCCGTCAGCCAGATGGCTGGCGGCGCGTCATTAACTACCAGGAAATCAACCTCCGCCATCTGGGGGCCTTGCACGAAGTGCTGCTTGGGCAAAAACTCGCCCTCAACGGCCAGAGCAAACTTCGCCTCAATCACAATGCCAGCGAACGAAAATCAAGCGGGGCCTATTACACGCCAGAATACATCATCGCCTATCTGCTTGAACAAACCCTCGGACAACGCCTGAACGCGCTCAAATCTGAATTCTTCACCCAGGAAGCGGAAACACTGCGCAGACTCCCCGACCCGCAAGCCCATTCTAATCTTGAAGAAAAAGCCCGGCGCTGGCTGCGCGAAAAGGTCCTGTCCATCACCGTGCTAGACCCGTCGATGGGCAGCGGTCACTTTTTGCTTGCGACGGCCAACTTCATCGCCGATTTCATCAACCAATTTCTTGCCGACCTGGGGCTTGAAGCGCAAAACTTCGGCAGCCCGGCCTTCTGGCGGCGGCAGGCGGTTGAACGCTGCCTGTACGGCATGGACCTCGACCCCCAGGCCGTTCATCTTGCCCGGGCCTCGCTTTGGATGATTTCGATGGACGGAAATTCACCCTCCGCCGCGCTGCGCGACCATTTTCGATGCGGCAACGCCCTGACCGACGACTCCATCCACGCCCTGGGCCGCGAACCCGGCTACGACATCGTCATCGGCAACCCACCCTGGGGCGCAGACCTGAGCATCAGCCGCGCGCATCTCCATCTGCGCTACGAAACCACCAGCAAAGACAGCGCGGCTTATTTTTTGGAACGCGCCGCAAGGCTCACGCGCGGCGAACTGGCCTTTATTGTGCCAAAAAGCATCGCCTTTTACAACGGCTGGCAAAGCATTCGGGCCTTTTTACTGCGCGAAATGCGCCTGAGCGCCGTGCTGGATGCAGGCATCGCCTTCCCGCAGGTTAATCTTGAATCGGTGGCGCTGATCTTCACAAAAAGCGAACCCACCAGGCCCGACCCGGAAATTTACCATGCCCTGCCCATCAAAAAATTTGCCGACCCAAAAATGATTCACCCGCAAGGACGATTTGATGCCGAGATTATCGACATTGGCGGCATCATCCCACTGATTGGGCTATCAGCAATCGAAGCGCAGATTATCAAAAAACTCCACCACAACGCTCTGAAAATTAGCCAAGTTGCCAGTGAAATTTATCGCGGCCTGTACATTCCCGATACCGAAAAGGCGCGCCTGCAACCCGGCCCGTATGCCTTCATCAACAAAGTGCCAGATGTAAAACGCTATCACCTCGAAAAAATCTGGCAGATTGACTTATCCGGCTATGCGCATTGGCAGGCGAAAATCAAAAAAATTATGCGTCCCAGGTTGTTTTTCAAGGTTTTGCGTGGCAACCGGTTGGTGTGCTACCCCGATTCAAAAGGCGAATACCTGACCACTGAAAAACTGGTCAACCTGCGCATTGACCCGGTTAAATATCCGGTTTCGTATGAGTTCCTGGCCGGGGTGCTGAATGCCAGCCTGCCATCCTTTTATATGCAGCGGGTTTTGTTCAGCAAAACCACCGAAACCTCGCGCGTCATGGATGAGCCATACCTGCGGCATCTGATTTTGCCACGCCTGAACAACGGAGAAGCCCATCAATCCCTGGCAGCGCAGGTGGCCGAAAAGGCGCGTCAATTGATTGAGCGAAACGCCGAAATCAGGCAGGCCGGGCCAGGGCGGGCGCAGGAAATCAAAGCAGAAATCGCCCGGCTTGATGCGGAAATAGAACACATCGTCTGCGCGCTGTTTGGATTGAACGAAGCAGAAATACACTTTTTGAACTCCCTGCAAACAAAGGCCTAACCCATGCCCAACTCTCCCGCCTCCCCAAGCAAAGCCCTGAACAGCGGCGACGAAAGCGGCGCCGATTTTGCGCGCGAACTGCTGCAAGGCGACCCAACCTTTGCCATCAACTTCGACCGTCTGCAATACGACCCCACCGAAGGACGCTACATCATTTTCGAGTTTTTGCTGTGCGAAGAAAAGCAGGCCGAACGCGGCATTACGCCGTTCAGCAGTCACCCGCGCCGCTACTGGCATAAAAACAAAAGGAAGTTTCTCTCACTCTGGAAAGCCGCCCAAAAATTGGAAGCGCGCCTCTTTCTGGTCAATTACGCCAAAAAAGACAGCCCCTACGCCGATGAAATTCTGGTGATTGAAGTGCTGGAGATGGACGAAAAAGGCATCAGCCGCGAAAAAGTGGGCAAAATCAACCGGGCAAAATTCTCGCAATGGTTTCGGGAAATGAACAAGCGCTGCGCTGGCTGACAAAACTGGGGAGAAAAGCACCGTCCCGGCAAGTGCCGGGACGGTTTTTCCATCTCTTGAGAAAATACCCTTTCAGGCCTTTTGCGCCACCTGCTGCGCAACCGCGAACCCGGCTTCGAGCGCTTTGCGATTCATCTCCTCGGTGCCTTTGGGAGCGCGGGCAGCGACGGCTTGCTCAATGGCCTGACGCGAAACCACGCCGCTCAGGCCAACCAGAACACCGAGGGAAATGGTATTGGCCGTGATGGCGCGCCCGGTGATTTCGCGCGAAAGGCGCACCACCGGTACTTTGATGGCTTTAGTATCTGATTCAGTCTCAACCCGTTCTTCATCCACAATTAACAGACCGCCAGCGCGGATGCTTTTGCCAAACTTGCGATAGGCTTCCTGACTCAACGCAACCACAATATCCGGTTCGAGCACTTCAGGGTGGTCAATTTCAACATCCGAGATAACCACTTCGGAACGGCTCGCGCCGCCGCGCGCTTCGGGGCCATAACTCTGGGTTTGGGTGGCCTGTTTGCCATCGTAAATGGCAGCGGCTTCAGCAAGGATAATGCCCGCCAAAATCATACCCTGACCGCCTTCGCCAGCCAGTCGAATTTCAGTTCGTTTGTTCATCTACTGCCTCCCTACGTTACGTGGGCGAATTTCTTCGGGGTGTCGCTGTTGTTCAACCAGCAGGTTATAAATCGAGGTGTATTCAGGGCGGTTCTTCTTTTGCAACACGCCACGCACAATTTTGGTATTGGCCTGCTGTTTTTCGGGGCTAAGTTTATCGTAGGCGGCTTTGGCAATACTGGTCTCTTTGAGGGCGCGCATCATATCGGCAGCAGTACCGAGTTTGTTGATGCGGCCATACGTGGTATGGCAATAACTGACCGCCTCGACCAGACTGAAACCGTCGTTGGCGATGGCCTCGGAGAGATATTTGTCCAGTTCGAGGGCGTGGAAGGCAGTGCTACGGGCCACATACGAAGCCCCGGCAGCCATCGCCAGGTCGCAAATCGGGAAGGGCGGCTCGACGTTGCCATACGGGGCAGTGGTGGCGCGCATCCCAACCGGGGTGGTGGGGCTGTATTGTCCACCGGTCATGCCGTAGGTGGCGTTATTGACCACCAGAGCAGTGATGCCGATATTACGTCGGGCGGCGTGAATGAAGTGGTTGCCGCCAATTGCCAGGGCATCGCCGTCGCCCATGATGGTGATGACCTTCATATCGGGGCGAGCAATTTTGAGACCGGTGGCAAAGGCCAGGGCGCGGCCATGGGTGGTGTGCAGGGTGTTGAAATCCATATACACTGGCATACGCGCCGTGCAACCGATTCCCGCCACCAGAGCCACCTGATCGCTATCCAAACCGAGATGGTCGATGGCGCGAATCAAGGCCCCCATGATAACGCCCAGGCCACAGCCAGAACACCAGATGGTGGGAAATTTTTTATGCTTGCGCAGTTTTTGCAAAGTTTCGTTGGCTTCAAACCAATCTTCAGGGGGGATTTGGGCTTCCTGCTTGGTAAGAGAATGGGCTTCAAGAATGTGATCTGCCATTTTAGGCCTCCGCTGCCTGGAGAATCATATCGGGGGTAACCATTTCGCCATTGGCGCGGTTGACACGCGTCACTTTGCGGCGTCCGGCAATGCGTTCGACTTCGAGGGCCAGTTGGCCGAGGTTCATTTCCGGCACGATAATACGCTCAACCGAATCGGCCAGTTCTTCGACCGCTTTTTCGGGGAAAGGCCACAGGGTATACGCCGTGAACAGGTTGACCTTTTCACCCCTGGCGCGCATCATCTTAACCGTGTGGCGGGCGGTGCGGGCCGAGGCGCCGTAACTCAAAATCGCGGTGCGCGCGCCGGGTTCGTAATCGGTATCGTAGAGCAGGATGTCTTCGGCGTTGCGCTCAAATTTACCGTTGACGCGCTCCAGCCAGGGTTCAACTTCGTCGAGCCGTTGGGTGGGGAATCCGACCTCGTCATGGAACAGGCCGGTGATGTGGTAGCGGTATCCGCGTCCGAAGGCGGCCATCGGCGGCACGTCGCCGGCGCTATTGCTGTAGGGTTTATAGGTTTCAGGGGATTCGGTCACGTCCCATTCAAAGCGTTCGACACTGGCTGAAGACGGCTTGTCGATGGGTTCGCGCATGTGGCCAATGATTTCATCGGTGAGCAAAATGACCGGGGTGCGGTATTTTTCGGACAGGTTGAAGGCTTTAACCGTCAGGTGAAAAGATTGCTCGACCGAAATCGGGCAAAGGACGATGATGGGATGGTCGCCATGCGTCCCCCAGCGGGCCTGCATGACATCGCCTTGCGAGGCGGCGGTCGGCTGACCGGTGGAAGGCCCCAGGCGCATGACATTGACCACCACGCACGGGATTTCGGCCATCACCGCATAACCGAGATTTTCCTGCATGAGCGAAAAGCCTGGGCCGCTGGTGGCGGTCATCGATTTGAGTCCGCCAACCCGCCCGCCGATGATAGCGGCCATGCTGGCGATTTCGTCTTCCATTTGGATGAATTTTCCGCCCACTTTGGGCAGTTCGCGTGACATCACCTCGGCCACTTCGGTGGAGGGGGTAATGGGATAACCGGCATAAAAACGGCAACCAGCGGCAATAGCGCCGTGCGCTATGGCTTCGTTGCCTTGCATAAATTTGATGCTCAAAACGGCCTCCTTAGTTCAATTTCCGCACAACAATCGCCAGATCGGGGCAGTGCGTGTCGCAAAAATGACAGGCGGTGCATTTTTCCTGGGCAACCACAATCGGGTGACGCCCGCTGGGGTGCATTGCCAGGGCATTGGTAGGACAAAACTCAACACAAATGGTGCAGCCCTTGCACCAGGTGGCATGAATCGTCACCTGACCGCGCGGGCCTTTACGGGTGGGAGTTTCCTGCGTTTGCTCGGAAACGGGAGGAACTTCGGTCATATCCATCCTTTCGCGTGTGAAACGACCTTTTTGATAGAATAAATCATATTAATATGATTATATCCACAGGCCAGCAGAAAAGGTATTGATGAACATCCTGATTTTGACATGTTCTGCATGGAGGATTGTCATATTGCGACGGGTGACAGGTAATCTATACGTCCACAGCGCGGGGCGGGTATAATGCCCCCAAGGAACAATTGCCATGTTGAATCCATCACAACTACTGCGGGTCAGAAATCTTTCAAAATCCTTTGGCGCGGTAGAAGCGCTCAGTGGGGTTAAGTTTGACCTGGCAGCGGGTGAAGTGCTGGGCGTGGTAGGCCAGCGCGGTTCGGGAAAATCGACCTTGTTTCAGGTGTTAAGCGGAGTCTATGTGCCCAGCGACGGAGAAATTTTGCTTGGCAACAAACGCGTCTCGTTGCAAAGTGCGTCGCAAGCCAAGCAGTGGGGAATTGAAACAATTTTTCAGCACCCGCAACTGGCCGGAAACTTTAACGTGTTGGATAATATTTTCCTGGGACGCGAAATTTGGGCAGGCGAACATTTTCGGTTGCGCCCAGATGAACCACGCATGATTGAAATTGCGCATCAATTGCTGGCAAGTTTCGATATGCCGTATGAATTAATGTTTGAACGGCCCGCCAACCTTTCGAACGAACAAATTCAGGTGGTGGCCCTGTGCCGCGCGCTCTGCCGCCCCAGCCGCCTGTTATTGCTGGACGATGCCCTGGCCGCGCTGAATTTTGAGCGTCAGCAAAAACTGTTAGAGCATATCAAGCAGTTGGCTTCGCAAAATATTGGGGTCATCTTAAGCAGCGACGATTTGAAACATATCTTTGCAGTGACAAATCGTATCCTGGTTCTGTATCAAGGACGCCAGGTGACTTTGCGCGTTACCGCCGAAACCACCCCGCGTGAAATTGTTGAGCTAATCGTAGGGACAAACCGCCAGGAGCAGGTGACGCCGGTGATTTGGGCGTTTGAAAATTATTATGCCGCCCAGCAACAGGCCGAAGAATTGCGCCGTAGCCAGATGGCTTTGCGTGAAAGCCTGGAAGCGCAAGATTCGCTCAATCGTCAACTGGTGGAACGCCTGCAAGACCAGGTGGCCGCCCTCGACCGCTTGAACCTGGCCTTGCAAGAAGCCAATCGCCGCCTGATGACCGAGCGCGAAGCCGAGCGCAAGGCCCTGGCGCGTGATTTGCACGATCAGGTGATTCAAGATTTGCTCAGTTATAACTACCAGTTGGAAGATGCAGAAAGCACCGCCAGCGACCCAACCCAGCGCGCCGAACTGAGCGAAATTCGCAGCGGTATTCGGGAGGTGGTTAGCGGCCTGCGTCAGTTGTGCAGTGACTTGCGTCCGCCAACGATTGACAGCCACGGGCTTTCGGCGGCCATTCGTTCGCTCACGCATCAGTGGTCGAAGATGAGCGGAATTAAGGTAACGCTGGAAATTGACCCGGAACTTGGCCGTCTGCCAGAACCAATTGAACTTTCAATGTTCAGAATTGTGCAGGAGGGGCTGAGTAACGTGCGCAAACATTCGGAGGCCAGTAGTGTGCATCTGGCGCTTTTGCGCACGCCAACGGCCAGTTTGCGGTTGCAACTTTCAGATAACGGAAAAGGAATCGCCAGGCCAATTAACCTGGCGAAACTTTCAGCGCAGAAGCATTTTGGTTTATTGGGAATCAGTGAACGGGTCAGCCTGCTGGGGGGAACGATGAAGGTTGAATCGCCCCAATCGGGCGGTATGTCGCTTCAGATTGAGATTCCCAGTCCATATCCATCCCTGGCGGTGGAGCAGGCTTAACGGGTTAGCACATCTTCTACCACCTGGCGCACGGTGGCGGCGTCGATGTCTTTTTTGTCGAGAAAAGCGACCGCCCCGGCATTGAGGCCAATGCGTCGAAATTCACGGTCGGGGTAGGCGCTGATTAGTACCATGCGGGTTTCAGGGGATGCAATTTTTATGCGCCGGGCGCATTGAATGCCATCTTCTTCTCTGAGAACAACATCGATGAACGCCAGAAGGGGTTTTACCTGCCCGGCCAGGCGCAGGGCTTGCTGACCGTCGTCGGCTTCATGTACCCTGGCTTGCGGCCAGGTTTTGGTGAGTAGTTTTGCCAGTTGGGCGCGGTAGCGGGGGTTATCGTCTACCACCAAAACATTGAGGCTATTGGCGGGGTAATCGGGGTGGCTGAGCCTGTCTTTTTCGGGAACAAGAAGCAGGTCGGGGTGTTTGTTGGCGTAGGTGTTGGCTTCCAGCCGGCTTTCAACCCCAATGGCGCGATACAGGGCTGTGAGGTGATTTTCAACCGTTTTGACGCTTAAATCCATTTCCCAGGCAATTTTCTGGTTGTTATATCCCTGGCTGAGCAGATAGAGCAACTCGCGCTGACGACGGGTGAGGGCCGGAGCGGCTTCTGACGCGGTATTTTGATGGCTGACAAGCCGGTTGACAAGCGGGTCTGAAATCCAGCGGCCTCCATCCAAAATGCGCTGGATCGCCAGTTCGAGGTCTGAAAGCGGCTGGTCTTTGAGATGGTAGCCATCGACCCCGGCCCCCAGCAGGCCAACGACATAGGATTGGTCATCATAGGCGCTAACGACCAAAATCTTCATTTCAGGGTATTGGGCTTTGAAGCGTTGCACAGCCGTCACCGGCTCGAAATCAGGCATGTTGACATCCATCACCAGCAGGGATGGGCGCAAACTGGCTAAGGCCTGGGTTAGTTCCGGGCCATTGGAAACCTCGCCCGCAATTTCAATACCGGGCAGGCTGGCGAGGGCATCGCGCAATCCGGCGCGTATGAGGGCATGGTCATCAGCGAGCAGGGTTTTTGTGATTGGCATGGATAAAATTGGGGGAAATCCCCTAAGGAAGTTTGGGAAAACCGTCTAAAAATAGGGGGAGGCCGGGGGTTGAAGTCTTTGCATAGAAACTCTATGATTATAGTGTATGCTGATACCTTCGTAAAGCAAAGGAGATGCTCGGAAGATTGTCAAAAGTAACCTGTTGTAGTTTCTTAACCATCCATTACCCCAATTTTGTTTCACCTAAGGAAAGAAGGAGGCTTGTACATGTTTAAGAAAAGTTCGTTGTTTGTTGTGTTCTCCCTGCTGATGGCTGCCGCCATGTTGCTGGCTGCCTGTGGCCCCGCTGCCGAAACCGCCGCTCCGGCAGATGACCAGTTGGCGGTTGGCATTGTTCTGCCAACCAAAGATGAACCGCGCTGGATTCAGGACGAAGCCCGCTTCAAAGATGCGTTGCAGGCTGCTGGCTATAATGTCGAAATCCTGTTTAGCCAGGGCGATTCGGCCAAAGAAAAAGCCAACGTTGAAGCCCTGATTACCAAGGGCGTCAAAGTCATCATCATCTGCCCGCAAGACGGCAATGCCGCTGCTGCCGCAGTGGAAGAAGCCCGCAAGGCTGGCGTAAAGGTCATTTCGTATGATCGCCTGATTACCGGAACCGATGCGGTGGATTACTATGTCACTTTTGACAGCATAGCGGTTGGAAAAGCCCAGGGCCAATACCTGATCGACAAAGCCAGCGGCGCAGGCAATCCGCTCTATTTGTACGCTGGCGCGGCTTCTGATAACAACGCTTTCCTGTTCTTTGAAGGCGCCTGGAGTGTGTTGCAGCCCAAGGTTGCGGATGGCACTTTCGTCATCAAGAATTCCAGCGAAGCGGTTGCCCTGCAAGACAAAGCCGCCCTCACCCGCGATGAGCAAGCCAAAATCATCGGCCAGATTACCACCAACTGGGATTTCAACGTTGCCAAGAACCTGGCTGAAGCCAATCTGACTGCCGCCGCCGCTGCCGACAAGGGCGATGTCTTCATCCTGGCCCCGAACGATGGCACGGCCCGCGCGATTGCCGATACCTTTGCAGCCGATGGCGATGTGAGTTCCTTCGTAGTCACCGGTCAGGATGCTGAAAAGGCTTCCGTGCAGTACATCATCGATGGCAAACAGTCGATGACCGTCTTCAAAGACGTGCGCACCCTGGTCAAAGACGCGATTGGCATGGCCGTTTCTTTGCTCGAAGGCAATGCCCCCGCCACCACCGGCGCGTATGACAATGGCAAGATTCAAGTTCCGGCCAAGCAATCTGAAGTCATCAGCGTCGATTCCGCCAATGTCAAAGCCGCCCTGATCGACTCGGGCTACTATCAGGCCAGTGAATTCAGCGGCCTGGATGCTTCTGCCCCCGCTCCCGCGCCCGAAACCGTTGCCGGTAAAGTTGGCATCGTTCTGCCGACCAAAGACGAACCGCGCTGGATTCAGGACGAAACCCGCTTCCGCGAAGCCCTGACCGCCGCCGGTTACGAGGTCGAAATTCTGTTCAGCCAGGGTTCCTCGGCCAAAGAACGTGAAAATGTTGAAGCCCTGTTGACCAAAGGTATTCAGGTTCTCGTGATTTGCCCGCACGATGGTTCTGCCGCTGCCGCCTCCGCTGAAGCCGCCAAAGCCGCCGGCGTGAAAGTCATCTCCTACGACCGCCTGATCCGCGACACCGACGCCGTAGATTACTATGTCACCTTCGACAGCATCGCTGTTGGCGCCGCCCAGGCCCAGTACCTGGTCGACAAGGCCTCCGGTTCCGGCAACCCGCTCTATCTGTATGCTGGCGCCGCTTCCGACAACAATGCTTTCCTGTTCTTTGAAGGCGCCTGGACTGTCCTGCAGCCCAAGATTGCTGACGGCACTTTCGTCATCAAGAATTCCAGCGAAGCGATTGCCCTGCAAGACAAAGCCAGCCTGACCCGCGATGAAATGGCAAAAATTATCGGCCAGATTACCACCAACTGGGACTTCAACGAAGCCAAGAACCGCGCCGAAGCCAACCTGACATCCGCCTCCGCCGCCGATAAAGGCAACGTCTTCATCCTGGCCCCGAACGATGGCACCGCCCGCGCGATTGCCGATACCTTCGCCGCCGACGGCGACGTGACTTCCTTCGTTGTCACTGGTCAGGATGCGGAAAAAGCCTCCGTTCAGTACATTATCGATGGCAAGCAATCGATGACCGTTCTGAAAGATGTGCGCACCCTGGTCGCCGATGCCATCAGCACCGCGATTGCCTATCTCGAAGGCAGCACACCTCCCCAAACCAACACCTACAATAACGGCAAAATCGATGTTCCGGCCAAGCCTTCAGAAGTTGTGACGGTTGACAAAGACAATGTCGTTCAGGCTGTGATTGACTCCGGTTACTGGCCCGCCAGCGACTTTACCGGCCTGCCCTAACCCGTAGCAAATCTGTAACAAAACAGGAATAGTGATGGCCTGCCCATCACTATTCCTGTATAATTCGCAAATCCAAAATCCCAAAACAAAGGTATCGGAATCTGCCTATGGAAACACCGTTACTGGAAATGCAACACATTACCAAAGAATTTCCTGGCGTAAAAGCCCTTGATCGTGTCAGTTTTAAGGTAAAAGCCGGCGAAATTCATTGCCTGGTTGGCGAAAATGGCGCGGGTAAATCTACCCTGATGAAAGTTTTAAGCGGCGTTTACCCCTACGGCACCTATACCGGTGAAATACTTATTTCAGGCCAGCCGCAAAAGTTTGCCGGAATCCGGGATAGCGAGCAGGCTGGCATAGCAATTATTTACCAGGAATTGGCCCTGGTATCAGAAATGACCGTTTTTGAAAATATTTTTCTCGGCCATGAAATTACCGGCGCGGCCAGCATTATGGACTGGAACGAGACTGTCCAACGAGCCGGCGAAATGCTGCAAAAAGTAAAACTGAAAATTAACCCCGAACTGAAAGTAAAAGACCTGGGGGTCGGCCAGCAACAGTTGGTCGAAATCGCCAAGGCCCTTAGCCGGGATGTTAAAATCCTGATTTTGGACGAACCTACCGCCGCCCTGAACGAAGATGACAGCGAAAACCTGCTCAAACTGTTGCTCGATCTGAAAAAGCAAGGCGTAACCTGTATTTTGATTTCTCATAAACTAAAAGAAGTCATCAAAATTGCGGATACCGTCACCGTGCTGCGGGATGGTCAAACGGTATGCACGCTTGACGCGCGCAAAGGCGAAGTGGATGAGAATGCCCTCGTCAAAAACATGGTCGGTCGTGAAATTGACAACATTTACCCGCATCGCAGTCCCAACATCAGCGATGAAATCACCCTGGAAATAAAAAACTGGAACGCTTACGACCCCAATCTGGGGCGAAACATCCTGAAAGACATCAACATTCATGTTAAGCGCGGCGAAATCATCGGCCTGGCCGGGTTGATGGGTTCCGGGCGCACGGAACTGGCCCTGAGCGTTTTCGGCAACCCGGCCGGCTACAAGATTGAAGGCGAACTCTACTTCAAAGGCGAACAGAAGCGGTTCAAGCGTCCGCAAGAGGCTATTCAGGCGGGCATGGCCTATGTTACAGAGGACCGCAAAGGAAATGGTCTCATCTTAATTCAGGATGTCAAACAAAATGTTACCCTGGCAAACCTGGCCGAAATTGCAAACAACGGCATCATAGATGAAAACAAAGAAATTCAGGTTGCCAATGAATACCGCGAATCGCTCAACATCAAAACCCCCAGCATTGAACAACGCGTTTCAAACCTGAGCGGTGGCAATCAGCAAAAGGTTTGCCTGGGCAAGTGGTTGTTTGTAAAACCAGAAGTATTAATTCTGGATGAACCCACCCGCGGCATTGATGTAGGCGCAAAATTTGAAATCTACACCATCATGACTCGCCTTGTGCAACAAGGCATGAGTATCATTATGATTTCTTCTGAATTGCCAGAAATTTTGGGCATGAGCGACCGGGTTTACATCGTTTCTTCAGGCAGAATCACTGGCGAACTGCCCATTGAGGAAGCAACGCAAGAAAAAATTATGCACATGGCAACCAACTGAGGAGGCGCGCAATGTCATTCGTCCAAGACGTACAAAAAGTTTTGAAACAAAACATCCGCGAATATGGCATGTATATTGCCCTGTTTATCATCATGGCGATTTTTGCCTTTGCTACCGATGGCGTATTTATCAACTCACGCAATATCAGCAACTTGTTTAACCAAACAGGCTATATCGCAGTGCTGGCCGTTGGCATGACCCTGATTATCGTCATCCGGCACATCGACCTTTCGGTTGGCTTCCTGGCCGGCTTTCTTGGCGCAGTGGCCGCCATAGCCCTGGCCTTTTGGAATTTGCCGGTCTGGGTGGTAATTCCGCTGGTACTGGCGCTGGGCGTAGTGGCAGGCCTGATTACAGCCTTTCCGGTGGCCCAATTAAAAATTCCCGCTTTTGTCGCATCCCTGGCGGGTTGGTTAATTTATCGCGGCGCGCTCCTGTTAGTGACTGCCGGAACTGGAACCATCATCATTCCAGATGACGCCTTTAACGCCATTGGCAATGGGTACATTCCAGATTTTCTCGATATAGGCATCCTGCCCAACCTTCACAAACTCACCCTGCTCATTGGTCTGGTTGGAATCGTTTTATTTGTGATGGGCGAAATCAACAGCCGCCGCAAAAAACAAGCCTACAATTTTGAAGTTTTACCGCGTGGCATTTTTATCATCAAACTGGTCTTCATTTCTGCAATCATTGGCCTGATCACCTGGGTACTGGCTGGTTATAACGGCCTATCGTGGACGGTGGTCATCGTCTTGATTGTGGTTGCAATTTATCACTTTGTCACCACCCAAATGGTGCTCGGACGCCACATCTACGCCGTAGGCGGCAACCCGGAAGCGGCGGAACTGAGCGGCATTAACGTCAAGAAAATCACCTTCATCGTTTTCGGTTCAATGGGGTTGCTCTCTGCGCTTTCAGGAATTTTATTCACCTCGCGCCTGCAATCAGCCACTACCACCGCTGGAACCCTGTTCGAACTGGACGCCATCGCGGCGGCTTATGTCGGCGGCGTTTCGGCAGCCGGTGGCGTGGGCAAAGTGACCGGCTCAATCATCGGCGCGCTGGTGATGATGTCGCTAACCAACGGCATGAACCTGATGGGCATCGATATTTCGCTGCAATATATTGTGCGCGGCGCGGTTCTGGCAGCAGCGGTGATTTTTGATGTAAGCACCCGCAATCAAAGCAAATAAACGATTGACACGAATCCAGAAAAAGAATACAATCGGTTCATCTTATTCAACCAGACCAGAAAGGAGGCACAATCGAATGAAAGTAATCAAAAAACACTCACCTGTGTTTGAGCCTCCTGTGGGAATACGCACGGTCTGAACTGACTGTTTGTGTTTTCAATCTTTGCCGCAGGCGCGCTCCCTGGCCCTGCGGTTTTTCTTTGCACATTTACCGCAGGCCGCCCTGCGGATTTTGTTTTTAAGATAAAAAAACCATGGACACGAAAAAAAACTTCAACTTTTACAACGATCTGGATGATCTTGACCTCGACGAATACGGCAAGAATCGCTTTCTAGGCCATCATCCTAAAAAAATTACCCACAAGGAACGCGACTTCCTGCAAGAACAGGACGATACGCGCTCTACCTTCCAGTTCACCTATCAGGCCGCTCGCTTTGAAGAAGCCTGGCTGCTCGACTCTCTGGGAAACTTTTACGAACATCGCTGGATTTCAGATGTCTTGCGAAAAGTAAAAGGCGGCAAGGAGGCCTCCGTATACCTGTGCCGGGCCGGGGAGGCCGTTAAAGCCGACCTGTTGGCGGTCAAAGTCTACCGTCCGCGCATGTTACGCAACCTGAAACAAGATCACATCTACCGCGAAGGCCGCGCCGAACTGGATGCCGAAGGCAGGCAATTGCACGATGATCGCGCCCTTCGCGCCATCGCCAAGCGCACCGCCTTCGGAGAGCAACTGCGCCACCAATCATGGATTTCCTACGAATACACCACCCTGCAAACCCTGTTTGAGGCGGGTGCCGATGTGCCGCGCCCTTACGCCCAGGCAAACAACGCCATTCTGATGGATTACATCGGCGGACTGAACACGCCCGCCCCATCCCTGAGTGAAATCAGCCTGGAGGCCAGCGAAGCCCGCCAGATCTTTGAACGCGTACAGTACAATCTCGACATTTTGCTCTCGCAACAACGCGTTCACGGCGACCTTTCAGCCTATAACATTCTGTACTGGCAGGGTGATATCAGCCTGATCGATTTTCCACAGGTGGTCTCACCCCACAATAACCGCAATGCCTATTCAATCTTTGAGCGCGATGTGGTTCGTACCTGCGAATACTTCAGCAAGATGGGCCTGGATTGTCAGCCGCGCAAGCTGGCCGCCGGTCTGTGGGTTAAACATGGCTATCGCCTGAGCGAAGAAGTTCACCCGTCTCTGCTCGATGCCGAAAACCCCCAAGACCGCCTGTGGCAAAAACAGCAACACGAACGATTCTATAATGCCAGCGGGTGAGAATGCACAGCATGATATTGCGCGTTCCTTCTCTTGAAAAAAGCGCAAACTCGTCACCCGGAACGGGTATAAAGCGCGGGGCTGCCCTGTTCATAGCGACTTACCCCACCCAACCAAAAAACGGGTTCGCAAGGTTTTAAGCCTTGCGAACCCGTCTGGCGCAAATCCGTTTATTCGGCTTGCAAGGTCAACAACCCCATATCTACCGCCTGACCGGGCAAAACAAGCGTACGCTCTGAACCGATGCCGAACTCGGTGGTCAACTGCGCCCAACCAGAATCGGTTTCAGCCGCCAGAACATAATACCCGGCTGGCACATTTTCAAAAAGAAAGACGCCGCCGGCATTGGTAGTGGTAGACAAAACAAAAGGCTGCCCGGCACAGGGCGTATCGCCTGAAAATTGACCAGACAGAGATTCGACGCAAATTTCGACCCGTTTTTCGGCCATGATTGCGCCGCTGTCGCTTTCCAGTTTGCCGGTCAATGAACCGGTTTCGCGCGGCTCAAGCGACGGCAGAGATGGCCCATCTTTGATCACCACCACAAACCGCAACTCGTTATCGCCGATGCCGGAGTTATCCATGCGATAGACCTGCTGATCCTGTTCAGCGAACACAACCAGCCCATACGATGTCGCCACCCAGACCCGCCCCAGGCTATCCGCAACAATATCCTGAATACTGTCAGACGGGAAATTGCCAAGTTTGCGATTGAACTCAATCCAGGCGCTGCCATTGAAGAGAGAAAGGCCATCGCCAACCATGCCCACCCATAACCGTCCGTCGGCATCAAAAGTCAACGCGTGAACAGTAGCATAGCCAGGTTTTGGCAACATTTGCCACTCGCCATCATAGACAGCGATTCCCTGACTCAAACTGACCCAGGGACGATTACGCGAATCAATCGTCAACGCTCTGGCAAAGACGCTTTCCTCAAAACCACTGCCTTGCTGGAAAACCTGCCATTTGCTATTCTCAAACACGGCCAGGCTGCGAGCCGTCACGGCCCAAATGCGGCCATCGGGCAAAGCGGCCAGATCATAGACCAGTTCGGTGGCCGATTCTCCACTGGCAAGCATGGCGGCGGGGTAGGTTGTCCAGCGCCCTTGAGCATAAACGCTAATCCCTTTGAAATGAGCAACCCACAAACTGCCATCCGGCGCGCAGGCAACGGATTCGGCGGTGCTGTAGTTTTTGGTTTCGGGAATATTCTCCCAGGTTCGGCCATCGAAAAGGCTTAAGCCACGGCTGTGCGCCAGCGCAATCCGTCCATCGGGGCAAAGACTGGCAGCCTGAAGGAAGTTGCTGGGCAGGCCGGAATTTTCGCTGGTAAAGGCTTGCCAGCCATTTTCGTCGAGACAGGTCAGGCCGCCAGCGCGTAGGCCAAAACAGGCCTTGCCAGGGCCTTGCGGCGGAATGGAATCAGGCAAAGCCACAACTGGAGATTCGAGCGCCGAGGCTGAAGGCGCAACCCCGCCAGAATCAACCGGCGGCAGCCCCGCAGAAGGAGCAGAATCGTCGCTAATGGGCAAAGGGCTGGCCAAAGGGAGCGTAGCCGGGGCTTGCGTTGCGCTCGGAACCGGGGCAAAACCGGTTTCAGAGATCTGACAGGCCAGCCCGGCCAGAGTAAGGATTAGCAAGGCCGAAAATATTCGAGAAAACGTCATAAACACCTCGCTCAGGGTGTCACTTCTTCAAGCCATACAACCCATGCGCCAGATTCGGTTTGGACTTTAACCTGATACTCGCCGGGGATGAAGGTATATTCGGTGTAACCAATGCTTGGCGCGGCGGCGAGGGCCATTGAAATTTGCTTATATTCAGGCGGAGCCTGGGTATCTGTATTCATCACAAAAACCTGAAAAAGCCCCTCATCAAAATTCTGCCAGTGCAAACGCAGGGTGGTTTCGGCAACAAGCGTGAGGGTTTGTTCACCCGCGCCCGAACCTTCGAAGCGCAGCAACTCGCGTCCTTGCGCGGGAGCGGCATCGGGCGGAATGAAAGAGATCGGGGTAAGCGTTGGGCCGCCGGGGGTGCGAGTCGCTTCGCGGACAAGCGGTTCTCCGTCCGCTTCGGGGGAGGCAGCCGGGGCGCATGCCGTCAGCGCAAAAATGAGCAAGATGAAAAGCAAGCGGTACATGGGGTTTCTCCTGTAGGAAGTGAGTAAGAAAGGAGTCCAGCGACTCCCGTTGTTGGCTGTCAAAAGTCGGGCGGCGTTGGACTCTGCATGGGAACTTAACGACAGCCAAGAGCCGGCGCAGGGTCGATAAAAATGGCGCAGGCGGGTAGATCGGGGTTGGCTTGCAGGATGGCCTGACGCATATTCTCTTGCGGCCCAACCGGAATTATCAGGTGTGGGTAGGTTTCGCGCAGGATTTCCTGATACCAATCTTGATCGAGAAAGGGAACCGTCAATATTGCCACATCAGGGCGTTGGCCGAGGGCGTAATGGTAATACCATAAGGCGAAGGTATCGCGGTCTTCGTTGGTAAAAATGATTGCGTTGGGGGAAACGCCTTCCAGCACAAATTGGGCAAAGTCGGCAGCGCGGGTGTCGCGCGAGGCGTCGACCAGCGGCCAGGCGGTGACGACGTTCCAGGCCAGGCTGAGGGCCACCAGCGCAGATAGTCCCCAGCGGACAGGTTTGCGCCAGACGAGGGGCAGGGAATCGGGCAGGCGCGCCAGGCCGAGGGCCAGCCAAAGGCCAAGCAGCAGGAAAAGCGGCAGCAGGTTTACCTGCCAATCGCGGGTGTCGTAGTTAAGGGCGAAGAACAGGTGCAGGATGGCAATGAGCAGTGTCAGGCGTTTGAGCAGTTTCAGCCCCGGCACGAAGACCAGCGCCAGGCCGGCCAGCGCGAGCAGGGGTAAACCAAAGGCCGAGAGTTCGGCCCACAAAAGGGGCAATTTTTGAGACAAATCGGGCAATCCGCCCAGGTAATCGCGATAAAGCGCGCCGCTGACCAGCCACCACAGGCGCTCAAAGGAGTTGACCTTGCCCCAGTTAACCGGCGCATCGCCCAGGCCGCGCAGGAAGAGTGTGGCGTACAGGTTGAGGGCCGTCAGCCCGGCGAGGCCAAAACGCAGCAGGATGCGCTGCAGGGGATGACGTTGACCAGGCGTAGAGTCGAACAGTAAAACGGGAGCAAAGAAAAGGCTTGTGGCGTGATTGCTGAGGGCCAGGCCAAAGACCAGGCCGCGCAGGGCATCCGAAACGGTTTCAGGCCAGGGCTTAGACATCCCCCCCACCCTAAAGAGTTGCAGCAAGACCAGGCTGGTCAGGGCCAAATGCAGGGTGTAGACTTCGCTGATGACGGCCTGCCCCCAAACCGCTGGTGCCAGGCCGAGGCTGAGCGCGCCCAAGCCGGCCAGCGGCGTAGGGGCCTTTAATTGACGCAAGAGGGCATACAGTCCCAGAGACGCCAGAATGGCGAACAGGGCCGAGAGCAGGTTGGTGCGAAAAGCGATTTCGCCCGGAAGGACCAGTTGGGCCAGGCGGGTCAGGGCCAGGTAAAGCGGGTAGCCCGGTGGATGGGCCGCGCCGCCGGTGTAGGCCGCCGCGACCAGGCCGCCGCTATCGGCGCCGTGATTGGCCCAGGTGATGCCGGGCGCAAGCGTCAGCCCGTAAACCAGGCCAAGCAGGAGGAGGATCAGCAGAGGAACGCGCACGGGGTTAATTTACCATAGAAAAGAAAACAGGGAAGAGTTGCCTCTTCCCTGTTTGATGGGTCAAGCAAGTTTACTTGAAGTAGCCGAAAGTGCCGCCACCCCAGGAAGTGCCGCAGGCCAGACCATTGACAAAGGTGGTCGGCACGGGCAGCCAGCCAGCGTTGGTGAGTTTGAATACCTGACCACTGTTGTTGCCTTTGGGGAAGCAGACCTCAACCAGCGGAGTGACATTTTCATCATTGAAATAGACATTGACCGGTTTGGGCTGCAATTTCAGGCCAGCCGGGCCAGCGGGGACGCTTTCCAAAGTCTGGGCAAAGGCTGTCCAGGGGCCGGAGGCAACAAGTACCAGGTTGTAGCCGTTCATCAGTTTACAACCGCCAGCAGCCGAACAATCGCCCATTTCAAAGCCACTAGTGCAATCATCAGAAGTGCAGCCAGTCTTAACGGTGCCTTTGGGCTCTTCAACCCCGGGGAAAGCGGTCGGGGGGTCAAAGGCGAAAGTCTCAGCCTGCGGCATAAACGCAAATGCGCCGAGGGCCAATACAACAACGAGCAAAAGATTGAATGTTTTCATAAGTTTTACCTCCTCAGGTATTTTGAACTGCCCCCATTATACGCCGGGCGCAAGAGAATCGCGGTTCGGATTTTGTTCGGATTTTAGAATTGCCCGCAAAAGGGCCAGCGTTTCGGCCTTGCCACCCAGCCCATTCTCGCCGCCCGGCCCCACACAGGAGGGACAGCCATCTTCACAGCCACAGGCGCGCGCATGTTCCAATGCGCGCGCAAGTAGTTCCTCGTGCAGTTCGTACAGCCGTTCGCTGAACCCGATGCCAGCCGGAATCTGATCATACAAAATCAGGGTCGGCAGGCCGTTGAGGGCAAAAGCCTCCGGCTCGATGTGCAGGCCGAGATCTTCTGAAGCGCACATCAGAAAGAGCGGCGCAAGGCTGGCAAGCACATAGCCCAGGCCAGCCAATCCGCTGCGCATACGCACATTGCTCTCGGCCTTTTTGTGGCAGGCTGGGCAAAGCGTGGTCAGATTATCGAGCGCGTTGGCCGCCGCGCGCGCCCTGATCGGGTCGTCTGCGCGGCGCATAAAAAAGCGGAAGGGTGTCTTGTGATGCACATCGTGCTGGCGACCATTCCCTTCGGGCAATCCGCAGACCTGGCAACGATAACCGTCCCTGGCCCGCGCCCGCGCGCGAATATTGGCCCAATCAGGCCCGTAATCGTTGGGAGAATTGGTCCACAGCCCGGCTTCGCTCAAGGCGCGCACCGTCGCTTCGGGAATGGATAGCCAGTAACCGGTGGTCTGTAATTCGCTGGGCGGCAGGTCGAGCGGTTCCTGATCAAGGATGTAACCGGAATCCCATTCCTTGCGCCGAAAACCGGTCACTTGCGTTGTAACCTGAATCTCGCCCCAGGCTTTTTGCTCTTTCTCCTCCGCCACCGAAAGGACTTCCACCGCTGTCTCGCGCAGCGGCTCGGTGAAATAATCAAGCCAGGCCGGAATCAGAGTCGCCAGATTGCGATCCAAATCCAATGCCTGCACATAATACTGCTGGGCTTCGTGCAGATAAACCGCTTTGGGATGCACCATCCAGAGCGCGGACTCACGGTCAACCTCGCCCAACAACCTGGCCCTGAAACGTGTTGGGGGGTCATCCTCCACATGCAAAAGCACCCGCGCCGCCGAAGCCGAGCGCAGCGAAACATCTGCCGCCGGATACGCTTCCGCCATCCAAAAAACCTTCTCTTCTGAGCAATGCGCCTCGCCACCCGCCGCCAAAATTTGCAGATATTCCTGCACCACCTCGGCAGGCAAGCCGCCAAAGCCCTCGCCCGCGCCAAAGGGCAACTCAAACAAAGCGCAACGGATATGGTTCAGCAAAATCAACAAATGGTCGGGGTTAATCAGCCCGCGCTCCGGCGAACCTTCAAACAACATCTCAGGATGATGCGCCAGAAACTGATCGAGCGGTTCGGGAGAAGCCATCAAAATCGCCACGGCGGGCGCGTCTCCCCGTCCGGCCCGCCCGGATTGCTGATAAGTGGAAGCCAGCGTACCAGGATACCCCACCAAAATCGCCGCGCCCAGGCCGCCAATATCAATACCCAACTCCAGAGCATTGGTCGCCACCACCAGCCGCACCGCGCCAGAACGCAACCCCGCCTCAATTTCACGTCGATGCGCGGGCAAATAACCTGAGCGATAGCCGCGAATGGGAGATTGGTTAGTCGCTATTCGGGGTTCGTTATTCGATATTCGGGGTTCGTTATTCGATATTCGAGATTCGTTATTCGATATTCGAGATTCGTTATTCGATATTCGGGGTTCGTTATTCGTTATTCGATATTCGTTATTCGCTATTCGAGATTCGTTATTCGGCAGTTCAAATATCGAGTTATCGAGCATCGAATTATCGAGCATCGAATTATCGAGCATCGAGTTATCGAGCATCGAATTATCGAGCATCGAGTTATCGAGCCTCGAGTTATCGAACATCGAATTATCGAGCCTCGAGTTATCGAGCATCGAGTTACCAAACATCGAATGATCGAGCATCGAATGATCGTATATCGGCTTTCGCGCATCACGCATTCCCGAGAGCAAAATCTCCACGCTGCGCCGCGAGCGGGCAAACATCACCGATTGCAAATCGGCAGCCAGCAACGCCTTGCCCAAACGCTCCGCCTCGCGCATCACCGACTTGCGCAACCCCAACGCCTCGTCTACCACCGGCGGGTTATAGATGAGAAAATGCTTTTCGCCCCGCGCCGAACCGTCCCGGTCTATCAACCTCACCGGAGCCTCAATCAACCGCCCGGCCAGTTCTGCCGGGTTGCCAATCGTCGCCGAAGTCAGAATAAACTGCGGGGCTGCCCCATAAAACGCCGCAATCCGCCGCAAACGCCGTAAAACATTGGCAACATGCGAACCAAACACCCCGCGATACACATGCAACTCATCAATCACCACAAAACGCAGCCGGCCCAAAAACCCCGCCCAACCCGTATGGTGCGGCAAAATACCCGTATGCAACATATCAGGATTGCTCAACACAATCCGCGCCTGCTCCCGCGCAGCCTTGCGCTTGCCCTGCGGCGTATCCCCATCATAAATCGCCGCCGCTACTGAATACTGATCCCTGAGTACCGCCAACTGATCCTGCGCCAACGCCTTGGTCGGAAAAAGATACAACGCCCGCGCCAGCGGGTCCTCTGTCAGCGCCGATAAAACCGGCAGGTTATAAGCCAGCGTCTTCCCGGAGGCCGTACCCGTCGCAAGCACAACATTCTCGCCGCGCTGAACCGCGTCCCAGGCCTCGGACTGATGACTGTACAAGGCCGAGATTCCGTTTTTCTTAAGCGTAGCCAGCACCGGCTGAGAGAGTTCCGGCGGCAGGGGGCGCAAATCGGCCTCCCGCGCGGAAAAAACCCGCCAATGCGAGATGTTCGGCGCGCTCAAGGCATCCAGCCGCAAATGTCTCAAAAAATCGTCAAAAACCATGCGCAAATTGTATCTGACTTTTCAGTATAATCAGCAAGATGAAAAAAATAACTCTCCTCTTTCTTTTGGGAATGTCCCTTTTAACCGCCTGCCAGCCCACCCCAGGCCCTGATTCCGCCTCGCAACCTGCCGCCCCCACCCAAACGCCGACACCAACTCACTTGGACGCCGCCCCCCCGCCAACCCAACCGAATCTGGCCCTGACGCCTGACCCCACCCCAACACCTGACATTCCCGCACAGAGCGGAGGCGCAGCCGAAGTCGAAGTGCCCTTATACACCCTCGCCACCTTCATCGACTACGACGCGAAAACCGTCTCCGTACAACAAACTATTGACTACGCGAACAATACCGGCGTCACGCTCAACGACGTTGTCCTGGCTGTTGTCCCAAACTTGTGGTTTGGCGTCTTCCGCCTCGAAAGCCTCACCATTCACGATCTGCTCGTCCCCGAATATACCCTCGACGGCCAACGCCTCACCATCCAACTGCCTTCCCCACTGCCGCCCAATGCCAGCCTGAAAGTCCAACTTGGCTACACGCTCCTTCCGCCCGCTCACAACCCCAATCCCGACCCCAATCTCGTACGCCCCGATATTTTCGGCTACACAGCCAATCAGATGAATCTGGTGGATTGGTATCCCTTTATCGTCCCCTACGAAGAGGGCTGGCTGCTCAACCGGCCCTGGTTTTATGGCGAGCACCTGGCCTACGACCCCGCCGATTTTGAAATCAGCCTGACCTTTAGCGACTCCGCCCGCGCCCCGGTGATTGCTTCCAGCGGCGCAATCACCCACACCGACGGCATCACCACCACCTACAGCCTGAAATCCGGGCGAACTTTTGCCATCTCAATGAGCCGCGAATTTCGCGTCCTTAGCGCCGAACAAGACGGCATTCAAGTGGATAGTTACTACCTGCCCTTCTACGAACTCGGCGGAAGAGCCGCGCTTGAAGCAACCCTGAAATCCATCAAAACCTTCTCCCAACATTTTGGCCCCTATCGGCACGAAACGCTGGCGGTGGTGCAAGGACAATTCAACGACGGCATGGAATATGACGGCCTGTACTTCCTCTCCAACGCCTTCTACAATCTGTACGAAGGCAGTGAACGCAACTTCCTCGTCATGGTCGCCGCGCATGAAACCTGCCACCAATGGTGGTTTGGCGCAGTCAGCAACGACCAGGCCAACCACCCCTGGCTCGATGAATCGATGGCAACTTACTGCGAATATCTGTTTTACGAAGACCACTACCCCAATTCAATCGACTGGTGGTGGGAATACCGGGTAAAATTTTACAACCCGCAAGGAAAAATTGACCAAACCGTCTCCTCCTATGGCGGATTCACCCCCTACACCAACGCCACCTACCGCCGCGGCGCGCTCTTTCTGCACGACCTGCGCGGACGCGTCGGCGACGAAGCCTTTTTCGCCTTCCTGAAAGATTACTACACCCAAATGACCGGCCAACGCGCCACCCCCGAAGATTTTTTCCGCATCCTGGCCGGGCACGCCAGCGCCGACACTTCTGATTTAATCAGCGAGTATTTCAGCCAGCAACCCTAAGGAAACCATCCATGCCCGCCTACGAACACACCTACCTGCAAATCAACGACCAGATGCGCCTGCACCTCGTCCTGGCCGGGCCAGCCGAAGGGACCCCCGTCCTGCTCCTGCACGGATTCCCGGAATTCTGGTACGGGTGGCGGCGCCAAATCATGGCCCTGGCTGCCAAAGGATTCCGCGTCATTGCCCCAGACCAGCGCGGCTACAATCTTTCGAGCGCGCCAAAAGACGTTGCATCCTACGGGCTGCAACATCTCAGCCAGGACGTACGCCACATTCTCGACCACTTCGACATCGAAAAGGTATTTCTGGCCGGGCATGACTGGGGCGCCGCCGTCGCCTGGACAACGGCCATCCTGCACCCAGAGCGAATCGAAAAACTGGCAATTCTTAACGTGCCGCACCCGGCGGTTATGCTCAGCACCATACGCAAATCACCGCGCCAGATGCTCAAGAGTTGGTACATCGCCTTTTTCCAAATCCCCGGCCTGGCCGATTGGCTGATGAGTCGCAACAACTTCGCCGGGATCGTCCGAATGCTCAAAGCCAGCAGCAAAGCGGACACCTTCTCCGAACAGGATATAAACGAATACCGCAAAGCCTACGCCAACTCCGACGGCCTGACCGGGATGATTAACTGGTATCGGGCCATGGCGCGCTTTCGACCCGCCCTGCCGCGCAATATCCACCTGGAAATGCCAGTGCGCATCCTGTGGGGTAAAAACGACATCGCCCTGAGCGCAGAAATGGCCGAGCAAAGCCTGAAATATTGCAAAAACGGAGAATTAATCTTCTTCGAGAACGCCACCCACTGGGTGCAGCACGATGAGCCCGAACAAATCAACAATCACCTGACAACCTTTTTCAGCCCCCCCTGATTACCCTCAACAATCCAACAATCTTAAACCATTCAACCTTTCAACCATAAAACCCATGAACCTATCCCCTCTCCTCACCTTCGCCACCGACCTGGCCTACCGCGCCGGACGTATCACCCTCGGCTACTTCAACACCGGCATACGCCCCGACTACAAACCCGACGACAGCCCCGTCACCGCCGCCGACCGCACCGCCGAAGAATTCATCCGCATAGAAATCGAAAAACACTACCCGGCCCACGCCATCCTCGGCGAAGAATTCGGCGCATCCATCCGCGTATCCGATTCGCAAAAGCCATCCGCTCCCGAATCCGCTTCGCACCGCTGGATCATCGACCCCATCGACGGCACAAAATCCTTCCTGCGCGGCGTTCCACTCTACGGCGTCCTCATCGGCCTCGAAATCGACGGCCAAATCAAAGTCGGCGCGGCCTACTTCCCCGGCACCGACGAAATGCTCTGCGCCGCCGAGGGACTGGGCGCCTGGTGGAATGGCCGCCGCGCGCGCGTGTCAGAGATTTCCAACCTCGACCGGGCCTTCGTCTGCTACACCAACGCCCGCAACATGAGCAAATATGGACGCGGCCCAGCCTGGGAACGCCTCAACGCCGCCGCCTACGCCTCCCGCGGCTGGAGCGACGCCTACGGCTACCTGTGCGTCGCCACCGGACGCGCCGAAGCCATGCTCGACCCGATCATGAACATCTGGGACTGCGGCCCCTTCCCGGTCATCTTCAAGGAAGCCGGCGGCTACTTCGGCAGTTGGGAT
>DAOUML010000006.1:0-2102 GCA_034411635.1 Anaerolineales bacterium
GTCGAAATTTTCGTGGAAATGTTGCAGCCAGTTTTCGATGAATGGCCTTGATTCAAACATCGGCAACAAGTCCAGAGCCAGGTCTTCAACGCGAATGGCTGCTATCTTGTCGCGCAGGGCCAGCACTAGAAAATGGATCCACCCCAAATGAAATCTGAGAAGCCCGGGGTCGGGTACTTGCCCACCAACCAGGACTCGCCCAGGCCGTGCCTGGCAGCGATTCGTTTGAGTTTCTGGTCATCCGATTGGATCGGATGGTATTTGACTTCCAGCCCGGCGGTCGTATTGTCCCGGCTCAGGATGAAATCGACCTCGTACTCGCTGCCTTTGGCCAGGTAGCTCAAGCCGCCATAAGGCCGCAATTGGTTGCAAATCGCATTCTCGAAGGCGGCTCCCTCGCTGATGGTGGCCAGCACACTGGCGAGGCCGTTGTCGCAGAAGTACAGTTTCTTGCCCAGCGCGGCGGGTTTATCGCCCCCGGCAAAAGCCGGTAGCCGGCGGATGACATAGGTCATCTCCAGGAAGTCCAGGTACTGCATCACGGTCGGACGGGAGAGACCGGTAACCGAGGCCAGTTTGCTGATGTCGAGCTTATTGCCGATGCGCAGGGCCAGCAGGCGCAGGAGCTGCTGCAACTCGCCAATTTTCTGGAAATCGGCCAGGGCGCGCACGTCGATGTTGATGTACGACGAGAAAATATCACTCAGGATGTCGCGCCGCGCCTGCGGACGGGATTCGATGACCACATCCGGCAGTCCCCCGAAGGTAACGTATTCTTCGTACAGGCCCTTGAGCCGCTCGTACTCATGCGGGTCGAAGCGCATCCCGGCCAGGCTCTCGCGCCGGCGAAACGGCACACCGCGAAAGCCAAGAAACTCGCCAAAGCTGAGCGGGAACATCTCGAAGACAACCTTGCGCCCGGCCAGCGATTCGCTGAAATAGTTTTTCAGGTAGAAGGAACTCGACACACTCAGCAGGAACTTGATGCCGTAATTATCGCGCAGGTATTTGACCACGCTCGGCAGGTTGGGGACATACTGGATTTCATCCAGCGCGACGGTCATGGGCCGGCCGCTGTCCAGGCCGCGATTGCGCAGGTAGTCTAGCACCAGGTCGTAATTGCTTTCCTCGAAGACGGCGCGCTGGTCGAGCCGTTCCAGGTCGAGATAGATTTTGTTCGCGGATTCAACCTGTTCCAACAGCCAGCGCAGGGAAGTGGTTTTGCCGGTGCGGCGCATGCCGGTGATCACAATGGCGCGCTGGTCGGACAGGGCCTCTTTCAGGGCCGGGAAGATGGTGCGGGGAAAGGTATTCATGATTTCATTTTACAAAATTGGTGCATATTTGTAAAGAATGAATTTCAATTTATCGCTATGTGTGGTTTTAGCCAATCGCCGGCATGTCCCCCGCATTGGTGGTGTTTTACAAAAAATACCCGGCTCCAGGCTTTTGACGGACGGGGAGCCGGGCGGTTGGATATTATCCATACTTCCCGTGCTCCTCCCCCAAATACGACGCTCTACAGTCGAATTTGGGGGAGGTTGGGAGGGGGTGAAACGGGGCGGCTGAAATTAAGCGGCGTTTGGCTTCGGTAAGGTAGAAACTGCGGTAGCCGCCAGGTTGGTAGGTTTGGTCGAGCAGGCTTTCCTGAATGTCGAACAGTTCCGGTTCCAGGCTGCGCTCGAAGGCGGCGATTTCTTCCTGCTTGCGCTTGCCTTCTTGCACTTGCGTTTTTGGCAAGTGTGCGGGCGCGCAGGAAGGCCTGGTAGAGGTGCTCAAAGGTGGTCATTTGTTCATAGAGAGTCATTTTAGACCCTAAAGGTCTTCCTGGCTATTCAAGGCGAAATTTGGCAAGCGTTTTGCGCATAAAAGGATGATTTTTGGCAAAAGAGACCTTTAGGGTCTGGAAAAATTTAACGCGACCCTGCTTCGCCCTGGCAAAGATCGCCAGGACAGGCAGGGAAGGAGAAAACCATCTTTTTATAGGTTATTGTTCCCGACCACAGCCTCTACTTCTTTACTCAAGCACGCCAGCGAGGTGTCGCGATAGATGTTGTCTCATACCTTGCTCAGAATGCAAAGTTTCTTGGCATCGTCAAACG
>DAOUML010000007.1:0-11611 GCA_034411635.1 Anaerolineales bacterium
GTCGAAATTTTCGTGGAAATGTTGCAGCCAGTTTTCGATGAATGGCCTTGATTCAAACATCGGCAACAAGTCCAGAGCCAGGTCTTCAACGCGAATGGCCGCTATCTTGTTGTGAAGGGCAAGCATTGCGCTTGCGGTCGTATAGGGAATCGCAGCATCGGCGGCCAGTTTTTCTTCCAGGGGGCGAATGCCTTGCTGCATGAACCAGACCAAATCATAGAAATCACGGCCTTTGATGAAAGCACCTTCACGTCCGCGTTGGAAATTTCTTTCGAGGCAGGCAATCATTTTTCCGGCCATCATGCTTTCCAATGAAAAATGGGCAGGCACAAAACTACGCCCATGATAAAAAACGGGCGTGTTCTGAATGACCGCAACTTGCTTGTGGTGACTGATCTCCACCTTCAGATGAAGGGATTCGTTCGGGTACGCCGATAATCCCAACGAATTTAAGATTGGAAATTTGAAAGTAAGGCGCAAAATACCGTGCTCACCTTGCTGGGGTTTACAGGTCGTATTGGGGTAGCCCAATGTGTTTTTGAACATGCCAACCAGGTCATCTTGCAGATGGGTCAGGTCTATTTCGGCCCCGTTATCCAGATCAATATCTTCAGATAAGCGATTGAGCGCATAAACGACGTGCAGGCATGTGCCGCCATAAAAATTCAGTTTGCGATAGACCGGATGGTTATACAGAAAATCGAGCACGAAGGCCTGTAAGGCTTCCTTGAGTAGGATGCGTTTGGTCTCTGCTGGCAAAAGCGGGTCTTTTTGGGCAAGAAAATGTTGCAATTGCTGGGTCAAGTTTGCCATATATGTTTCCTGAAATTTTCCAAAATTTGCGCCATTTTTGTGGACTGGCTATTGTAGACAAAAGTTGAAAATTCTTGCTGGTTGGGTGGAGCAACCTCGTCAAGGTTTAAGCGCAATTCTTCAGCCAGGTTAATTTTCTTGCTTCGATAATGGGCGGGGATGGGCCGAAGATATAAATAATCGAAGAGCGCTTTTCCCAAGGTTGCGGTGGCATATCGAATGCCAAAATATTCTGAGATTGAAAAACCGCCATACAAACCGGCCTGGATATTGCGATAGGTAAACGTGCCAATGGGATTGGTAATCGCGCGCGTATTCTTTGGGGTTATACAGGTAATCGGGTAGGTAACTTCGGTCAGCAAGTTATGCTGCTGCAAAACGTATTCAAGGGACAAATAAGACTGTGGCAGCAGAATTGCGCTAACGGCTGCTGCGAATTGGGGTTCGGCGCGGTGTCTTTCATAAAACCGGGCAGTCATGTAAACCCCTTTTTTGAGCATAAGAATATGTCCGCTTTTGGCCCAGCGATGAAGCATGACACGCGCAGAATGGGCTGATTCGATTCCCGCCGACTGTTTTACGGCCTCAATCGTAAAGTAGGGGATGTTTTCAAAGAGGTGAAGAAGATTGGTTTTCATATTTATATCGGATAATATACAAGATATGTATATTATCCGATATAAAACCGAACTTGTCAACCTGTGCTAGAAAATCGACCCACCCCCTAAGCCAGAATTTGCCATGTTGAGCGCAGCGAGACACCTGGCTGACAGTCGCTAAGACCTCTCAGTCGCTAAAAAACGCTCCTTCGAGGTGACAAACAAGCCGGGGTTCTTTACACCCGAACTGACGTTATAGAATGCCCGGCTCCAGGCTGTTGAGGGACGGGGAGCCGGGCGGTTGGATATTATCCATACTTCCCGTGCCCCTCCCCCAAATTCGACGCTCTACAGTCGTATTTGGGGGAGGTTGGGAGGGGGCGAAAAGGGGCGGCTGAAATCAAGCGGCGTTTGGCTTCGGTAAGGTAAAAACTGCGGTAGCCGCCCGGCTGGTAGGTTTGGTCGAGCAGGCTTTCCTGAATGTCGAACAGGTTGGGTTCCAGGTTACGCTCAAAAGCGGCGATTTCTTCCTGGCCGCGCTTGCCTTTTCTCGCGCGCAGGAAGGCCTGGTAGAGGTGCTCAAAGGTGGTCATTTGTTCGAACAGGCTCATGGGCTGGCCTTTCGTGGGGCAATGTTTCAAAAGATTGTCATTTCGAGCCGGTTTTGGCGAGAAATCTAGCTGACGGCGATCAAGATTTCTCGCTATCGCTCGAAATGACATTGAAATCGCACTACAAATTTAACGCGACCCGCTTCGCGGGGAGGCGAAAACCATCTTTTTGTAGATGAACGCCATGTTTGATTGGCATTTTCAGAAAACCAGACTTCCAGAGATTCAGAACAAACCTTTGGAGAAAGTCAGCGGACACAACGAAACCCGTTGTAGCTGCTCCAGTTGGAGGGGAGGTTCCTGTAGCGAACGGACACACGCAGGACGTTTGGATTGTCGTTCCAGGAGCCGCCCCGCAATACACGAATTTCACCTTCTGCCGGGCCGAGAGGATTGAAGACTCCATCTTCTACGGTAGCATAATATTCGGCGGAGTACCAGTCGGCCGTCCATTCCCAGACATTGCCAGCCATGTCGTACAGGCCGTAAGCATTGGGCGGGTAACTACCGACCGGGGAAGTATCGGGATAGCCATCGTTGATGTCTTTGTTGGCCCAATCTTGGGAACAGTTCGTATCACAGAAATTGGCCTGCCCGTCTTCAAAAACATTGCCCCAGGGGTAGTTCTGGCCTTCCAACCCGCCGCGCGCGGCATATTCCCACTCGGCTTCGGTGGGCAGGCGCGCCCCGCGCCAGGAGCAGTAGGTATCGGCCTGAAACCAGGTGATAGCGATGACCGGGTAGCTATCAAAAGCGGGGTCGCCATAGTAACTATCACGGGTGGATGAACCGCTGAAATCTGGCGGCGAACAGACCCCGGCCGCGACGCACAGGGCGTACTCGGCATTGGTCACTTCATAAATGTCCATCTCGAAGGCGTCCAAGGTGACGGTGTGGATGGGGGCTTCATTCTGATACCAATCCAATTGACAATCATCGCGATATTTCTGGCACTCGGCCAGCGCGGTTTCGGGGTCGCTGCCCATTTCGAAACTGCCAGCGGGGATGACTACCATTGCTGTTTTGAATATTTCCAGCCCCGGATATTCCGTGATGTGCTCTTGCCAGTAGGAGCCAAAGGAGCCAGAAGTGTTCAACAATTGACGCACAAGAACAGAAACGATTCTTTGCTCATCCTTTTGGACGCTTTGTTCGAGCAAGGTCAAAATTTCGGGGTAATCTGTTTCTTTGTTGAGACCAAGTCGGGTACGCGCCAGATCCACCCACAGAACATGATTGTCCGGGTTAATACTGCGGGCCGAGTCCAATTTATTGAACGCGCCGTAGTAATCCTGGTTTGCCAGTGCCATGCGGCCCTCGTGCCACAAAGAGATTTCATTTGCCAGGCTGGGGTCGGCAGTGTTGACAGCCAGACTCATCTTGCCGGGCAAGTCGGTTTCAAATACATTTTCAAGGTTGGTTTTGGCAAAAATGTACTGGTAAACATTGCGCGCCAGGGTTGCCTGGGCCTCCGGGTTACGCACTTCCGTAAACAGGGCGGCCTGGTTTTGCGGGTCAAGGCTGTTAAAGAGTGCGCGGGCGCGGTCGGCATACGCGCCATCCGCCAGCCGAATCAGTCCGGCCAGGTTATCGAGTTGCCCGGCAGGGGTGGTGGATTCGGCAAAGCGGGTCTCAAAACGGGCGGCGCGGGCGGCGTCGCTGAGGGTCAGTTCCTGGTAGCCAAAGTACCCGGCCACGAGCAGGGCAATCACGGCCACAATCGAGGAAGCCCAGGCCAGGCGCAGTGGCACCGAGGAGGGCATGGATTTTTTAACCCAGGCCTGGTCGAAGGTGTGTTCGTAAATGCGGTTGCGGACGGCCAGAAAGCCATCCTGCTCGCGCACCACGCCCGAGATTTTGAGATGTGAAACCACCAGCGATTGCTCTTCGTTCTTCACTTTTTTACCGGCGCGCACTTTGGCATACGCCTGCAAGACCTTGCGCACATCCGGCGCGCGCAGGGTGAGCATGTCGCGCACGAAACCCAGGTTGGTGTCTTGTTTGCTCTTTTCACCAAAGAAGGTTTGTTCGACTACCTGGGCGATGGAGGTTTCATTCCACTCGCCCTCACCCCCTGCCCCTCTACCCTGTCGGGCACGCGTCCCGGTGGGAGAGGCGTGTTCGATCAGGGCGCGGCACAGGCGCTGGGTCAGGTAGGGGTGGCCGTTGGTCCAGGAGAGAACGGATTTTAGAGTTGTGATTTTAGATTGTTGATTGGGGAGATTGAAACCTTCTGCAAGGGGCGTGGCCTGTTCGAGGGTGAAGTCGGTCAGGTCGATGCGGGTGCCGATGTTGAAGGGGGTGCGCTGGGGGTCGCGAATCAGGTCGCCGGGGGTGGCGACGCCGAGCAGGACGAAGGACAGGCGTTTGTAGGCCGGGTCGGTGCTGCGGGCGTTGTAGCAGGCGCGAATGGCGGCGAAGAAGTCATCGGAGAAGGGCAGGGAAAGGGTGGTGTCGATTTCGTCGATGAAAATCACCAGCGGCTCGCTCAGGGCTGCCAATAATTCGTCGCGCAGGAAGCGGGTCAGGCGTTGGGTGGCCCCCAGATGAGCGTGTTTTTCCCATCCGGCGCGGTAGTCGATGTCCAGATCGAGTTGTTCAACGATTTTATCGATGATGCCCAGGTACCATTGTTCGGCTTGCAGGGTCGTGCCGATGCCGGTCAGGTCGATGATGACGGCCCGGCGTTCCTGTTCGCGCAGGCGTTCGGCGGTGCGTACCATCAGGCTGCTCTTGCCCATCTGACGCGCGGTCAGCACATAGCAAAAATCGCCGGCCAGGCAGTGAGCCAGCAGTTCGTCGTCCGCCGGGCGCGGCAGGTAAATGCCGCCGCCAGCCTGCACGGTTCCGCCTACTGTGAAGATGGGGTGATCGGGCATAACACTCCTTGTTAATCATGTCATTGCGAACCGTCCTGAGCGGAGCCGCCGTTTTTGCGGCGTAGTCGAAGGACGGTGAAGCAATCTCCCGTTATACGGGATAATCCATCCTGCCAGTATCTATCGATAAACCGGAGATTGCTTCACTTCGCTGCGCTTCGTTCGCAATGACATCTTTATTTATCCAAATGCCTGCCGAAGTACTCGGCATACAGTTCACAGCGCGGGACGACGCAATCGCCTTCGCGGCGCACCAGGCCGGCGCCGTGCAGGCGATGGTAGAGCAGGTCGTCATCGCAGGCCTGGCGGCGGATGACCTGGAGCATGGCGCGGGCCAGGTCGGGGCGTTCGGCGAAGCGCGCCAGGTGGCGGCGCAGGTGGTCGCCAAAGGGGCCGTCGTCGTCGGCGGCGTGGGCAAACAGGCTCTCAGGGTTCATCTCGTCAACCGCCACGCGGTAGAGCGCCTGGCGGGTCAGATAGGGATGCCCGCCGAGCAGTTTGTGCAAGCGTCCGATTTGGGGCGGGTCGAAGGGGCTGCCGTGCCGGTCGTTCAGGTCGGCGGTCTGGGCCAGGCTGAAATCGTCCAGCCGGATGACTTCGCCGACGTTGAAGGGCGATTGTTTCAAGTCGTCAATTAAAAGATAGGGTTCGGTTGAGATGACCAGCACCAGGTCGAGTTTGCGCCATTCAGGATGGGTGGCGCGGTTGTTGTGCCAACTGCGCAGCATCCCGAAGAAGTCCGAACGAAACGGACAGCCCAGGAGACGGTCGACCTCGTCGATGGCCAGGGTCAGCGGGCGGTCGAGGGCCTTGAGCGCGTGACGGCGCATGTATTTGGTGGCCGATTGGACGTGTCCCAGCCCGGCGCTCCAGGTCGGCTCGATGGGTTCATCCAGGTCGAGTTCGTCGGCAATCCAGCGGCAAAAGTTCTGGAAGAACAGGGCCGGGTCCGAGAGCACGGCTTCATCGAGAATTTGGAAGTCGAGCGAAACCACTTCGCGGCCCTGTTTGCGGGCCTGCTCGCTGGCGCGTGCCAGCATGGACGATTTTCCCATCTGGCGCGGGGCCTTGATGACCAGGGTCGCCCCACCGCGCGCGATCTCGCGCTGGCAGATGGCATCGCCGGGCCGCTCGATGTAGAAACGCGATTCGACCTGGATGGTGCCGTCTGCCCGTTCAATCTGGCTGATGTCTGCCGAGGCGGTTGGGCGCGGCAGCCCGCGCTCGGGCTGGAGCAGGGCCTGTTTTTCGCGCAAATCGGCCAGGCGCAGTTCGCCACCGCTGATGGCGGTGCGAAGTTCGGCGGCCAGGGCGGGCGTATCGGCTTCGGAGCGCCAAAAAGCCCAGTTGAGTGGGTTCAGGTAGGCGCTGAGCGGATAATCGAAGGGGGCGGTATAGGCCACCCGCACCGGCAGGATGCGCGGCCCGCTGCCGCTCTCGCGCGTCCGCGCCAGTTGGTGGGCCGTGCTGACCTCGTACTCGACCATTTCGCTATGGGCCGAACTGGCCGAGAGCAGGGGGATGAGAAAATCGCAGGCCTGCAACTCGCGCTGGATGCGCCCGCGCCAATCCGTGCCGACCGGCATGATTTGGTCGATGAAAACGTCGTGTTCCGCGCTGAGGGATTCGTACAGGGCCAGGGCCAGGGCTTCATCGGGCTGCGCGCCGCGCTTGTAACTGAGGAAGATGCGCTTGCGGCCTTCGCCCTCACCCTCCGCCCTCTCCCGGGGGGAGAGGGGACTTTTTGTGGGAAAGAACAGGGGCAGGGCTTCCGGGCCGGCCAGGTTGAGGGTGCTGCCGTCCTGGAGAATGATGACATGCCCGCCGACGTTGCCTTTCAGGCCGATACCGTCCGCGCCAATAGCGAGTGAATCCTGGCCCTGGGCAATGGCCCCATCGCCACGCTGGTCGGCGGCCTGGGAGTCTTCTGGCTTTGGTTTGTGGAGGTCGGTCATGGGCTGGCCTCGTGAATGGGGATGTCCCCGTAATGGGTATAGGTATAGTGTAGCAAAAAAATGAAGCGCAGGGTAGTGACATTGTGCATCATTTTTTGTATCCCAGGGCGGATTTGTATTTGGCCATGTAGATTGCCTTTACGCCAGCAGGCTACTTTCCATCGTTGATGCGGTTATTGTTCCCGACCACAAAATTTCCGCTGACATCGCCCTCGATCAGGATGCCACCCTTTCCGACCGCCTTTGCGCCAGGACCTTGGGCAATTGCGCCGTCGCCAACCAGGCTGGCCTGGTAGCGCTGGTAACTGCGCTGGCTTTTCTCGGGGCTGACTTCGCGCAGAGCGGTTCCGGCAGGGGCTGGCTCATCGAGGTCAAACGCGCCGGGCTGGCTCGCGCCGCGATAGAGCGCCACCGGGAAGGCGCCAACGCCTTTGATGACGGTCAATTCCGCTTCCTGTTCCTGTCCCAATTCAGCGGCGGCCTCCCTGGCTTCGTGATAAAGGTACTCATACAGCCCAAACGCGCTGATGTAGCCTTTGCTGTTGGGGGCTTCGCCTTTCAAACCACTGACCAGCGCCTGGCTGAAAATGCTCAGGCTGCCGCTTCCAATCCAGGACTTTTGCTCCGGGCGGCAGGCAGCAATGGTGATGCGCCCCTCGCCGGTGGAGAGCAGGGCTTCGGTCAACTTGGCGGGCGGCGCTTCGCTGCTGAGCGCGTCGCCGACATCGAAACTGGGCGAGAGTTCGCCGGAATGACAGGCGTTGATGACCAGCAACATGCGCCGGGCCTTGACCTGGCGCAGTTTGTCGAGCAGTTCGTTTTCGCTGACGCCCGTCCCTGGTTCGACCCGGCTGGCTTTCAGGCGGGTATCGTGGGTGGTCAGGTAGTAGTTGCCGTCCGTGCCATAGACGCCATGTCCGACAAAAAACAGGAACAGGGTGTTTTCAGCGGTCAGGGTTTGGGCCAGGTCATCCAGTTTTGAAAGAATGGCCTGGCGGGTGGCCGTCTCATTGGTCAGCAATATCACCTGACCCGCCGGGTAGCCGCAGCGGGCCGGGTCTTGCAGCGCCGCGCTGACCGCTTCGGCGTCCCTGGCGGCAATGGGGACATTGTACTGGCTGATATGCTGGTACAAGCCAACTCCAATTACAAGCGCATGACCGGTGGTGAAAGACATGATGGGCCTCCTGAATGAAAACAAATTTTTATGTGACCCCGCTCGTGTGCCATTATGCCCAGAATGGGGTACGCAGTGGTAACGCGGGGAAAGGATATGCTTGTCAGCGATTCGATGTCTGCCATTCTCCACCTGCCTGTGCGCGATTTGTCTCTATCAGTTTAGCCGAAAATGGGCGGGGAGGCAATAAGGGGATGTGAAATTTTTTGGCTTATACTTGGGCTAATGTCGGGAAAATGCTCTGGGGAATGGTTTACAGCCTGCCCTTGCCGTTTGCCGCGCGATTTTTCAAAGAAACAACAAGCCATCAGTCACGCTACGTGCCGGAAAAAGAAACCATGCCAAAAGAACAGCGCATTCTATTTTTCGCGGAATGCTGAGGAATAAAGGATGAAGCAGCAAGCCTACTTCATGAACCTGCTCAACCTGCGCCCCGGCGAAGGGCGTCCCGTGCTGCTCATGCTGGCCCAATATTTCTTCTTTGGCGCAGCCATGCTGTTCGTACAATCGGCTTCGCTGGCCTTGTTTTTCACAGCCTGGGATGCGACGGCCATGCCCTATATTTATTTGGGCATCGCCGTCATCGTCTCCTCCATCACCGCCCTGTTCTTGAAAATTTCGGAGCGCACCTCGCTGGCGCGCTTCCTGGTGCTGTGCATCCTTTTCTTGCTGGTCGGAACGCTGGCCTTGCGCCTGGGTCTGGCGCTGAGCAACTCCAAATGGTTGCTGTTGGCCCTGCCGGTCTGGTCGCAGACCCTGGTCAACATTTCTGCAACCGCTTTTTGGGCCCTGGCTGGTAATCTCTTCGATGTGCGTCAGGGCAAACGCATCTTTGGCCTGATGAACGCTGGCTCGTGGCTGGCCTATGTAGTCATGGGGCCGCTCACCACTCCCCTGGTGACTGTCTTTGGCACCGAAAACCTGTATCTGGTCATTGCGCTCTGCCTTTTGCTTGGCTTCATCTTCCAGCAAATCACCCTGCGCCAAAATCCGCATACCGCAGCCATCCCCGTACCCGAAACCGGCCCTGCGCCAGCGGCAACGCCCTCCCTGCTGCGCAGTCGCTATCTCCTGCTCATTTTTGCATCGATTTCGCTCTGGCGCATTGCCTATTTTGTGCTGGATAACATTTTCTACGATCGCGCCGCCCTGCAATACCCCTCGGCAGAGGCAATGGCGGCCTTTATCGGTGGATTTTACGGACTGGTGGGGGCGCTGGGCTTTGTCATCGACATTTTTCTGACCGGGCGCATCATCTCGCGCTTTGGCCTGCGCGTTGGTTTATTGGTCACGCCTCTTACGGTAACATTTTTGGTAATCCTGCTGGCCTTGACGGGGACGATGGATGCCAGCCTGCTGCTACCCCTGTTCTGGTTTGCCGTGGCCGGGAAATTCATCAACGAAGGACTGGGATTTTCCCTCGACCAATCGGCCTTCGCTCTCACCTATCAGCCCCTGGCCGAGAAAGTGCGCGCCCGCGCCCAAACCATCGCCGAGGGAATTGTCCAGCCGCTGGCGATTGGTCTGGCGGGTGGGCTGTTGCTCGTTTTTAACACCCTGCTCAAGTTCAACGTGATCCAATTGGCCTATGTTTATATTTTGTTTGGCCTGGCCTGGCTCCTGACCGCCTGGTTGATGGCGCGCGATTACCCGCGCGCCCTGGCCGATGCCCTGCGTAAACGCCGCTTTGGTGAAAAAGGACTCAGCCTGCGCGACCCGGCCAGCCAGGAACTCATCCAGCAGGCGCTCCATAGCCCGCATGACGCTGAATGCTTATACGCGCTGGATGTGCTTGCCAAAAGTGAGCATCCTTCTTATCGAATCGCGCTACCCCGTTTGCTCGCTTCGCCGCACGCCAAAGTCCGACTCGAAGTGTTAGGGCGGGTGGAAAAGGAGCGGGTGACGGAAGCCCTGCCCGCCGTGGAAGAACTTTTGGAGCATGAATCCCTTCCCGAAGCGCGTGAAACCGCCTCCCGCGCGCTTTCGGCGCTCGAAAAGTCCAGGGGATTGAATCTGCTCAATCATCCCGACCCGGCCACCCGCTCCGGGGCGCTGATTGGTCTGCTGCGTTCGCATCCACTGGAAGACTTGCCTGTCAGCGTCTCGCAGATTGTGACCGGATTAGCCACATCCGACCTGGAACTTGACCGGCTGGAAGCAGCGCGGCTGGCGCGTGAATGCGCCAATGCTGGGCTGGCCGAACTCCTGCTGGTTTTGTTGAGCGATGGTCAACTCGCGGTGCGACAGGCAGCCCTACGCGCAGCGAGCAAGGTCAGGCATCCTGCGCTTTACCCGGCCATAATCAGCGCCCTCGGACAGCCTGCAACCCGCAGCCTGACCTTCAACGCGCTGGTTTCTGGTGGCGAAATGGCCCTGCCCGCCATGACTGCCGCGCTCAGGCAAGACAACCTGCATCATCGCGTCCGACTACGTCTGGTGCGGGCCTGCGGTCACATGCGCGGCGAGGTGGTCAACCCAACCCTGGTACGCTGGCTCGAATTTCCCAACACCATCCTGCGCTCACGGGTGCTGGCGGCGCTGCGTGACAATCGTTTCAAACCCAGCGGCGAGGCGGCCCAACCGCTTGAAGCGCAAATCCAGGTTGAATTGCGGCGCTGCGCCTGGCTGCTGGCCGGGTTATCTGATTTGGGCACAGCCCCCCACACGGAGACCGTGGCCCGCGCCCTGGAGCATGACCTGGAAACAACCCGCACGCGGCTGTTTGCGCTATTCGCCTGCCTGTATGATGACCGGCTGGTGGAGCGCGCGCGCCAGGCCATCTTGCAAAAAGACGCCAGCCGGGCGGCCTACGCCATCGAAATCATGGATACGACCCTGAAAAGCAACCACAAAACCGGGTTTGTGCCGTTGCTCGAAAATTTCCCGCCTCGCGAGCGGCTGAAAAAAATGGGCAGCACCTACCGCCAGCCCGAACTGCGCCCCGCTGGGCGGCTGATGGAATTGCTGAGCGGCAGCCAGGCGCGTGAAAACCCCTGGCTGGTCGCCACCGCGCTGGCTGCCGCGCCCTATTTTGGCATTCCGCACACCGATATTCGTGCGCTTAATCTGCAAACTTCCAATGTCACGCTGCTTGCCCGCATGGTGGCGGAACCTGGAACGGAGAAACCAATGTTATCAACTGTCGAACGCGTCCTTATTTTGAAAACACTCAGTATTTTTGCCGATACCCCCGATGAAGCCCTGGCCGAGTTGGCTGAACTGGTCGAAGAAGTTACTGCCCTGGCGGGTGAGGTGATTGTGCGCGAGGGCGAACCCGGCCAGAGCCTGTACGTCATCGTTCACGGCCAGGTCGAAGTCGTGGACGACAACCGCGTGATCAACCGGTTGGGCGAGCGGGCAGTTTTCGGCGAGTTGTCGCTGCTCGATTCGTCGCCGCGCACCGCCACCATCCGCGCCATTGACGAAACCACCCTGTTGCGGATTGACCAGGCACCCTTTTATGAGTTGATGAGCGATTATGTTGAAGTGGCGCTCGGAACCATTCACATGCTGACTCGCAATTTGCGCGCCCGCACCAGCGACGTGCTCGAACTAAATCGAATGCTAAAATCAGAGA
>DAOUML010000008.1:0-7842 GCA_034411635.1 Anaerolineales bacterium
GGCCCGCTCGCCAACCACTGCCGTCCACAGGCTGGGAAAGTCGACGCCCTTGATGGGCCAGAAATACACAAACCCGCGCCGGTTGACCCATTCGAGCGCAGCCTGGGGCGTGCGAATTGGTTTTTCAGGTGGCAGGCAATAGGTTTCGGCGCGGTGACGGGTCAGTTGGTCGAGGTCGATAGTGGGCATGGAGTTATTTTACCCCCAAGTGTCGGGTAATCGTCGGGGAAACATAGGGCAAGCGTCAAGCAAGCCTGAGCGGGCAATGATATATTAAAGACAGCAAACAGCAGCGACATTTCTTCTTCTCCTCCTTTGTGCAAGAGCCGGGCCCAAGACCCCGGCTCTTGTAATTTAAGGTGCTCTGCATCGTCAGACGTGCCGCGACATTAATGTCGCGCTACATCCAGGCTGAAAATTGTTGCTTCGGCGGCTCTCCACCTGAAAAATCCCTCAAACTCTGGTATCATCCGCCCATGCCAAAAAACAACAAACTCAATGACCTCGACCCGAAATCCTGGCTCAAGTTCCAGAAATCCTGGTTTGTCCACAACCCGCCGCCGCGAAAGAAGGGCGTTTTGGTGCACCCGGCCAAATTCCCTGAGACGATGGCCCAGGAGTTTATCGAATTTTTCACAAAAAAAGGCGGCACCGTGCTTGACCCGATGGCCGGAACCGGCTCCACGTTAATTGCCGCGCTGCGGGCCGAGAGAAATGCCTGGGGCATTGAGTTAAACGCCAAATATGCCGAGATCGCGGCAGAACTGGTCGGGCAGGAGCAGGTTGGTTTAGGGGAAGCCGGCGCGGGCTTGATGGCGAAAGTCATCCACGGCGACGCGGCAAAGGCCAGCGAGTACGGAATCCCGCCCGAAAGCGTCGATTATGTCCTGACCTCCCCGCCCTACTGGGACATGCTGCACGCCAAAGGCGCCGAAAATCAAAAAAAACGCCGCGAAACCGAAGCACTGGATGTGGTCTATTCGGATGACCCGCACGATTTGGGCAATATCCATGAGTACGAGGCTTTTTTGGCCCTGCTGGTGGATATTTATACCGGGCTGAAGCCGCTCTTAAAAGAACGCGCCTACCTGACGATTATCGTTAAAAATGTAAAAAAGGGCGGCAAGATTTACCCGCTGGCCTGGGATATTGCCCGCGAACTGGGCAGGGTTTACACGCTCAAAGATGAAAAAATCTGGATGCAGGATAACCAGCGCCTGGCCCCATTTGGGATGGGCAGCGCCTGGGTCAGCAATACCTTTCATCATTATTGCCTGCAATTCCGCAACGATTTAGCAGCGTAGTAACTATTCAGCCGTATTTTTTGCCTTATTTTGCTTTAAACTTGTCATTTCGAAGGAGCCGCGCAGCGGCGACTGAGAAATCTCGCGTAATGTGGTTAAGATTTCTCGCCAAAAAACGGCTCGAAATGACAACTGAGCGCTGAACACGCGGCGTAAGAACAAATAGAACGCGGATTTCACGGATTAGACGAATTTCCGCGGATTTTTTCAAAAAAATCCGCGATAATCCGTTAAATCTGCGTCATCCGCGTTCTAATCTTATTTACCGAAGGGCATTACTGCCCGGCGTTTGCCAAATGCGCCTTCAGGAATTGCCCGGTGTAACTCTCCTTCACCTTCATCACATCTTCCGGCGTGCCTTCGGCGATAATTTGCCCGCCCGCGTCGCCGCCTTCGGGGCCTAAATCCACAACCCAATCGGCCACTTTAACGATGTCGAGATTGTGTTCGATAATCAGCACCGAGTTGCCCGTGCCGACCAGCCGTTGCAACACCTCGATCAATTTATGCACATCGGCGGCGTGCAGGCCCACTGAAGGCTCATCCAGCACATACAGGGTGCGTCCTGTGGCGCGGCGCGAGAGTTCCTTCGAGAGTTTCACGCGCTGGGCCTCGCCGCCCGAAAGCGTATTCGCGCTCTGCCCCACGCGCACATACCCCAAGCCCACTTCCTGCAACAACGTCAACTTATTAATCATCTGCGGGAACGCGCCAAAGACCTCCAGCGCGTGGTCAACCGTCATGTTCAACACATCAGCAATATTGTAGCCTTTGAAAGCCACCTGCAAGGTTTCGCGGTTAAAGCGTTTGCCGTGACACACGTCGCAGGGCACATAAATATCGGGCAAAAACTGCATCTCGATGCGCAACTCGCCCTGCCCCTGGCAGGCTTCGCAGCGTCCGCCATGCACATTGAACGAGAAACGGCCCGGTTTGTAGCCGCGAATTTTGCTTTCGGGCAGTTCGGCGAACAGTTTGCGAATTTCGTCCCACAGGCCGGTATAGGTGGCCGGGTTCGAGCGCGAGGTGCGCCCAATCGGCGATTGGTCGATATTGATGATTTTATCGAGATTCTCGATGCCCTCAATGCGCTCATGCGCGCCGGGGTGAGTGTGCGCGCCCATCAGTTTGGCCGCCAGCGCGGCGTGCAGGACATCCGTCATCAGGGTCGATTTGCCCGAACCAGAGACGCCGGTAATACAAACCAGCCGCCCCAGGGGGATTTCGACGCTGACTCCCTTCAAATTGTTCGCCGTTGCCCCAACAATTTTCAGGCTCTTGCCGCTCCCGTTTCGACGCTTTTCCGGGATTTCGACCTTTTTCTTGCCCGAAAGATATTGCCCGGTGAGTGAGTTTTCATTTGCCAAAATCGCCGCTGGCGTGCCTTCGGCCACCACCTGGCCGCCATGCTCGCCCGCCGCCGGGCCAAGATCGATAATCCAATCGGCGGTGCGGATGGTCTCGTCGTCATGTTCGACAATCAGGACGGTGTTGCCCAAATCGCGCAACCCGCGCAGGGTTTCGAGCAGGCGGTCGTTGTCGCGCGGGTGCAGGCCAATCGAAGGTTCATCCAGCACATACAAGACGCCCACCAGCCGCGAGCCAACCTGGGTTGCCAACCGAATGCGCTGCGCTTCGCCACCCGAAAGCGTGGCAGCGGAACGATTCAGGGTCAGGTAATCCAACCCGACATTGACCAGAAATCCGAGCCGCGAACTGATTTCCTTGAGAATTCGTTCCGAAATGGCTTTCTGACGCGGGGTAAGCACCTCGTCCTGGTTCAGTTTTTGGGCCCATTCGAGCGATTTATTCACCGGCCACTCGGTAATCTGCAAGATATTGGCATCCGCCACCGTCACCGCCAGCGCTTCGGCGCGCAGACGTTTGCCCTGGCAGGAGGGGCAAGGACGGTCGCTCATGTATTCGCTGATTTTCGAGCGAATATATTCCGAGTTGGTCTCGCGGTAGCGCCGCTCCAGGTTGGGGATGACGCCTGAAAAATCTGTCTCCCAGGTGGCTTTACGTCCCTCGCGGTTTTGGTAGTGAATGGTAAATTTTTCGCCTTTCGTGCCATACAAAACCAGTTTGCGCTGCGCTTCGGGCAAATCCTTGAACGGTTTGCGCAAGTCAATATGATAATGCTTTGCCACCGCCGAAAGGATTTGCCAGTAATAGCCGCCATCATCTTTGGAACTGGTCCATTCCATCGCCATAATTGCGCCATCTTCGAGCGATTTTTCTTCGTCAATTACGCGTTCCGGGGCAATTTCCAGTTTCGAGCCGAGTCCCTGGCATTCGGGGCAGGCTCCCTGCGGGGTATTAAACGAAAACGTGCGCGGCTCAATTTCGCCCAGCGAAATGCCGTGTTCGGGGCAGGAGAGATGTTCGGAGAAATGGAGGTCGGTATTCGAGGATTCGTTATTCGATATTCGAGATTCGGTGTTCGAGTATCGAGTATCGAGTATCGAATTTCCAGTATCTAATATCGAATTTCCAGTATCGAGCATCGATTTTCCAGGTTCGATTTTCGCAACCGTAACAAACCCCTCCCCAAACTTCAGCGCCGTTTCGACAGAATCTGTCAAACGCGTGCGGGCGGAGGTGCGTTCGTCCTCTTCTTCGGGGCGGCTGATGACGATGCGGTCGACAACGGCTTCAATGGTGTGCTGTTTGTAGCGATCCAGTTCGATTTCATCGTCCAGGTTGACGACTTTGCCATCCACCCGGGCGCGGACGAAACCGGCCTTGCGGATTTCCTCGAAAACGGCCTGGTACGTCCCTTTGCGTCCGCGCACCACCGGGGCCAGAATCAGAATCCGCTCGCCTTCGGGCAGTTTCTCAATCGCCTCAACAATCTCCTGCGCCGATTGCTTGACGACGACCCGTCCGCAAACCGGGCAGTGCGGAATGCCGATTCGGGCATACAAAAGCCGCAGGTAGTCATAAATTTCGGTAACGGTACCCACCGTCGAGCGTGGATTGTGACTGGTCGATTTCTGGTCGATGGACACAGCCGGGGAAAGGCCGTCGATGTAGTCCACATCCGGCTTGTCCATCTGCCCGATGAACTGGCGCGCATAGGCCGAAAGCGATTCGACATAACGACGCTGACCCTCGGCAAAAATCGTATCAAACGCCAGCGACGACTTGCCAGAGCCAGAAAGACCGGTAATGACCACCAGTTTATCGCGCGGGATTTCGACGGTGATATTTTTCAAATTGTGCTGGCGCGCGCCAACGACACGAATGATATTGGATGACATAACGCCTCGCTATGATAAATTGTTAGCAGCACACGAATAGTTTGCAATGAACCCAACTTTCGTGAACCACTGAAAGGGAAAAGGCAAGCAGTTATTATAGCACAAATGTTTTAGCAGAAGCAAAAAACGCAATTTATGGGCTGAGGCAGGTATAATCGCCCCGTGACCCAAACCAACCAAACCAGCCTCTTCCGCGCCGCCGGCACAGTGGCGATTGCCATTCTCTTCGGCCAAATCATGGGCCTGCTGCGCGGCATCCTGGTCGCGGGCCCATTCCCCGCCGCCGAACTGGACGCCTTCTTCGCCGCCAATCGCGTCAGCGAAACCATCTTTACCCTGATGGCCGCCGGCGCGCTCAGTTCCGCCTTTATTCCGACCTTCACCGGACTACTCATCAAGGACGAAAAAGCCGCCGCCTGGAATTTGGTCGCTTCCCTGGCGCGACTGCTCACGCTGACCCTCGTCCTGGTCGCCGTCATCGCGGCGATCCTTGCCCCGCAGATTGTCCGCTACCTGCTCACCCCCGGCTTCGCCGCCGACCCGGCCCTCTTCACGCTGACGGTTGACCTGCTGCGCATCCAACTGATTTCCGCCGTTTTGTTCGGCCTGGGCGGTCTGCTGGTCGGAATTCTCAACGCCCACCGCATCTTCCTCATCCCGCAACTAACCGCCGCCATGTACCAGATCGGGCAAATTTTCGGCGTGCTGGTGCTGGCGCGCTGGCTGGGCATCTATGGCCTGGCCTGGGGCGTGGTGATTGGTTCGGGGTTATATCTTCTCATTCAACTGCCCACGCTGTTAAAGTTACTAAATGCTGAAAACCATCCCTTCGACAGGCTCAGGGCAGGCACTTCGACTACGACGCCAAAAACTGTTGGCTCCGGTCTCGATACGGTTGCGCCACTCGACCCAGCGGCTCAGGACTTGCCCACCGAACACTGGAAACTGCTCACTGACCTGAAGAATCCCCTCGTCCGGCAAGTCCTGCGCTTAATGGGGCCGCGCGTGCTGGGCGCAAGCGTAGTGCAGTTGAATTTCTGGGTCAATATCCGGTTGGCATCTCAAATGCCAGTCGGAAGCGTGGCCGGCCTGACCTACGGCTTCATGCTCATGCTCATGGCCCAGGCCGTCATCGCGCAATCGGTGGCAATCGCCGTCATGCCGACTTTTTCGGCCCAATTCGCCCTCGGCAAAAAGGACGAAATGCGCGCCGCCCTGACCTCCGCCCTGCGCGGCGTGCTGATGCTCTCGCTGCCCGCCAGCCTCGGCTTAATCCTGCTCGCCACGCCCATTGTCGCCATGCTCTACCAGCGCGGCGAATTCGGCGCTGCCGCCGTCGAGATGACCGCCTGGGCCCTGGCCTGGTACGCCGCCGGGATGGTCGGCCACGCCCTCTACGAGGTACTCACCCGCGCCTTCTACGCCCAGCAAGACACAAAAACCCCGGTCGTGGTCGGCGTGCTGGCGATGGGCCTGAACGTGGTGCTGAGTTTCGTCCTTTCGGCCTGGTTCCGTCAAATCGGCTGGATGCCGCACGGCGGGCTGGCCCTGGCCAATTCGCTGGCAACCGCGCTCGAAGTGCTGATTCTCTTCATCATCCTGCGCAAGCGACTGGGCGGCGTGCACGGACGCGCCCTGCTCGACGGCCTGCTGCGCTTCGGCCTGGCCGCCGCCGCCATGAGCGCGTCCCTGCTGGCCTGGAACGGGTTGGCGGCTGAACTCAACCCCTGGCTGGCCGGGCTGGGCGGCGTCACCCTGGGCGGCACGGTCTACGCCCTCGGCCTCGTCCTCCTGCGCGTCTCGGAAGTGGCTATGATTTTGCGGATAATCCTCCGCCGCAAAAGGTAGTAAATGCTATGGCCACGCAAAGCCGCAGAGACCGCAAAGAAAACTTTAAAAAAACTTGGCGGACTTTGCGCCTCCCTGGCACTGCCCGCCACCGTTCGTGCCGCGAGCACGCCGGTGCGAGACGGCAGGGCAAGTGTTGCGTGAACAAATAACACCATGACCAACTTCCCCCTCTCCCCCATCACCCTCGAAGGCAAACTGGTCCGCCTGGAGCCGCTCAGCGCCTCCCATAGCGAAGGACTGGCCAAGGCTGGCAGCGACTCCGCCCTTTGGCGCTACATGCTCTATGGCAATCTCAGCCTGCCGGGCGCGATGGAAGCCTGGGTGCAGGACATCCTGCAAAGACAGGCCGCCGGAACCGACCTGCCCTTCGCCGTCATCCACAAACCAAGCGGACGAATCGCCGGGGCCACCCGCTATATGGATATCCGCCCCAAAGACCGTGGGCTGGAAATCGGCGGCACCTGGTACGCGCCCGAATTCCAGCGCACCGGCGTCAACACCGAATGCAAATACCTGCTGCTCTGCCACGCCTTCGAAACGCTCGGCTGTATCCGCGTCCAGTTCAAGACCGACGCCCGCAACGAACGCTCCCTGCGCGGCATCGAACGCATCGGCGCAAAACGCGAGGGGATTCTACGCAACCACATGCTGCTGCCCGACGGTCACAAGCGCGATTCGGTCTACTTCAGCATCATCGACAGCGAATGGCCGGGAGTCCGGGAACGACTCGAAGGGTTGCTTGCACGTTGAATCTTTTTTCGGAGTGATTTCCTTAGTCCGCTTCAGCGGGCTTTGTATGAATAGCCCGGACGTTAACGTCCGGGCGAGGCCGGTTGCTCCGAACCGCGCCCCACCTCTTGACCCTGCTTCCATAATTTACTAGAATGGCAGACTGATTGTTCATTATGTCTCTATTCAACCATTTGGCTTTTGAACGCATTGACCGGCGGACTGAAGCCCTGCCTCATGACAAAAAAGCCCTTCGGGCTACCAAACAGAGTCGGCTGAAGCCGACTTACACGAACTGAGGCAGGGATTTATCCCGCCTCCCCAAACGGAGCAGACAGCCATGATTCAACTTAGCTACAGTACCTTCGGCCTGACCAACCTCGACTTCCTGACCGCCATTGACGAAGTCGAAAAGGCCGGCTACCCCGGCATCGAAATTTCCTTCCACCGAGACCAGTTCAACCCCTTCGACCTGAGCGATGACGACCTCGCAAACGTCAAAAAGCGCCTCGATTCGGGCCGCGTGCGGGCCGCCTGCGTTGCCACCGCCTCGCATTTCTTCACCCCCCAGCGCCCGCACGAACCGTCCCTGATGACCCCCGACCTGGCCGGGCGCAAACGGCGCATCGAACTGGTCAAGCGCGGTATCCACGTCGCTCGCAAACTGGGCGTCAATCTTGTCACCTTCGGCAGCG
>DAOUML010000009.1:0-7991 GCA_034411635.1 Anaerolineales bacterium
CGAATTGGAGGGCGATTCCAACGATTACGTCGGCAAAGGCCTTTCGGGCGGAAAAATCGTCGTCTATCCGCCGCATGGCTCGACCTTCGCCGCCGAGGAAAACATCATCATCGGCAATACCGCCCTGTACGGCGCGACCAGCGGCGCGGCTTTCATTCGCGGCATGGCCGGTGAGCGATTCGCCGTCCGCAATAGCGGCGCAACGGCCGTGGTCGAGGGTCTGGGCGACCACGGCTGCGAGTACATGACCGGCGGACGCGTGGTGGTGCTGGGCAAGACTGGCCGCAACTTCGCGGCGGGCATGTCCGGCGGTATCGCCTATGTCTTCGACGAGCGCGGCGATTTTGCCGGCAAGTGCAACCAGGACATGGTCGACCTGGAGCGGGTCGAGACACCCGAAGAGCAGGCCGAACTGCAAGCCCTGATCGACCGTCACGCCGCCCTGACCGGCAGCCAACTGGCCGCGCGGGTGCTGAAAGAGTGGAAGTCGCTCGCGCCGCGCTTTGTCAGGGTCATGCCCAAAGACTACAAACGCGCCCTGGAGGCCTTCAAGGCCGTCGAAGCCCAGGGCCTGAGCGGCGAGGAGGCTGTCATGGCGGCCTTTGAGATGAATAAAAACGATGTTGCGAGAGTGAGCGGAAATTAAGTTCTTTGGTTGTCATTTCGAGCCGCTTTGCGGCGAGAAATCTTAATATATCGCGCAAGATTTCTCAGTCGCCGCTACGCGGCTCCTTCGAAATGACAACAAATCGCCAAACAAAAAACTTGGCGGCCTTTGCGGCTTTGCGTGAAATTGGAGAATGATTATGGCAAAACCAACCGGATTTATCGAATACCAGCGGGAAGTTCCCCCCGACCGCGCCCCTGAGGAGCGCATCAAAGACTGGAACGAGTTCCACCTGCCCGTGCTGGAGGAGAAACTGCAAACCCAGGGCGCGCGCTGCATGGATTGCGGCATTCCGTTCTGCCACACCGGACAGATGATTAGCGGCATGGCGGCGGGTTGCCCGGTCAACAACCTGATTCCCGAATGGAACGACCTGGTCTATCGCGGACAGTGGCGCATGGCCCTTGACCGATTGCACAAGACCAACAACTTCCCCGAATTCACCGGGCGGGTCTGCCCGGCTCCCTGCGAAGGCTCGTGTACCGCCGGGCGCATGGGCCAAGCGGTCAGCATCAAGAGCATCGAATGCGCGATTGTCGATAAAGGCTTCGAAGAAGGCTGGATTTTGCCCGAGCCGCCGCCCTTCCGCAGCGGCAAAAAGGTGGCCGTGGTCGGCTCCGGCCCGGCGGGATTGGCCGCCGCCGCGCAGTTGAACCGCGCCGGTCACCTGGTGACGGTCTTCGAGCGCGCCGACCGCATCGGCGGACTGCTGACCTACGGCATCCCGAACATGAAACTGGACAAGGGCATCGTCCAACGCCGGGTCGATTTGCTCTCGGCAGAGGGCATCACCTTCGTCACCGGGGTCGAAATCGGCAAAGACAAACCCGCCGAGGAACTGCGCACCGAGTTCGACGCGATTGTCCTGTGCGGCGGGGCAACCCGTCCGCGCGATCTGCCGATTGAAGGCCGCGACCTGAAAGGCATCCACTTTGCGATGGAATTTTTACAGGGCAACACCCGTCACCTATTAAACGGGAGCGGGCCAAAGGTCGGCTGGGAAGAACGCTCCGGCTACGGCGAATTCATCAGCGCCGAGGGCAAGGATGTGGTCGTGATCGGCGGCGGCGACACCGGCACCGACTGCGTCGGCACCTCGCTGCGGCACGGCTGCAACAGCCTGGCCCAGCTCGAAATCCTGTCCCGCCCGCCCGATCAACGCGCCGCCGACAATCCCTGGCCGGAGTGGCCGAAAGTCTACAAACTCGATTACGGACAGGAAGAATTCAAAGCCCTGTACGGAGCCGACCCGCGCCAGTACACCGTCACCGCCAAACGTTTTGTCGGCGACGAGGCCGGTCATGTCAAGGAAGTCCATACCGTGCAGGTCGAATGGGCCAACGAGAACGGACGCTTCATCCCACGCGATGTGCCGGGCAGCGAACAGGTTTACCCGACCCAACTCGTCCTGCTGGCGATGGGTTTCCTCGGCCCGGAAGAGACCGTGCTGGGCAAGTTAAACGTCGAACAGGACGAGCGCGGCAACGCCAAAGCCGAACACGGCAAATTCAACACCAACATCCCCGGCGTCTTTGCTGCGGGAGACATGCGCCGCGGCCAAAGCCTGGTCGTCTGGGCGATTAACGAGGGTAGAGGTGCGGCACGGGAGTGTGACAGGTACTTGATGGGCAGTACGGTGCTGCCATAGTTAATCCCCTAACGCCTGCTCCAAATCGGCCATCAAATCGTCGAGATGCTCCAGCCCCACCGAAAGGCGCACCAAACTGGCCGGAACTTCCAGTTGCGAGCCTTGCGTCGAAAGATGAGTCATCGCCGCCGGGACTTCAATCAGCGACTCGACCCCGCCCAGCGATTCCGCCAGGGTAAAAATTTCTGCTTTCTCGGCTACGCGCAAAGCGGCACGAGGGCCATCTTTCAGCGTGAAAGAAATCATCCCACCACCGTTACGCATTTGGGCCCGCGCCACCCCGAATTGCGGGTGCGAGGACAGGAACGGGTAAATCACCCGCTCAACCTTTGGGTGCGCTTCGAGCATATTGGCTATCCGCAAGGCTGATTCGGCGTGACGATCCATACGCACTGGCAAGGTTTTTATTCCGCGCAAAACGAGGAAGCAATCCAGCGGCCCTGGCACGGCTCCGGCGGCGTTTTGCAAAAAGGCCAGGCGCTCGGCCAGGGCCGGGTCGCGCGCCACCACCGCCCCGGCCACTACGTCTGAGTGGCCGCCCAGGTATTTAGTCAGCGAGTGCACCACCAGGTCAGCACCCAGTTCGAGGGGTTGTTGGAGGTAAGGGGTTGCAAAGGTGTTATCAACCACCAGCAACGGCCTGGCAGGGTGCGCGTGGACAATTTCAGCCACCGCGCGAATATCGGTCACGGAAAGCAGCGGGTTGGTCGGCGTCTCCAGCCAGACAATGCGCGTCGCGGGAGTGAGCGCATCGGCAACGTTCTCAGGATCGGTCGTATCCACATAGGCAAAATCCAACCCGAAGCGGCGATGAACCTTGTCGAACTGCCGAAAGGTTCCCCCGTACACATCGTTCCCGGCCAGAACATGGTCGCCGCTCTGGAGCATCTGTAAAATCGTATTGGTGGCCGCCAGGCCCGAAGCGAAAGCAAATCCGAATCCGCCGCCTTCCAGCGCGGCCAGGCAATCCTGCAGGGCGGCGCGGGTCGGGTTTTGGGTGCGTGAATACTCATAGCCGTTACGCGGCTTGCCAACCCCATCCTGTTTGTAAGTCGAGGTCTGGTAGATGGGCGTCATCACCGCCCCGGTCTGCGGGTCGGGTTCCTGCCCGGCGTGAATGGCGAGGGTTTCAAATTTCATGGCATCTCCATTTTCTGACGAAATTTTTAGATTGTCTGATTATAATGGACAAGACTTATCGAATTTCGTATTTCATCAATACCCGATCAAAAAAGTTTCAAATTTTGTGTATGGCGCGCGCGCCATACACAAAATTTGTCTTATTGCTGCCAAAATTTCACAAATACATGGAGCAAACATGAGCAACAAAAAGACCATCCTGGCCGTCCTGGCCCACCCCGACGATGAATCGTTTGGCATGGGCGGCACCCTGGCCCTGTACGCCAGCCAGGGTCATCCCGTCTACCTGATTTGCGCCACGCGCGGCGAAGCCGGGACGGTTGACCCACACCACCTGGACGGCTACGACTCCATCGCGGCTTTGCGCGAAGACGAACTGCGCTGCGCTGCCGGGCATCTCGGCTTGCGGAGTGTCTTTTTTCTCGACTACCGCGATTCCGGCATGCCCGGTTCCGCCGATAACCAGCACCCCGATGCGCAAATCAACGCCCCCATCGAAGAAGTCGCGCTCAAAGTTGTGGAATATATCCGCCAACTCAAGCCGGAGGTTGTCTTAACTTTTGACGAAATTGGGGGATACCGCCACCCCGACCATATCCACATTCACCAGGCGACGGTGCTGGCCTTCGAAAAAGCGGCGGACGCAGCCTATCACCCCGAGGCTGGCGCGCCGTTTCAACCGGCCCGGCTCTACTTCCACACCATTCCGCGCGGTTTTCTCAAGTTTGCCGTCACCCTGATCCGCCTGTTTGGCAAAGACCCGAAAAAATGGGGCCGCAATGGCGATATCGACCTGGAATCGCTGGCAAATGTCGATTTCCCCACCCATGTTCGCATCGACTACAGCCCTGTTGCCGAAAAGAAGACCCTGGCAAGCGCCTGCCACGCTTCGCAAGGCGGCAGTCAGATGCGGCGCGGGGTTATCGGCGCAATCTTCCGCATGCTCGGCGAATCAGATACGTTTATGCAGGCGCATCCGGTTGCAGAAGTTGGGCAAAAGGCGCGGAAGGGTTTGTTTTAACCGTCGAAAAAGCCTGATGGGGCGATTTATGCCGCATCAGGCTTTTTCGGGTATCTTTTTGCTCAACCTTATTTTCGCAGCAGGACGCGCAAGTCATCTTCCATCTGGTCGGGGGTCAGGCCGTAGGGCCAGGTTAGAATCAGGTTGCCCTGACGATCCAGAATCAGAGCCGAGGCAGTGTGGTCGACAGTATAGAAACCGCCATCGTCTGGCGGATTTAACTGGTAGAAAATACCCAGTTTGGCGGTTACTGCCGCAATTTCGGCTTCGCTGCCAGTAATGCCAAGAAAATCGGGGCTGAAACGTTTGGCATACACATCACAGTATTCAATCGAATCACGGGCAGGGTCTACCGAAACGTAAATCACCTGAACTTCTGAAGCGCGTTCACCCTGTTTTGAGAGCGCTTCGCGGAATTTTGCCAGGCTATCGGGGCAAATATCGGGGCAGGAAGTATAGCCAAAGTACAGGATGATGTATTGACCGCGAAAATCGCTCAACGATACCGGGCCGCCTACCGAATGCAGGGTGAAATCGTCAACAACCAGAGGCGGGTCAATCAGCGAGCCATTCATGCGCGGCGGCATCAGGGTTTGGGTAACAAACAAGGCGGCGATAAACAGCAAGGCCAGCGAAGCAAACAAGATGGTTTGACGATTCATGAAATTTTCCCTGTTACGGCTTCCTGACTTCGGCTTCCACCGTCACTTGGCCGGCATTCTGAAAAACCAGCCGCAAAGTAACAGTCTGCCCTTCTTTCAAGGCCTGTTTCACGCCAATCAGCATAATGTGATAGCCGCCGGGTTTGAGTTCAACCTGCCCATTGGCGGGAATGTCGATGCCAGACACTTCAGCCATCGACATCACATCATCCTTCATGGTGGTCTCATGAATTTCAACCTGAGCGGCCATGTCTGTCGAAGCGCTAACCAGAGTATCATTTTCGCTGGTTGTGTTTTTAATCAGCATAAATGCGCCGGTTACAGTTCCGCTATGCGCGCCATCCCCCGAATCTGCCTTCATGGCAACCGAGCGCACCCAGGGCTGATAAATTTCAATGCCGCTGCGCGCAACGGCTGGTTCGCCCAGGTCTACTACCTCTGGCTCGGAGGCGCAAGCCGCCAGCCCAATGACCAAAATTAACGCCAGGATGAAAAATCGTTTCATTGTGTGTTCTCCTTGAAATTTTGAGAAAATATGAGAAAATTTGAGAATTAAGCCTAATTATAAATCTCAAGACGAAAAATTCAAGGCGAAACCGGATGAAAAACTTATCACCCCGTCAGCGTGAAGTTCTTAACCTTTTGATGCGCAATCAGCACCTGAGTCCGCAAGATTTGCAAACGTCTTTCAATATCTCAAAAGCAACGGCCTATCGCGAGTTGGATGCGTTGACCCAACTGGGGTTGGCTCAAAAAATTCCTGGCGGCATTGCCCGGCTGGAAAATACTCATGGCGAGGGATGTCTGCAATGTCAGCGCGGAATTCATGCGAGGCTGGCGTTTACCCTGCACATGGCAGATGGAACCCAAAAGAAAACCTGTTGTCCGCATTGCGGGCTGATGGCCCTTGCAACGCATCCATCTGCCAGCGCTATTGCGACTGATTTTTTTTACGGAACAATTGTAAACGCCAACCAGGCCTGGTATGTGCTGCAAAGCATGGTTGCGCCTTGTTGCAGTCCTTCTGTGTTGAGTTTTACCAGCCGCGATATTGCCAGCCGCTTCGCCCAGGCCTTTAACGGAACGCTGGCGGACTTTTCGCAAGCCCGCCAGCATAATCAGCGTCTGCTGCATTCAGGCGCAGAAAACTACCAGTCCACCTGTTCAGAACGGTAAAACTGTACGCCCAGATTTTGCAACCGTTTGCCATGTTCAGCCAACCGCCGGCGGTACGATTCCCAGTCGCGGCCCTCGCGCGGCGACCAGCCAATTTCGGCGTATCCACACAGACGGGGGAAGAGCATAAAATCGAGATTGCCCTGAGTGAAGATGGTTTCGGTCCATAGAGCGGCTTCTATGCCATGAATTTGTTCGGGAGGCGCATCTGGCAAGATTTCGAGAGGCTCCCATTCGTAGGCATCGCGTAGTTCGGTGTAAGAGCCGGTCCAATTCAGGCCGAGGGAGGTAAATTCGTGATATTTTATGTCCATGTAGGCGCGTGAAGCCGGGGAAAGAATAACACCCGCGCCCTGGGCGGCGGCTTTGGCAGCCACTTCGCGGTTCCACCAGTATTGGGCGAGCGAATCGTGGGCGAGGTTGGTTTTGCCGATTTCCTCCCAGCCAATCATGCGTTTGCCATGCTTGCGGACAATCTGCTGCACGCGTTGAATGAAGGCGATGTAATCTTCTTCGGTAGTGGCGTGGGTTTCATCGCCGCCAATGTGCAGATAAGGGCCGGGGGTCAGGGCCGCGAGTTCGCGCACCACATCTTCTACAAACTGGTAGGTGATTTCTTTGTGAACCGCGAGCGAACTAAAGCCAACCTTGATGCCGGTATAGAGCGAGGGCGATTTTTCATCAGTGTTCAGTTCATCGTAAGAAGCCAGGGCTGCGTTGGTATGGCCGGGCATGTCGATTTCAGGGACGATGGTGATGTAGCGCTGGGCGGCATAATCTACCAACTGACGGTATTGCTCCTGAGTGTAGTAGCCGCCAGGGTCGCCATTGGTGGCGGTGGAGCCGCCATGCAGGGCCAGCCAGGGCCAGGATTCAATCATAATGCGCCAGCCCTGGTCGTCGCTCAGGTGCAGGTGCAGGGTGTTGATTTTGTGGTAAGCCAGCAAATCAATCAGCCGCCGGACGGTTTCGAGCGGGAAGAAGTGCCGGGCAACATCGAGCATCATGCCGCGCCAGGCGTAGCGGGGAATATCGCGAATGTGGGCGCAGGGAACGAGCCAGGTTGCGCCGGGCTGTTCGGTCTGAAGTTCGATTTCGGGTGGGAAGAGTTGTCTGAGGGTTTGGGTGGCATAAAAAAGCCCGGCCACCCCAGATGCGCGCAGCGTGAGCGATTCGGGGGTGGCTAAAAGTTCATAGCCTTCAACGCCAAGCGAGGCGTCGTCTGTGTCGAGGAGGAGTTGGATGTCTCCGGTGGCGAGGGTGGAATCGACCCGCAGAGGAAGTTCAAAGCCGGTGGCTGGGCGAAGCGCGGCAGCGAGCAGGCCGGCAATACGGAAGACTTCGGGGGAAGAATCCTTGAGAATGATGCGGGCGTGGGGTAAAAGACAGAAACTGCCTTCAGCAGGCCTGACCTGGGTGGGTAAGGGGATGAGTGAATTCACGGGTTACCTCGTTTATGAAAGCGTTTACACGGCCCTATTATACCAGCGAGTCATTCATTGCGGCAGATTGTTAGTTCAACCATCATTTACCGAATTTGGAACAGTCACCCATTGCGTTAACTACAATTCAAGATTGACGTAACTGCCTACCGTAGCGCGACTTTCAAGTCGCGTTTAGGAGTAAGACAGTGAGAATTTGCTTTCAGGCGACATAAATGTCGCCGTACGAATATCA
>DAOUML010000010.1:0-23653 GCA_034411635.1 Anaerolineales bacterium
GATGTTAAGAAAATGAATTTTACATATCGGCCCTTCGACTACGCTGAAGAACGCTCCGCTCAGGGCCTGCGTGTCAAAATAATTACCTTAATATCTATATCTCGGCCTGCCTGAGCAGCCAGCCCTGTAATTCGGGAATACCCTCGGCCAGGCGCGCCGCTGCCACAATCGGCAGTAAAGCGCGGTAAATGGCCGGGTCGCCGCCCTCGGCAAAATAAGCCCGCAGGTAATGCTCGTGAAACCAGTTTACCAGCCAGCGCGCCGGCGGGATCGGCACCGTCGCCGCCATGCCGCGCAGCAAAATCGATGTGCGGGCCACATCTGCCAACGGATGACCGAGCGAAACATCGATCCAGTCAATCGCCAGGTCTTGAGTTCCTGCCGATAAAATATTTCCCGGATGAAAATCGCCATGACACAGGCGGCTTTCATCCGGGATTTTTGCGTACACTTCGAGCAGGCGCGTTTTGAGCGGCGCGGTCAGGATTTCTGAATTTTCGATGCGCCGGGTATATTTTTCGCGTTGATTGGGCAAGTCGGCCTGAATAACCGGCTGGTGCATTTCGCGGTGCAATTTTGCCATCCGCCGGGCCAGGGATGGGACGCGCCACGGCCCTTTGAAGACCAGTTCCGACATCGGGACGCCGCTGACCCGCTCATAGATTAAACCGGGACGTCCCTCGAATTCAACCTGCTCATAAAAACGAGGGCAGGCCACCCCCGATTCTTGCACCGCCGCCGCGATTTTCGCCTCATAACCGGCATCTTCGGCGCTGAAGCCGGGAAAATACACCTTGGCGATTTTCCCCGGCCCCCAGGCGTAAACTTCAGCGGTGCGCCCGCGCGCGATGGGTTTTTCAGGCATCAATCAGGCTCCTTCAATGACCACCGTCTGGCTTTTGGCGTACTGGCGGCGCATGGCAAGCGCGGGAGCGTATTCGGGGGAATTAAGCCAGGCTTTGGCGCGTTCAACAGACGGGAATTCAAGAATGACCAGGCGCGAGGGACTCCAGTCGCCTTCCAGGGTTTCTGTTTTCGCGCCGCGCGCGGCATAACGTCCGCCGTACAGGGCTACGGCGGCGGGGGCCAGTTTTTTGTATTCTTCGTAGCCAATCGGGTCGGTTACTTCGATATCGAGGATAACGTATGCGGTCATAATGGATTCCTTACGGTAGGGGCGACGCAATGCGTCGCCCCTACATGGATTTTACAGGTTTTCCAAATAATCAATAAACAATCTTACGCCAAAGCCCATGCCGCCTTTCGGGCAGTAGGGCAGGTCTTTTTCAGCGCCCATCATGCCAGCCATGTCGATGTGCGCCCAGGGCGTGGCATCGGTGACAAATTGCTTCAGGAAGATACCGCCGACAATCGTCCCGGCCTTGCGTCCGCCCGAATTTTTCATGTCGCTGTCGTCGCCTTTGATCAGGTCAAAGTATTCATCGTCGAGCGGCAACTGCCACAGGCGCTCAAAGGTGCGTTCCCCGGCTTCGAGCAAAGATTGGGCCAGCGGGTTGTTGTTACTCAGCACCCCGGCGCGTACCGAGCCGAGGGCGATGATGACCGCCCCGGTCAGGGTGGCGATGTCGATCATGGCGCGCGGCTGGAAGGCGCGCTCGGTGTAGGTCAGGGCGTCGGCCAGCACCAGGCGGCCTTCGGCGTCGGTGGTGATGATCTCGATGGTTTTGCCGTTCAGGGCGGTCAAAATGTCATCGGGACGGTAGCCTTCACCAGAGATCATATTCTCGGCAGCCGCGATCACGCCGACCACCGGGGTGGGCAGGTTCAGCCGGGCGACAGCCATCAGGGTGGCAATGACGCTCATACCGCCGCTTTTGTCGTATTTCATAGTGGTAATGCCATCAACCGGTTTGAGCGAATAGCCGCCGGTATCGAAGGTGATGGCTTTGCCGACCAGGGCAACCGGCGCTTCGCCGGTTGTCCCGGCATGTTCGAGAATAATGAGGCGGCTGGGGGTGGCCGAAGCCTTGCCGACTGCCACAATTGCGCCCGCGCCGATTGCTTCGAGTTGTTTGTCGTCGAGGACGGTGCATTTCAGCCCGACTTCGGCGGCCAGTTTTTGGACGCGTTCGACCAGCGTGACCGGGTTGATGACGTTGCCCGGTTCGTGCGACCAGGCGCGGGCCAGGTTGGTGGCTTCGCTGACGATGGTCGCTTTTTCAAGGGCTGTTTGCAGGCTGGCGGTATCGCCGTCGCTCAACAGGCTCAAGGCCGTTTCGACGCTCTTTTTCTCCGATTTATAGGCATCGAACTTGAAATCGCCGAGCAAAAGCCCTTCGACAAGGGCCTGCAGAACCGCTTCGGGAGTCAGTCCCAGCCCAAAGAGCGGGGCCAGTTCCAGCCCGGCGCTGCCGACTTCATGTTTGGTCAGCCATTTGGCGAGCATTCCGCCGGCGCGCCGAATCATCTCGGCGCTGATTTTGGCCTGCGGCCCAAGCGAAAGCACCGCTTTGCCATTCAGCAGGCGAATATCGCCAACTTCCTTGCCGGCGGTTTCAAGAGTAACAGTTTCCGGCGCGGGGGTTGGGACGATGGTCAGGCCGGTGAAGGAGGTTTGTGGGGCGAGGGTTAAGGTCAGGGGCATGGGGGAGAGTCCTTTTTAAGAATGAACAGATTCTAACTGGAGTTTGGGGTTCAATAAGGAGCAAAACCTTTCGGACACGAATTATACGGAATTTCACAGATTGCGCTTGTACTCGGCAAAACCGGGTTACTGCGAATCATTCTTAGTCCAAATCGCGCGGCCCTATCAGCAGATGAATCCCTGCCAGGATTTGGCGCACCCGGCGCGGGGAGAGACGGCCAATCCACTCACCCAGTTGGGCCTTATCGACTGTGAAGATTTGCGAAACGAGCACCACGCTCTGCCGGGGCAGGCTGCCTTCGTTTTCATCGAGCAAGACATTGCCGGGAGCCTGGGCGCGTTTCAGGTTGGAGGTCAGCGCGCAAACGATAACCGTATTGATTTTACTTGCATTGAAGACATTGTTTTGAATCACCACATGCGGATGACGATACCCCGGTTCAGAGCCTTGCGGTTCTTCCAACTCGACCCAGTACAGGTCGCCTTGCTGGACTACCATTCTTCTTTCTCCAGCAGTGTGCGCTGACCTTTGCGCATTTTGGAAAGGCGCGCCTGTTCAGCCGGGGCATCCTGGTCGGTATAGGCCTGGTTGATTTCATCAAGCAAAGCCTGGTTCTGGTGGCGGCGAATAAACGACTCCATCGCCAGCCCAAACAGGTGACTGCGTGAAACCTTCATCTGCTCGGCCAGGGCGTCGGCTTGCTCGAATAAGTTTTTCTGGATCGAAATTGCTGTTTTAATCGTATTGCTCATCGGTTATACCTTTTTTATACTGTTAGTATAACACAAAGCATCCCACACCACCAAAGAAAAAACGGTTCTCATCAGATTTGCGGGAATGATGGCCGTGCCAAAAAACCTTTCTACACGCGAATTTTACGGATGACACGGAGCCACACGGATTTTAAAACCTTAAAAAATTCTCTACCGGACAAACTGTTACGAAGTTTGTCCGTAGAGAAACCGGACATAAAAAAATGGACGCGGATAAACGCCGAATACGCGGATTTTTTAAGAACGGTTTCCGCGTTAATCCGCGCTCGTCCGCGTCCTATGAGAACTTTGTCCGGTAGAGAATAAAAAATGCTCTTTTCCGTGTCCGTTCGTAAAATCCGTCCAATCCGTGTAGAAAATAGGTCTGATATTCCTAATTTTATTCTGGGAGTTCCCCACAAATCTGGGGAAAACCAAAAAAACCGCCAGCCCTTTCTGGGCCAGCGGTTCTTGTGTAGGGGTGGGCGGACTTGTATCATCCCCTGAATGGGGAAACTGACGCCCAGACCAGACACGCGGGATAGCATCCCGCGCCACCAAAGAAAAACCGCCGACCCTTTCTGAGCCAGCGGTTCTTGTGTCGGGGTGGGCGGACTTGAACCGCCGACCCCCGCGTCCCAAACGCGGTGCGCTGCCAACTGCGCTACACCCCGAACAGGAGAAGTATATCGGAATCAGGGAACATCGTCAATGGAAAAAACAGGTCAATCTCAAATTACAATCCCAGGCTTTTGGCTTCGTTCCAGAGCGCGTCCATCTCTTCCAAAGACATTTCAGGTAAGGAACGTCGTTCGGCGCGGGCTTGCTTTTCAATGTGCGCAAATCGACGCTGAAATTTGCGATTGGCGGCTTGCAAGGCGGCTTCTGCGTCAATCTTCTGCCAGCGCGCCAGGTTGACCAGCACAAAAAGTAAATCGCCAAGTTCGGCGCTCATTTCGGCGCTGGTTTTAGCGGCGCGAATTTCTTCGATTTCCTCGCTGATTTTTTCGAGCACCCCGTCCACTTGCGGCCAGTCAAACCCAACCCGCGCGGCGCGTTCCTGGTATTCCTGGGCCAGGTGCAGGGCTGGCAAGGATTTCGGAACCCCATCCAGGATTCCTTTTTCCGGCTCGCCGCTTTGATCGCGTTCTTGTTGTTTGATCGCCTCCCAATTGGTTAGCACCTGGCCTTCGCCGTCCACCGTCACCTCGCCAAAAACGTGCGGATGGCGGCGGATGAGTTTATCGTGAATGCCTTTGATCACATCAGCCAGACGATATTCACCAGATTCATAGCCAATTTGGGCATGTAAAACAACTTGCAAAAGCAAATCGCCGAATTCCTCGGCCAGTTTATCGGTTTTACCAGAATCAATCGCGTCTACCACCTCGTAGGATTCTTCAATCAGGTGCTGGCGCAGCGATGCGTGGGTTTGTTTGCGATCCCAGGGGCAGCCTTCAGGCGCGCGCAGGTGGGCAATAATTTCGTGAAAGGTCTCGAAAGCGTGTCCGCGCTCGCGAGGGGGAATGAGCAGCGAGCCAGGGCGGGAATCAGGCCATTGACCCAGAGTGAAGTCTTCGGGCGTCCCGTCCGCGCCGGTTAAGTGGATGCGGTGTTCGGGCGGATAATTGTTCAATAAAACGGCGCGAGTCTGGGCTACTTCATCCACATCCACCAACAAAGCAGGCAAATCGGGAGAGAAGGGCGGCGCGTGCGCTCCTAGCAGTTCATCAGCGTTTAAGATGGTAAGGCCGGGCAGGCTTTGCAGGTTGAATGCTTCAAAGAGCGGGGCAAGTTTTTTGAAATTCAAGGCGGGCATGGGTAGTTCCTGAATTTTATGGCCGGGCATGGCAAAAAATTGATTAAACGCAAAGAACACAGAAAGCGCATGATCTTTGCGACGGGCGCTTTCCGCGTTCTTTGCGGTGCAATTGCTGCGCGGGATTGACCGCGCCGAAAAAACAATTAACGCTTGGTGTAGGTAGGAGCCTTGCGGGCGCGTTTGAGGCCGGGTTTCTTGCGTTCTTTGATGCGCGCATCGCGGGTGAGCAAGCCAGCCTTGCGCATGGATGAATTCCACTCGCCGTTCATTTTGACCAGCGCGCGGGCCATGCCCATCTTGACCGCATCGGTCTGGCCGCTGACGCCGCCGCCGGTGACGACCACGCTGATGTCATACGTTTCGCGGGCCTGTCCAACTGCGGCAAATGCGCGCAAGATGTTGTCCAGATCGCCTTCACGGGTAAAATAATCAGCGGCTTCCTTGCTGTTGACGACAAACTTGCCTGCGCCGCTCATCACGCGCACGCGGGCGGTGCTTTCTTTACGGCGGCCAATACCTTCGTAATACTGGGTCATAATAGCCTAACTCCTTCTACTTCGTGCCAACCTGGGCTTGGTGCGGGTGCTCGGCGCCAGCATAAATCTTCAGGCGTTTGAGAACATGACGGCCCATTTTGTTATGCGGCAACATTCCCCAAACCGCCGCGCGAATGGCGCGATCGGGGCGCGTTTGCAACTGATCGCGCAGGGAAATGGATTTCAAGCCGCCAGGATACCCGGAATGATGATGGTACATTTTGGCATTAAGGCGGTCGCCAGTTACGGTGATGTGGGCCGCATTAACCACCACCACATAATCACCCATCGGCACGCCGGGGGTAAAAGTCGGTTTGTGTTTGCCAAGCAAAAGCGCGGCGATTTGGGTTGTTACGCGCCCAAGCGTCTGTCCAGCGGCATCAACCACAACCCATTCGGGCTGAATTTCAGCGGCTTTGGGATAATACGATTTGTACACGGTCGTCTCTCCACTTACTTTATTCAAAAACTTTCGTTCCTCCTGCCCAACGGGACAGGGGATTAATCATACTCACGCTGGATAGGTGACGGATACCAGGCACAGGCCATGCGCCGGAGCCAGGCCGGCCGGGAGTCGTTCTCCCGCAAGCCTGCCCGCCAGTACCTCGGCCACAGTCTGCGCTGAGATTTTTCCCTGCGCAACCGCCACCTGCACGAAGGTCATGCGCCGCACCATGCGGTAGAGAAAGGCTTCGGCTTGCACCGTAAAGCGAAACTCGTCTTCATGGGCCTGCCAACTGGCCTGGCTGATGGTTCTTACGGTTGTGCCTTCGGGCCGGGGCGGGGTACCAAAAGCGACAAAATCGTGCGTTCCCATTAGCAGGCTGGCCGATTCTCGCAACGCATCCAGTTCAAGCGCGGGCCAAATCCTCCAGGCGAAGCGCTCCCTGAGTGGGTCGCGCGCCGGCTGAAAGAAGATGCGATATACATAGCGGCGCGCGGTTGCGTCGAAACGCGGATGGAAGGCGTCGGTCGCGAGGGTTACGCGCCGGGCGGCCATATCACGCGGAAGCCGGCTATTGAGCGCTTCCAGCAATTCTGCCGGGGTGTGCCGCCAGTCATCAAAATCGAACGCAACAACCTGACCGCTGGCATGAACGCCGGTGTCGGTGCGGCCAGCCAGGAGAACCGATTTTCCCGTCCAACCAATGCGCCGCAGGGCATTTTCCAGTTCGCCCTGTACCGTGCGCGCTTGCGCCTGGCGCTGGCTTCCGTAGAAATCTGTGCCTTCGTAAGCGAGAATGATTTGGTAACGTGCCACGATTCAGTATTCAGCAACCAGCACAATCTGAATGCTGGCGTGAAGCCGAACTATTCTTCAACCAGTTCGAGCATCACCATCTGGGCCGCATCGCCAAGGCGCGGGCCGAGTTTGAGCATACGGGTGTAACCACCGGGGCGTTCGGCAAAGCGCGGGGCAATTTCGTCGAAGAGTTTCTGCACTACTTCAACGTTGCCACTGCCAAGTCGGGCGGCAATCAGGCGGCGGGCATGAACTTTGCCTGCATCCTGAGCATCTGCCGAGCGGCGGGCAATGGTAATCATGCGTTCCGCTTCGCCGCGAATGGCCTCAGCCTTCGCGCGGGTGGTGGTGATACGCTCGTGCGTAAATAGTTGTTTGATGAGATTGCGCCGCAGGGCGATACGCGCGCCCTTGCTGCGGCCAAGTCTGTAACCTGCTACTCGATGTCGCATTTCAACTTACTCCGCGTTATTTGTTTGGTCTCGCATGTAGCCTTTTTCGCGCATTTTATCGCGCAGTTCATCCAGGCTTTTTTCACCGAAATTTCGGATCGACATGACGGCGGTCTCGCCCTTTTCGAGCAAATCCAACACATCGCCGACGGTGGTAATACCGGTACGCTTTAGCGAATTGAAGACGCGCACCGACAAATCAAGGGCTTCTACCGGAGTTTCAGCCATTTCAGTGCTCAAGCGCGTACTGGTGACTTCTTTCTCAACCACAATCGTAAGCGTTTCTTCGCTAACACCAGCAATAAAACGCAGGTGTTCGATAACGATCTTGGCAGCGGTCGAGAGCGCAGTTTCGGGCGCAAGCGTTCCGTCGGTCCAGATTTCGAGGGTGAGTTTGTCGTAGTTGGTGCTTTGACCAACACGCGCATTTGAGACTTCCCAGTTGACCCGTTTCACCGGGCTGAAAATTGCATCAACCGGAAGTTCACCAATCGGCAGGTGGCCAGAGCGTTCGTTCGCCGGCGAGTAGCCGCGCCCGCGCTCAACGGTCAACTCGATATCAAGGCGCGTCTTGGGGTCATCAACCGTAAAAAGATACAATTCCGGGTTGATTACGTCCACTTCTGAGGGCGCAATAATATCGGCGGCGGTGACCATTCCTTCGCCGCGCACTTCAAGGTGCATACGGGTTGATTCGACGCCATTTAGCTTCAATCGCAATTGCTTGACTTGAAGCATTACCTGGATGACATCCTCGCGCACACCCGGAATGTCGCTAAACTCATGCAAGACATCCGAAATGCGTATTGAGGTTACGGCAGAACCATCCAGCGAGGAGAGCAACACACGGCGCAGGGTGTTGCCAAGAGTGCTACCATAGCCGCGTTCCAGCGGGCCGATGATAAATTTTCCGTAATTTCGAGCATCTGCTGCGCGCTCGATCTTCGGCATGACCATGTTAATTAGTCCGGTCACAGTTCACCTCTCCCTTGTTTCGTAGGGCGGCATAAGCCGCCCACAATATTGAGACTGCCGAAGCACATTAACGTGAGTAGTACTCAACGATAAGCTGTTCGTCCAGGCTGCCATCAATCTCGGCACGTTCAGGCAACCGCTGAACCTTGCCAACGTAGTTGGACATATCTCGCTCCAACCAGGCCGGAAAAGATCGGGCTTCAGCGTTGGCGGTCAGGTCTTTGAAATAGGTGGCCTGACGCGAGCCTTCGCGTACTTGCACCGAATCGCCGGGCGATAAGAGCATGGAAGGAACATCGGTGCGACGACCATTGACGGTAAAGTGACCGTGCGTTACCAACAAACGCGCCTGAGCGCGGCTGGAGGCGAAGCCAAGCCGATAAATGACATTGTCGATGCGCGATTCAAGAATCTGCAACAGATTGAGGCCCGTCAGACCACGGCGGTTCTGAGCGGTTTCATAGTAGCGGCGGAACTGACGTTCCAAAACGCCATAAACACGACGGGCGCGTTGTTTGGCGCGCAATTGACGGCCATAATCTGATTCGCGGCCCATGCCACCCCGACCTCTACCACCACCGCCAGCCTTACCGTGCTGACCGGGGGCGTAACTACGACGCTCAAAAGCGCAACGGGGGGTATAGCAACGCTCGCCCTTCAAAAACAGTTTTTCACCTTCACGCCGGCATAATTTGCATACCGGCCCAATATATTTTGCCATTTGTCTTACCTCTCCAACAACGAATTAGACGCGGCGTTTCTTCGGAGGACGGCACCCGTTATGAGGCACGGGAGTCGTATCTACGATGGAACGGACTTTGATACCCATCGATTGCACAGCGCGAATGGCCGATTCTCGGCCAGGGCCGGGGCCTTTCACAATCAAGTCGGCTTCTTGCATACCCATCTGCTGGGCGGCCTTGATGGCCTGCTCAGCAGCCAGGCGAGCGGCAAAGGGAGTGCTTTTGCGGGAGCCTTTGAAACCAGCCGAGCCGCCCGAACCCCAGGTTACCGTATTGCCGACTGTATCGGTTACTGTAATGATGGTGTTGTTGAACGAGGCAAAGATATGCACCTGCCCCGAAGATAAGGTGCGCTTGCTTTTCTTGACGCCACCTGCGCGGCGCGCTTGACGTACACTTTGTGCCATAAGTCTTTATATCCTCGTCAAAATTACTTCTTGGTACCACGGCGACGACCACGACCGGCCACAGTCTTCTTAGGACCTTTGCGGGTGCGCGAGTTTGTGCGAGTACGCTGGCCTCTGGCAGGCAGATTGCGGCGATGTCGCATGCCACGATAACAACCAATTTCAATTAAACGTTTAATGTTTAACTGCTCCTGGCGGCGCAAATCGCCTTCAATCGTGAAGTTCTGGCTAATGTATTCGCGCAAGGCGGCCACTTCAGCCTCGGTCAAATCCTTGATACGCGTATCAGGATTGATATTTGTGCCAGCCAAAATCTGCTTTGAGCGAGTTGGCCCAATACCAAAAAGGTAAGTCAGGCCAATTTCAGCGCGCTTATTGCGCGGCAGGTCAATACCTTCAATTCTTGCCATGGTCTTTTACCCTTGTCGCTGCTTGTGTTTGGGATTTTCGCAGATGATATACAATCTGCCGCTACGCTTAACCACTTTGCACTTTGCGCAGCGTCTACGGATGGAAGGTGCTACTTTCATGAGTGCTTTTCTCCTTACGAATGACACTTTCGTGTCAGGGGCAATCAAATTCTTGATTATACTTGCTGTTGCCTGTTTCGTCCAGTGGTTAAACACTGAAATCAGCAGACAACAAGCCGGCGGGAATAACGCTCCGCCCAATCGACGAGTTACAGGACAGTCAGGAGAAGGGGTTCTCCTTCGGTAACCGCAACGCTATGTTCAAAGTGCGCGGTTAGCGACCCGTCAGCAGAAACAACCGTCCAACGGTCTGCTCCTACTTTGGTGCGGTGGGTTCCCACCAGTACCATCGGTTCAAGGGCAATCACCATGCCTGCGCGTAGGGGAATGCCCGTTCCCGGCTTGCCGTAATTGGGCACTTGTGGTCCTTCGTGCATGGTTTTACCTACGCCATGGCCCGTGTACTCACGAGTGACATGAAAGCCATGACTTTCAACAAACTGCTGAATTGCAGCCGAAATATCGCCGGTACGGTTCCCGACGCGCATTTGGGCAATTCCGACATACAGCGCCTGCTCGGTCACTTCAAGCAATTTCTGCGCTTTGGCCGAAATCTCACCTACCCCGGCGCTAAAAGCCGAGTCTGCCACGTAGCCTTCAAAAAAAGTGCCGCAATCTATCGAGATAATGTCACCTTCTTTGAGTTTACGCTGCGGGCTGGGAATACCATGCACCAATTCGTTGTTGATACTGGTGGTAATGGAATTCGGGAAGGGCGGACGCCCATAGCCCTTGAACGGTGAGACTGACCCGTGTTTCTTCAGCACCTCTTCGGCAGCCGCGTCGAGTTCGGCGGTGGAAACACCGGGCTTAAGCATCTCACGAAGCGTAGCATGAACAGTAGCATTGATGCGCCCGGCTTCGCGCATGATCGCAATCTCTGCCGGGTTTTTCAGGGTGATGTCACGCTCCCAAGACATTAGTTAGCATCCGTGAGAGTCTTCAATGGGTTTCTTTAGCGCATCGAGAAGTTGTTTGCTTACGACTTCAATTGGCGCAAACCCATTAATTTCTACCAGCACTCCCCGCTGTTTGTAGTAATCAATCAGGGGAGTGGTTTGATTTAGATAGACTTCAATGCGGTGAGTGACCGTTTCTGCTTTGTCATCATCGCGTTGGTAAAGCGTAAAACCGTCAATGTCGCAGAAACCAGCCTGCTTGGGCGGGTTAAACGTCTCGTGGTACACATGCCCAGCAGGGCACGACCAACGTCCGGCCAGGCGTTCAATCAAAACTTCCTGCGGCGCAGAAATAAACGGAACCAAATTCACCCGGCCTTTAAAGCCCTTGAGCATGGAGCACAAGGCATCGGCCTGGGCAGGAGTACGCGGAAAACCGTCCAGAATTGCGCCATTATCGCAATCAGGGCGAGAGAACCGTTCGCGGATCATCTCGATGGTCAACCCATCAGGGACGAGTTCGCCTTTTTTTATGTACTCCTGGGCAGAAACACCCAACTCTGTGTTGTTTTTAATGTTCTCTCGGAAGATATCACCCGAAGAAATGTGGGGCAGGCCAAATTTTTCGGCCAGAACCTTCGCCTGCGTGCCTTTTCCCGCTCCCGGAGGGCCAAGCAGTACGATATAAGTGAGCATTAAGCACCTCTCGCTTATCTAACCAGAATTGAGTCTTGATAACCGTGTAACTTGAGTTCTGCGTCTATTACCGCGAATGATTCACGGACAACACCAACCACAATCAACAAACCGGAGGAGGAAGCCAGGAACAAACTGGAAGAGGTACCTAAGCCGCCTCCAATGCCGACAGCCTGCAAAAACAGACTAACGATAAACGGCAAAACGGCAACCACACCCAGGAATAAGGCCCCCGGCAGTGTAATTCGACGCTGTACTTTGCTCAAATAATCTTGCGTCTTTTTGCCGCGCTCAACGCCCGGAATTTGCGCCCCAGCCTTCTTCAGGTTATCGCCATAGTTTTGCTGAGTAAACAACACATCTGTATAGAAGAAGGCGAAAATAACCACCATGAAGAAGAAGATAATCCAATAGGCTGAATTGTTAGGCGAAAAGGCGTTCTGTGTGCCAAGCGCAAAGGCTTTAATGGCCTCGTTCTCACTGTTTAAGAACCACGACGACAAAATTGCCGGAAACTGCAAAATGGCGCTGGCGAAAATCAACGGGATCATCCCGGCCATGTTGACCATAAGAGGCAAAGAGGCTTTAACCGGCATCGACATGCGATTGCCTACTCTGCGTCCTGGATACATGACTGGCACAAAACGGCGTCCGCCCTGAACATAGACAATCGCAAAGACAGTAGCCGCGATTACCAAAATCATCAAAACCAGCAAGACGTAGCGATTTTGTTCATCAGCAACAATTTGAGCCAGGTTTGCAGGCATCTGGGAAACGATACCGGCGAAAATGACCAGCGAAAGCCCTTGCTTGCGAATGCCAAACTCAGAAATCAGTTCACCAATCCAGATGGCAAACATCGTGCCAGCCATCATGCTGAGTAGCGCCGTCAACGACGGAATGAGTTGCGCGCCAGAAAAGCCGAAATCAAGCACAGGCCGTGCCAGCGGGCTGGAAAGCGTTAGTTGATTAAAGATGTTAATCTGACCAAAGGCAGAGAGCGCCGCCATTGGCACAACAAGATAGTACGTGGTGCGCTCCATCCACTTTCGGCCTTCGGTGGGGTTTTCCTGCATCCGCTTTTGCCAGGCAGGCACAATCGGAATGAGCAACTGCAAGATAATCTGAGCCGTAATGTATGGATAAACGCCCATCGAAAGAATGGAGAAGTTGGCGATTGTACCGCCTGAAAGCAAGTTCAGAAACTGGACAAAACTGCCCTCGGTCTGAATAATCTGCTTCAGTTGCGCAAGCGCAACAACATCAATGCCGGGAGCCGGGACATTGGCCGCCAGGCGATAAATCGCCAGCAGGCCAAATGTCACCAACAGCATCCGACGGATTTCTTCCGACTTCCACATGTAGCGCCAGGCCGTCCATGTGTTTTTCATAGAAAGATTTCTCCTTAGGCGATGAGTTCGACCGAGCCACCAACGGCTTCAATCTTGCTCTTGGCGCCATCGCTGACACGATGAACGCGCACTTTCAAGGGAACTGTCAATTCGCCACGTCCCAGAACGACCACCGGGTTACGCACATCGCGCAACAGGCGAACCGTATCAAGGGATTCAGGGGTCACTTCATCATTGGCCTTGAATGCGTCTGAAAGTTGATCCAGGTTAACTTCGTTGTACTCAACCCGGTTGAGCGGGCTAAAGCCTTCACCACGCATGAAAGGCAGGCGACGATAAAAAGGCAGGTTACCGCCCTGGCGATACAGATTACCGCCCTGGCCTGAACGAGCACCTTCACCTTTGGTACCACGACCAGCGGTCTTACCCTGACCAGCCGAAATACCACGCCCAACGCGTTTGCGTTTCTTTTTAGAACCCGGATTGGGGATTAAATCATGGAGTTTCATTGCTGCTCCTATTCGTCAATCCGAATGAGATGGATGATTTTCTTAAGCATACCACGCACAATCGGGCTATCATCGTGCTCAATGGTATGGTTTACGCGGCGCAAACCAAGCGCCTTAACGGTGCGCTTCTGCGGTTCGGGGTAGCCGATTGGGCTTTTCACCAGCGTAACGCGCACAGTCTTGGTTTCAGTCTTCTTAGCCATGCTTTCTCCTTCGTTCCCAGAAAGGCATCAAATCTTCGGCAGGTTTCCCGCGGCGAGCCGCTTCAGCAGCCGGCGATTTGAGCGCATCGAGGGCTGCAAAGGTAGCCATCACGCTGTTAAGAACATTGGAACCGCCAAGCGACTTGGTCAGAATATCGCGCACGCCAGCGGCTTCAAGCACGGCGCGTACGCCGCCAGCGGCGATAACGCCAGTACCCTGAGAAGCGGGTTTGAGTAACAGGCGCGAACCTGCAACTCGTCCAAACACTTCGTGCGGAATGGTGGTTCCCATCAAGGCCACCTGGCGCATATCCTTGCGGGCGCGTTCCGTAGCCTTGCGCATGGCATCCGGCACAGCATTGGCCTTGCCAATGCCCATGCCAACCTTGCCTCGATTATCGCCCATGACAACTGTCACGCGGAATTGAAACCGGCGTCCGCCTTTTACAACTTTGGCAACACGGGCAATTTCGATGACACGCTCGTCAAATTCAGGGGCTTCTTGTTCAAATGCTTTTTTTTCGTAGTCCGACATTGTCGTTCTCCATCCAGCCTAGAATTCCAGGCCGCCTTCGCGCGCGCCATCAGCCAGGGCTTTCACCCGGCCCATGTAACGGAAACCGCCTCGATCAAAAACGACCGATTCAATTCCCTTGTTCTTGGCGCGTTCAGCAACCGCCTTGCCAACTTCGCGGGCCTGTTCGGCCTTTTTCAAACCAGCCATTTTGCCGCGCAACTCTGAATCAATTGAGGATGCTGAGACCAGGGTGTGCCCTTCGATATCATCAATTACCTGGGCATAAATATCGTTCAAACTGCGAAAAACGCACAAACGGGGTCGCTCAGGGGTGCCAAAAACACTTTTGCGCACCCGTGCATGCCGTCGAATACGTGCCGCAGAACGGGAATTATTCGCCATATCTTACTTACCTTTCCCGGATTTACCAGATTTACCAGATTTACCGGCTTTGCGGCGAACTTTTTCACCTTGATAGCGCAAGCCTTTGCCCAGATAAGGTTCAACCGGACGAACCTTGCGAATATTCGCCGCTATTTGACCGACAGATTCTTTATCATGGCCCATCACTTTAATCTGGCGAGCCTTGGCTTCCACTTCATAAGTAACACCGTCTTGGGGTTCAAATGTAATTGGATGCGAGTAGCCCATGTGAAGAACCAGGTTGGCGCCGTTCATTTCAGCGCGGTAGCCAACGCCATCCCACTCCAAAACAGTGACGAAACCGGTGCTTACACCATAAATCATGTTATACAATACAGCCCTTGTTGTCCCATGCAGGGCGCGCTCGGCAGGAAGGTCAGAGCGACGAGTGATGGTGACTTCAGGCCCATTCATGGCGATACCAATCAGCGGTGAAAATTCACGCTGAAGTTCGCCTTTGGGGCCTTTCACCTTCACGTTGTAACCCTTAATATCTACCTGCACACCAGCCGGGACAGTGATAGGCATGCGTCCGATACGAGACACAGTCCACCTCCTTACCAAATTTTACAAAGGATTTCACCGCCCACGCCCAACTGGCGGGCACGTTGGCCGGTCATCACACCCTTGGGGGTTGAAAGAATGGCAACACCCATTCCAGAAAGCACCCAGGGGATATCTTGTTTCTTGGTGTAAACACGACGCCCAGGACGGCTGACGCGCACAAGACCAGTCAGTACGGCTTTGCGCTCGCGGCGCTCGCCAGTATACTTAATCTTAATTCGCAATACAGTTTGTCCCGGTTTCTCGCCTTCGGCGACCTCGAAACCTTCAATAAAGCCTTCTTCTTTAAAGATTCTGGCAATTTCTGCCTTAACTTTTGAAGAGGGCATCGCTACGCTAGGCTGACCAACCATAACAGCGTTACGAATACGGGTCAGCATATCAGCAATCGGATCAGAAACACTCATTCAGCACCTCCACCCGGCTTACCAGGATGATTTAACAACACCGGGGATTTTGCCTTCCAGCGCTAACTCACGGAAGCAAATCCGGCACAGGCCGAAGCGACGAATATAGCCACGAGGACGACCGCAGCGATTGCAGCGGTTACGCACGCGAGTCGGGTATTTTCGACGCGTTTCACGATAGGTCATGCATTTCTTCGCCATAGTTTAGGCTTCCTTCCTGAAAGGCATTCCAAGCAACTTGAGCATTTCACGCGCATGCTCATCGTTCTTTGCAGTTGTTACAATTGTGATCTCCATCCCACGCAGTTTATCGATTTTGTCGTATTCGATTTCGGGGAAGATGAGTTGGTCACGCAAACCCAGGGTGTAGTTGCCCCGGCCATCAAACGAATCCGGGGAAATACCACGGAAGTCACGCACGCGCGGCAGGGCAACGTTAATCAGGCGATCAAGAAAAGCCCACATGCGTTCGCCACGCAAGGTTACTTTTGCGCCAATGATACGGCCTTCGCGCAGTTTGAAGTTCGCAATACTGTTGCGCGCCTTGGTTTGAACAGGCTTCTGACCGGTAATAATTGCCAGATCGCCTACAGCCGCCTCCAACGCTTTGGGGTTGTCCATCGCTTCGCCCAGGCCGATATTCAATACGACCTTCTGGATGCGCGGAATTTCCATAACGTTCCCGTACTCGAAAACTTTTTTCAAAGCAGGGACGGCCTCATTAACATAACTTTCTTTCAGTCGATTCATTTCATCGCTCTCCTGTCCAGCGCCGGTTAATCAATCTGGGCCTGGCAGTTTTTGCAAATTCGATGCGCGCCTGCTTCGTCACGGACGATGCCAACACGCGAGGGTTTACTGCACTTCGGACAAACCAACATTACATTCGCAATCGAAACAGCCGTTTCGAGTTTCACGCGGCCAGGGTTAATCGTGCGGCCCTGGCGGGTTTGCGTCTGGCGCTGGTGCTTGGTGCGCATATTGATGCCCTGCACAACCACACGCTGATCATCGGGCAACACCTGAATGACTTCTCCTCGGCGGCCTTTGTCTTCCAGACGCCCGCTGATAACCTCAACGGTATCACCTTTTTTAATCTTTACTTTCATGGCGTCAACTCCAATACATCCTACAGCACTTCAGGTGCCAGGGATACGATTTTCATAAAGCCCTTTTCACGCAGTTCGCGCGCAACAGGCCCAAAAATGCGGCTCCCTTTCGGATTTTGCCCATCGTTATCCAGGATAACGGCGGCATTATCATCGAAGCGAATGTAAGAACCGTCTTCACGACGCCATTCTTTGGCGCAACGTACAATGACAACCTTTACAATATCGCTTTTCTTGACTGCGCCCTGCGGGGCAGCTGATTTGACCGTGGCAACAACCACATCACCAACAGCAGCATAACGGCGATTGGTACCGCCCAAAACACGGATAACCATGACCTCGCGAGCGCCACTATTATCAGCAACCTTAAGGTAAGACTCTTGTTGAATCATGGCTAAACCTCCACGCCGCTGTCTTCGGTTTTGGTTTCGCGTTTCACAATTAGCTCAACCACCCAGTGCTTCTCTTTGGAAATCGGGCGGCTTTCAACAATCTGAACTGCGTCGCCTACCTGGCAACCCAATTCATCGTGAGCCTTGAAACGCTTGCTCAGGTGAACAACCTTGTGGTACAGCGGATGGCGAAATGTTCGTTTCACTTCCACCACCACGGTTTTCTGCATTTTGTTGCTGGTAACTACACCAGTCATACGACGACGATTATTCATGGCATACCTTCCTATTCCGCCTGTCGTTTCTTCTCATTCAGAATCGTTTCCATGCGGGCGATTCGACGGCGCAGGGCGCGCAGTTGGCTGGTATCAGTCAACTGACCGGCCACCTGACGAAAGCGCAAGTTCATTAACTCGTGGCGCATATCATCCGTTTTGGCCGTAATTTCTTGCACAGATAGAGCACGGATTTCTTTTGCTTTCATTCCTTACTCTCCTGCCGCCGCATCATAGCGGGTTACTATTTTTGTTCGAATCGGGAATTTGTATTGGGCAAGCCTGAGCGCGCGCAAAGCGTCTTCAGGGGTCATATCACCGATTTCAAACATCACTCTGCCGGGTTTTACCACAGCAACATAATACTCTACACTTCCTTTGCCATTACCCATGCGGGTTTCGGCAGCACGGTGTGTATACGGCTTGGCCGGGAAAATACGAATCCAGACCTTGCCACGGCGCTTCAGTTCGCGAACGATAACACGACGAGCGGCTTCAATCTGACGGGCGGTAATCCAGCCCGGCTCAAGGGCCTGCAAGCCCCATTCGCCAAAAGAAACCTCAGCGCCGCGCAGGGCCTTACCCTTCATTCGACCGCGCATTTGCTTGCGCCACTTAACACGTTTCGGCATTAACATGGCTAAACCTCTTTCAATAATTGACCGAGATTAGAGAGCCGCAGCGCCTGACTTTATTCAGCGCTGCAAGGCTTCCCTATTCACTGACGTAAACACCTTCAGTCGATTCGACTTTCTCTTCGACTTCCTGTTTCATCTCACCGCGATAGACCCAAACCTTGACGCCAATGCGCCCGTAAGTGGTCAACGCTTCTGCGCGGGAGAATTCAATATCCGCGCGCAAAGTTTGCAGAGGAACACGACCTTCGCGCAACCAGACGGTGCGAGCCATTTCGGCCCCAGCCAGACGACCAGAAACCTGGATTTTTACGCCCTCGGCTCCCTGGCGCATGGCTTGCTGAATAGCGCGTTTCATAGCACGGCGATAGGCAATGCGACGTTCCAACTGGTCTGAAATGTTGCGAGCAATCAGGTAGGCATCGGTATCAGGGTTGGTAAGTTCCTTGATGTCCAAATCAACTTTCTTGCCAGCCAGTTCGGTCAGGCCTTCGCGAACCTTCTTGACACCTTCGCCTTTGCGACCAATCAAGATACCGGGCTTGGCTGTGTAAACAGTTACCTTAATCTTACCGGGGTAGCGCTCCACGCTAACGCGCGAAACGCCTGCCCGTGGGGCAATTGTCTGAACAAACTCACGGATTTCCAAGTCCTGCTTGAGTTGATCTCGATATTGAGCGCCCTCAGCAAACCAGCGGCCTTGCCAGCCACGGCTTACAACCAGGCGAAATCCAATCGGATGTACTTTACGACCCATAATTATTCCGTACCTTTCCTAGTTCTCACGTTCGCTCAAAACAATGGTGACATGCGACGAGCGGCGCAGCAACGGTTTGAAGCGACCACGCGCGCCAAAGCGACGCCACTTGCGAGTGGGCGCTTCGTCAGCGAAAATCGTCGCCACGTACAAATCGTCGCGGCTGGCACCGTGATTCTCTTCGGCATTGGCAACCGCAGACTTGAGCAACTTCAGTACTGGCTGGGCGGCACGATTGGGGACAAAGCGCAACATTTCAAGCGCAACATTGGCATCTTTGCCACGAACCAGGTCCACAACAAGGCGAACTTTTTGGGCCGAAATGGGGAGTGAGCGCAAATGAGCGCGAATCTCTGTCATGGCTTACTTCCCTTTCGTAGATTTTTCTGAAACATGACCGCGATAAGTGCGTGTCGGGGCAAATTCACCCAAACGGTGCCCAACCATGTTTTCGGTAACATAAATCGGCACATGGCGGCGGCCATCATGGACGGCAATGGTATGACCTACCATCTGAGGGAAGATGACGCTGGCGCGGCTCCAGGTACGAACGACCTTTTTATCACCACGCTGGTTCATCATCTCAATTTTTTTCAACAGTTTCGGGGCAATGAAGGGCCCCTTTTTGAGCGATCTCGACATAGTTTCTACTCTCTTTTGCTTTAGCGTCGCTTCTTGCTGCGGCGCTTGACAATGAACTTATCGGTCAGCTTGTTCCTACGGGTCTTGTAACCGCGCGTAGGCTTGCCCCAAGGCGACTTCGGCCCCGGCATACCAACTGGCTGGCGACCTTCACCGCCACCATGCGGATGGTCGCGGGGAGACATGGCAGTACCGCGCACGGTTGGACGAACGCCCAGGTGCAATTTGCGACCGGCCTTGCCCAACTTAATGTTGCTATGCTCCAGATTGCCAACCTGCCCAACCGTTGCATAACAGGTTTGCAAAATCAGGCGCACTTCGCCAGAAGGCATACGTACCTGAGCATACTGTCCCTCTTTCGCAAGCAATTGAGCGGCAGTACCAGCAGAACGAACCAACTGCCCGCCTTTACCCTGCCTCACCTCAATATTGTGAATCATGGTACCAACAGGGATGCTGGAAATCGGCAGGCTGTTACCCGGGCGAATTTCAGCCTGGGGGCCAGCAACAACAGTATCGCCAACGCGCAATCCAACCGGAGCCAGAATGTAGCGTTTTTCACCATCGACATAGTGCAACAATGCCAGGCGAGCCGTGCGATTGGGATCATATTCTATCGCCGCAACACGGGCCGGAACAACCAACTTGTCACGCTTGAAATCAATGATGCGCAGGAAACGCTTGTGACCACCGCCCTGATGACGAACGGTAATGCGACCTTGCGCGTTGCGTCCGCCAGTTTTGCGCAGGGGCAAAATCAGTGAACGCTCCGGACTCGTTTTGGTAATCTCATCAAACGAATAACCGGTCATGCCGCGCTGGCCAGGCGTTACGGGTTTATACTTCTTTACAGCCATTACTGCACTCCTTCAAAAATCGAGAGTGTCTCACCTTCCGCGAGCGTGACGATTGCTTTCTTAAAGCCAGGACGGCGAACCAGCAAACGGCGATTGCGGCGGCGGCCACGCTTGGCCGGGGTGTTGATAATATTCACATTGGAAACTTTGACATCAAACAGTTTCTCAACCGCATCTTTAACCAGCGTGCGATTGGCACTGTCCATCACCACAAACGTATACTGATTGAGTTTGTTCTGATAATTGGTCTTTTCTGTCACCAATGGACGACGCAGGACATCATAAATCGTAGCCATGTTCTGCTCCTAACCTAAATGAGCCGTGAGAACATCAATTGCCTGCTCAGGCATGACAATCTTGTCATAACCAAGCAAATCACGAATGTTCAAATAGCCGGCCATAAGAACTTTAGCGCTCGGAATGTTGTTCGTAGCGCGAACAACAACATCATACGAGGCGCTCTTCTCAGGAATCAGCACCAGCGCTTTTGCGTTGCCAGCCAGATTACTGAGGGCTTTTGCCATCAACCTGGTTTTGGGTTCGGGCAGGGAAAGGGTTTCCACAACCACAATACTTGCGGCAGCAGCCTTCACCGAAAGAGCCGAACGCAGGGCAGCGCGGCGCATTTTGAGCGGCATCCGCTGGGTATAACTGCGCGGGTGCGGGGTGTGAATACGACCACCGCCAACCCAGTGCGCAGCCCGAGTAGAACCCTGACGGGCGCGCCCGGTGCCTTTTTGCTTCCAGGGCTTGCGGCCTCCGCCAGCCACTTCGCCACGCACTTTGGTATCATGCGTGCCCAGGCGGGCATTTGCCATCTGACGCACAAAAGCCTGATGCATCAAATCTACATTAATTGGGGCCTCGAAGATAGCGGCAGGCAATTCCACCTCTTTTACCTTCTGGCCTTCCATATTGAAAACGTCAACCTTCATAGCACATGCTCCCATTCATCGCGCTTACTGCTTGCGCGCTTCCTTTATCATGACCAGGCCGCCTTTAGGGCCAGGAACAGCGCCGTGAACGCCAATCAGGTTGCGCTCGGCATCCACCAGAACGACCTTAAGGCTCTGCACGGTAACACGATCGTCACCCATGTGACCCGGGCCGCGAGAACCTTTGTAAACACGTCCTGGGGTTGTGCCAGCGCCGCGTGAACCAGGGGCGCGCAAACGGTCAGACTGACCGTGCGTCTTCGGGCCACCGCGGAAGTGATAACGTTTCACACCACCGGCAAAACCTTTGCCTTTGCTCGTGCCAATTACATCAACACGTTCGCCAGGCGAAAAAATATCAACCTTGACCATGTCGCCAACAGAAACATCCAGAGATTTTGTGCGGAACTCACGCAGAAAACGCAGACTGGGCAAATCAGAAGTCTTAAGGTGACCAAGTTGACCACCAGTTAAACGCTTGGGGTGAACTTCTGAAAAACCTAACTGCACCGCAGAGTAACCTTCTTTCTCTGGACGCCGTACTTGGGTAACATAGCAAGGCCCAGCCTCAATGAGCGTGACGGCAAAAGCCGCACCTTTATCATCGAAGACCTGGGTCATACCAATCTTCTTACCAAGAAGCCCTTTCAACATACTCAATTTTCTCCTTCTATGAATATTGTAAGACGGGAAAATAACACCCATCTAACGACGAGACTGTCAGCCTGGGCTTTATGGCTGCATCATCTCCCGGCAACGTAGTCCGCGCACCTGACGCGACGCATGTCTATTGGGCCTACGAACAAGCCCGCGCTTGCGTTACCGATTTAAGTCGGTTAGCCCTCTTCAAAACGAAGACTAACCGACCGTTTTTACTTAAGATTTTTCGATGTTGCTAGATTTTGATTTCGATATCGACACCGGCAGGCAGATTAAGCCGCATCAGCATGTCAATCGTCTTTGAATCAGGGTCCAGAACGTCAATCAGACGATTGTGCGTGCGGATTTCAAAATGCTCGTGCGAATCCTTATCGATGAAAGTGGAGCGACGTATTGTAAACCGTTCTTTCTTGGTTGGCAAGGGTACGGGGCCAACAACCTGAGCGCCAGAGCGTTCAGCAGTCTCAACAATACGCTTGGCCGACTGGTCAAGCACGCGATGGTCATACGCCTTCAAGCGGATGCGGATTTTCTGCTTCGACATGTCTTCTACACCTATTCAATAATCTTGGTGATGACACCAGCGCCGACGGTGAGACCGCCTTCGCGGATGGCGAACTTGGAGCCTTGCTCCAACGCAACCGGGATGATCAATTCAACCGTCAGGTTGACGTTGTCGCCCGGCATAACCATCTCGACGCCTTCGGGCAGGGTAATGTTGCCGGTCACATCCATCGTGCGGATGTAGAACTGCGGGCGGTAACCAGAGAAGAACGCCTTATGCCGTCCGCCTTCTTCCTTCTTCAGCACGTACACTTCAGCCAGGAATTTCTTGTGCGGGGTAATGCTCTTCGGCTTGGCCAACACCTGGCCGCGCTCCACGTCGGCGCGCTCAATACCGCGCAACAACAGACCCACATTATCACCAGCCCGACCTTCGTCCAGCAACTTGTGGAACATTTCGACGCCGGTTACAACCGAGGTCTGGGTGTCGCGAAGGCCAATGATTTCAATCGGTTCGCCAACTTTGATCACGCCGCGATCAATACGACCCGTTACAACGGTACCACGACCCTTGATCGAGAACACATCTTCAACCGCCATCATGAATGGCTTGTCTACTTCGCGCTCCGGTTCGGGAATGTACTCGTCGACCACGCGCAGCAACTCATGGATGCAGGCGTATTCAGGGGCGTTCGGGTCGGTTGAGGTCGATTCCAGGGCTTTCAGGCCAGAACCGCGCACAATCGGGGTTTCGTCGCCAGGGAAGCCGTAGGATGTCAACAGTTCGCGCAGTTCCAACTCGACCAACTCCAGCAGTTCCGGGTCGTCCATCATGTCTACTTTGTTCAAGAAGACAACGATGGAGGGAACTTCCACCTGGCGGGCCAGGAGGACGTGTTCGCGGGTCTGCGGCATGGGGCCATCGGGGGCTGCTACCACCAGAATCGCGCCATCGACCTGGGCCGCGCCGGTAATCATGTTCTTGATGTAGTCGCGGTGACCGGGCATATCGACATGAGCATAGTGCCGGTTGGCGGTCTGGTATTCGACGTGCGCAATGTTGATGGTAATACCACGCGCTTTTTCTTCGGGCGCGTTGTCAATTTGGTCATAGGCTTTGAATTCAGCGCCGCCCGCCATCGCGGCCACTTTGGTTATCGCCGCCGTCAGGGTGGTCTTGCCGTGGTCGATGTGACCCATCGTGCCAACGTTAAGATGCGGCTTGCTGCGGTCAAATTTCTGCTTCGCCAT
>DAOUML010000011.1:0-15722 GCA_034411635.1 Anaerolineales bacterium
CCGCCCGCTGGCTGGGGGCGGCTGGCATAGTCATCAGTTTTATCCTGGGCCAACCCATTTTGGGCAGCGCCTTCAAATGGGCCTGGCAACGCGTGAGAAAACCAAATAACGCGCCGCACCATATCAAGAGGGGCAATTCCAAATAAAAATAGACAGCACTTAACAAGATTCAGCGCCAAAAGTCTGGCGCTGTCGTTTCCCAGAATCCGCAGATTAGAACTAACAGTCACAAAAAGGCCTCTTGTCAGAGGCCTTTTTGCATCGCCAACAGAAAAATCTTTGCAAACAATTCTGTAAGGTTTTGTTACCTATTTGCATTTTTATACGTCACATTGAGTAGGAAAAGAAATATCTTATTAATAAAAAACAGAGGCCGTATGAAATCAAGAGTATCCTGCAAAAAAAATAGAGACACTGCACAGAGCGCAGTAGAGTTTGCGCTTGTTTTGCCGATACTACTGCTCATAATGCTCGGCATGATTGAAACTGGTCGTTTAATTTTTCACTACAGTACCGTCACAAACGCGGCTCGCGAAGCGATGCGATATGGTTCAGCGACCGGATTAAATGAAAATGGTATCCCTCGCTTCTTGGATTGTGATGGCATCATCAACTCAGCCGTTCAAATTGGTTTTCTGGGAAATATTCAACCTGAACATATCAATGTGATTTTTGACAGCGGCCCCGGGACAGCCCCCCTTGGTGGTTGCCCTACCAATACCAATGGCATTACAACACCACCTGCCAATGCGGACATCCGCACTGGCGTGCGAGTTGTTGTAGAGGTGAATAGCCCGTTTGAGACCATCATCCCTGGCATGTTGCCATATCAAGACATGAACCTGGCATCTGAAAGTTCACGCACCATCATTCGTTCGGTTAACGTTGCAGAAAGCGGTGAAGGCAATCACGGTGGTGAAAATGACGAGGGCGGTAAAGGCAATCACGGTGGTGAAAATGACGAGGGCGGTAAAGGAGAAGCAGAACCAATCCCCACGGCAACGCCAACATATACGCCCACCAAGACCCCAACAAACACACCCACTGCGACTAATACACCCACATTCACTTTAACGCCATCGAATACACCCACCATTACCCTGACCCCTGTCCTGAGTTACACCCCATCGCAGACATTTACACCTACAAACACGCCAACCAACACCCCGACCCCTACAAACACCCCAACTGCGACCCCAACTTTCACCAACACCCCGCAATGTTCTATCAATGCGAATAACCTGGTGCAAGATAGAGATAAGGGCAATTCTTTTTTTACGCTTACATTTACGCTCAACCAGCCCCCCGCCGAATACTATCTCAGCACATTGTCTATTTCAACAACCAGTACTGTAGGAATTTCAAAAATAATAATGAATGACTTTGAACACACCACCAGTGGCTTTAACTATGAAACCAACAAAACGCTCAATTTGTTCTCGCGGTATATTTCGCTAAAAAACGGAATAAACACACTTTATGTCGAGTATAACAAGAATATTGGTACAACCGGGCATACTACCGCAGTTAATTTGACAGTCTGGACCCCGGCCGGGCTGACCCCAGGCTGCGAACAGGTTAGCTGGCAGTTGCAGCCATAAAGTTTTTGTGGTCAAATTTTCTGTTTGATTAGGTTGAAACCAAGATGTTTTTACAAAAGACAAGGGTAATTATCATGAAACGACAGTTCCTTTTTTTGCTCATTGCTACTGTGTTTGTTGCGCTTGGTGCAGGTTTTTTCCTTGGACAGGTCTCAGCCGCGCCGCAAGCAACCACTGGTTGTTTTCCAGATACGAACAATCATTGGGCTGAAGCGTTCATTTGTTGGGCTTCCCAAAAAGGGCTGGTGGGCGGCTTTCCAAATGGCACCTACGGGCCCGAAGGCAATGTCACCCGCGCCCAAATCGCGGTACTGCTCCGAAACCAGGCCACCAAGGGAGAAACGCTGGTATCGGTTGGCCCAACCAGTTGGGTTCCGCTTGGGGAAGGCGATTTTAGCGGCGGCAGAGTGCTGTATTCTTCCAATTCGGCGAAATTTTTGAGCGGCGACGGCTCAGGAGGAAGGCAGTTTGTTGCCACTGCACATGCGCCGGTTGCTGTCAATGGCAACGTGACAGCCTTCAAGGGCGTGAAACTGTGTTATACCGCCCCCAGCCAAGCCTCACTTTTTACGGTTTTTGTCTCCAAAATTGGTAACCAGAATAACGGACAGGGTTCACCAAACGCTAGCGTAACGGATACGACCAATCGAACAGGAGATGCTTGCCGCACCTACCTGGTTGATGCGCCTCTGGCGAACCGAAAAATGGGTTATGGCGAGCACGTAGCCATAGTGCTGACTGTTGCCTTCGCTAATAATACTGCCGATTTAAAAGTGAGTTCGGCTACTTTCATTTTTGAGACCACCATCGACTTAGCAGCAGCAACTGCCAGCGGCTTGGCGGCCCCTGAAGAAGCGCAAGTACCTATCATGCCTTTGAGCGAATTTCCCGTGTGGGCTGGTTTGGATACTACTGGTGACAATTAATCGCATCTGTTTTTTTACTGAGTAATTTTTGAAAATTACCAACTTGAAAATAAGAGAAAGGTAGGAAACTATCATGCTTAAAATTTCAAAAAAATTACATTCAGAAAAAGGACAAAGCCTGGTTGAACTGGCAATCTCAATGAGCCTTCTGATTGTCATGTTGCTGGGAGTAGTTGATTTTGGTCTGGCATTCTTCTCCTGGGTAGCCATTCGAGACGCCTCGCAAGAGGGCGCAATTTATGGCGCAGTTTGCCCGGATAATGAGGCCGCGATCATAGAGCGCGTACGTCGCACATCTGCAACGCCAGTCAATATGAACAACCCAGACCGTGTGCGTGTCTTTGTGGCCCCACTCATTAACACAAACAGCCCATCATCCAGTGCGCTTGGAGATGCAGGCACGCCTGTTACGGTGCTGGTGGAATACGAATATCAGTCGATCACGCCGGTGGCATCGGCCTTCATTGGGCAGAACGGATTCTTAACCTTACAGGCCTCAACTACCAATACCATTCTCACCACAACAGAACTTTCTTGCTCAAATTAGCAAGAGTCTCTCAACAACGAAAGGAAAATATTCTATGAAATCTGAAAAAGGACAGGCCCTTATTTTGATTGCCCTGGGCATGGTTGCCATGCTAGCCCTGGTTGCCCTGGCAGTTGATGGCGGGATGGCTTTTGCCGAACGCCGCTCCTCCCAAAATGCGGTTGATAATGCTGCCCTGGCAGCAGCCTACAGCATAATTAACAACGGTGAAGACACAGCAACGACAAGAGCCGAGGCACAGGCGGCTGCCGGAGTTATTGGCGACAGTAACGGATTCTCCGGCCTTGCAGAAAATGTCAGTTTTGATGTGCCAGAACCTATTGATGCATGTGGCGGAAACGCAAGCGACCCAAATGGTGTTGATATTTCTGTCACCTTAAGCACATCAACAGAAACCAGTTTTGGCGGCATTGTTGGCGCGGATAGCATCGATAGCACAGTAAACGCCAAAACTCGGGTATGCTTTCCGCGGGTGGGTTCGTTTTTTTGGGGCAATGCCGTTGTGGGCCTGAACCCCGGCACCAGCTTTGATGCGACTGGTAACGCTGGATGGAAGGTTGAGGGAGGCGGTGTTTTTGCCAACGGCAGTGTTGATTGGGCCAAAAACTCATGCGGCAAATCCATTGTTCCGAGTGTGGTCTCAGTTGGCAATAACAATTGCGACCCCAGCGGAGCCACTGTAGCTAAAAACCAGACCAACCTTGAGGTCAGTTACCCGGCCGATGTGCAAGCAATCATGCCGCCCAATCCCTGCGTGAGCGGTGGCGTGGGAAAAACCGACCCCCACCCCAACCCCGCAAAGAAATCCACCATCACTTATTCCAATGGAGTGTACTGCATTTCCAACTTGAGCGACAAAGATGGTGTCAACATCGTGTTGGACAACGCCACACTGTATGTAACTGAAAAAAATATCGACATCAAGTTTTCGGGCGGCGGCGGCTTCTCTGGAACCGCCAGCCAGAGCGGCCCGTATGCCGGTTATTACATGATCGTACACCTGTACCCCGACCAGACCTGCACAAAGAAAAATGGCAAACCGGAAATCGTCTATACCGGCAACGGTCTGGGCAATCTGGAAGGAACTCTGATGGCCCCTTCTGCCTGTATTGACGTTCGCGGTAATTCCAACAACAAGACCATGGACAGCCAAATCATCGGACACACCATCCTCTCCATGGGTACTGCCGATTTCAGCGTCAACTTCGATGCGGCGAAAAACGCCAAGCAACCCCTGCCGCCCATCATTGAATTGCTCGAATAAGCCAAACTGACCCGATAAAAAGGGATGGCGCAGCTTATCGCCATCCTTTTTTGTTATTAATTCGGGCTCTCCCGTACTTGGCGGGAAAAAGCCTAAACACGAAGGTCACAAAGTACACAAAGGGGGAACGTGACGCGCTTTTACGGGTGTTTTTCTTCGTGACCTTTGTGTACTTTGTGTTTGAAAAGATTTTCCCTTAAAAATGGTAGAACCGCTTTTTATAAGAGCGTGAACGCGCAATGCGTGACCACGGGCATTATATAAAACCAAGTCACGAAGATAACTTCAAAATTTTGACAATCTCCTGCGCCGACCCGCCATTCCCAAACACGGGACGCGGCGGGGTGGAGGGGGCTGGCACGTCTCGAACGTGGCGGCAGATTTTTTCAGCATCCAGCCCGACGACGGTGTTCCAGCCATCGGCCAGGGTTTCAACCCACTCGGTTTCGGGGCGCAATGTCAGGCAGGGGACAGCGAAGAAGTAGGCTTCCTTTTGCACGCCGCCGGAATCGGTCAGAATCAGGCGCGCGTTTTGTTCCATGACCAACATATCAAGATAACTAAGCGGCTCGACCAGGCGCAGGTTGGAGGCTTTCTCGGCATCGAGCAGGCCGAAATCGGCGATTTTCTTGCGCGTGCGCGGGTGAATCGGCAGGATGACGGTTTCTTCGAGCGATTGCAGGGCATCGAGCAGGGACGCCAGCGCCTGCGGGTCATCGGTGTTATAGGCGCGGTGGATGGTGGCGAGCAGGTAGCCGCCTTTTTGAACGCCAAGCGTTTGCAGGATGGTTGATTTCTGGGCGGCAACCTGACTAAAGAGCAGGACGGCGTCGTACATCGGGTCGCCGACCAGGTGGACGCCTTCGGTCAGCCCTTCGCGGCGCAGGTTTTCGACGGCGGTTGGGGTGGGGCAGAAGAGCAGGTCGGCGCAGTGGTCGGTCAGGACGCGGTTGTGCTCTTCGGGCATTTGGCGGTTGAAGGAGCGCAATCCGGCTTCGATGTGAGCAACCGGGATGTGCAATTTGACCGCCGCCAGCGCCCCGGCCAGGGTCGAGTTGGTATCGCCAAAGACCACCACCCAATCCGGCTTTTCGGCTTCGAGCACTTTTTCGATTTCGATGAGCATTTGCCCGGTCTGCTGGCCGTGTGCGCCGGAACGCGCGTCCAGGTTGATGTCAGCCTGCGGCAGGCCGAGTTCATCGAAAAAGACCTGCGACATGCCGTAATCGTAGTGCTGGCCGGTGTGCAGCAGGTATTCCTGAATCCCAAATTCGCGCAGGGCGCGGCTGAGCGGGGCGGCCTTGATAAATTGCGGGCGCGCGCCGACGACGGTTAAGATTTTCATAGGTAATCCTGTTTGAAAAATTCTAAACACGAAGGACACCAAGTACACAAAGGGAGAAAGGCGCTGATTTTACGGGCGTTTTCCTTCGTGCCCTTTGTGTACTTTGTGTTTAATAACTTTTTTGACACGAAACTATCGATTGTAAAATTCCAGAATCGTCCCAACCACCCGCTCGATTTGCGCCGCTGTGAGTTCGGGGTAGATGGGCAGGGCGAGCGTTTCGCGGCTGGCGCGTTCGGCGTTGGGGCAATCGGTGTTGAAACCCAGGCTATCGAAACATTCCTGGCGATGCAGCGGCACGGGATAATAGACTTCGCTGGCAATGCCGCGCGATTTCAGGAAAGCCATCAGTTCGTCGCGCTTCTCGACGCGAATCTGGTACAGATGGTAGATGTGGCGTCCCCAGCCGGTTTCGCGCGGAAGCGTGACCGGCTTGCCCTCGCTGTTGGTCGAGCCTGTCGAGACCAGACCAGTCTGACTGAAAAACTGACCATACAAAGCGGCATTTTCGCGGCGGGCGGATGTCCACGCTTCGAGATGGGGCAATTTAACGCGCAGGATGGCGGCCTGGATGGCGTCCATGCGGAAGTTGCCGCCAATCGCCTTGTTGAAGTATTTCGGGCGGTGTCCGTGATTGCGCAGCAGGTTCACCCGATCTGCCAGGCCCGGGTCGGTGCTGACGACCATGCCGCTGTCGCCCGCGCCGCCCAGGTTCTTGGACGGAAAAAACGAGAAACAGCCCAAATGTCCGAGCGAACCGGCGCGCTGTCCCTTAAAGTCCGCGCCGATGGCCTGGCAGGCGTCTTCGATGACGTACAGGTTATGGCACCCGGCAATTTGCAGGATTTTGTCCATCTCAGCCAGTTGCCCGGCTAAATGAACGGGCAAAATGGCGCGGGTGCGGGGCGTAATTTTGGCTTCGATTTGGTCGGCGTCGATGTTGAGCGTGTCGAGGTCAATATCCACAAAGACCGGGCGCGCGCCCAGGCGGACGATGGAACCAGCGGTGGCGAAAAACGAATACGGCGAGGTAATCACTTCATCGCCGGGTTGAATGCCAATCGCCATCAGCGCTACCAGCAGGGCGTCGGTGCCGGAGGAGACGCCAATCCCAAACTGGCAATGCGAATATTCGGCCACTTCGCGCTCGAGGGCTTCCACTTCAGGGCCGAGGATGAAGTGCTGGCTTTCCATCACGCGCGCGATGGCGGCGTTAATGTCATTGCGCAAGGTGGCGTATTGGGTCTTCAGGTCAAGAATGGGGATGGTTTGGTTCATATTGGTTTTCCTAATTGAGTACCAAGTCCTGAGCGGAGGCCCTGAGTGTAAACGAAGGGCCGTAGTCGCAGGACGGTTTATGCAAAGAGCGATTCAGGCGAAGAGTAATTGATACACAAAACGTCCTTCGACTACGCTTTTTGCTTAAAAGTACCAAGTCCTGAGCGGAGGGCGAAGCGTATTTTGCGTAGCCCGTAGTCGAAGGATGGTTGTTGAGCCTGTCGAAACACGCTCCGCTCAGGACTTGGAGTCCTACTCCAACGGTTTCTCTTCCGCCCAATCCAGACAGCGCATGTGACCAGTTTCATCTAGCCAGTAGCGCCAATCACTGACAGGACAACGGAACATCCAATCTCTGTTCAATGGCACACCGACAAACTCGCGACCGTCTAGTAACATGCCGCCTGATTCCAAAATTTCGTTAGCAAGATCTACAGGTTCTAAACGGTAGCCATGCCGCCCCATCCAGCCTTTTTGCATGGCTGGCACGCCGAGCATCAGGGCATAATCCGGCACGTCGCCCCGCGAGACCGCGCCCGCGCCGATGAAGGCATAGCGCCCAATCGTCGCGCCGCACACAATTGTGGCATTCGCGCCAATCGTCGCGCCGCGCCGAATCAGGGTGCGCTGGTATTCGTTCCTGCGGTTAATCTGCGAGCGCGGATTGATGACATTGGTCAGGACGCACGAAGGCCCGAGAAAAACATCATCTTCCACAATAACGCCAGTATAGAGCGAAACGTTGTTCTGGATTTTGACATTATCGCCAATCTCGACGCCGGTTGCCACCATCACGTTCTGCCCCAGCGAGCAGTTGCGCCCAATCTTCGCGCCGGGCATGATGTGGCAAAAGTGCCAGATTTTCGTCCCCGCGCCGATTTCGCAGGGCTGGTCTATGTAACTGGATTCGTGGGCAAAATAATCCGCGCTCATATTGTTCTCTCTATGTATGGTTTACTTAAGATTTTCACGCAAAGCCGCAAAGTGCGCAAAGAAAAATCAAAAACTTGGCGTTCTTGGCGACTTTGCGCGAAAAAACTCACATCTGGATTCTTATCCCGTGCCAGCGTTCTTCAACAACGGGTGCGCCAGGTTGCCAATTGGCGAGATTTCGGCGTGACGGATGTCGTAGGTCAACTGGATGGACGGGCGCGAATCAGCAATGCCAAATCCCTGCCCGGCCAACGTCTGCTCATAGACGCGGGTGTGCAGGTCGGTGAAGCCCTCCGAAAACTCGACTTCCTCGCCGTCAATGGTGATACTGCGGAAGGTGGTCTTGTTGGCCTGGCGGGTGGCGACGGGCAAATCGTCGCGTTCGACGGACAGGAACCAGCGCACCCGCGCCTTTTGCAATTCAATCCAGCCGCTCATGCGCTTTTGTTCCGATTGGAAGACCTTAATCGCCTGCACCGGCCCAAACAGCCAGATGAGCAAATCGAAGAAATGCACGCCGATATTGGTCGCAACCCCGCCAGATTTGTCTGCCTGGCCTTTCCATGAGACGTGATACCAGTTGCCACGGCTGGTGATGTAGGTCAGTAGCACATCATGGATTTTGTCGGCAGGCTCCTGCTCGATACGCGCCTTGAGTTTGAGCAGTTCGGGATGGACGCGCAACTGCAAAATCGTGTGAATCTTGCCGCCAGTCTCGGCTTCGATTTCCTCGAGCGCATCCAGATTCCAGGGGTTAATGACCAGCGGCTTCTCGCAAATCGCATCTGCCCCCACGCGCAGGGCCAGGCGGCAGTGGGCGTCATGCAGGTAGTTGGGCGAGCAAATTGAGACGTAATGCACCCGCTCCCCATCGCCCAGGCGGCGCAGTTTCTCCAGGTGGCGGTCGAATCGCTCCACTTCGGTAAAGAAACGCACATCGAACGAGTAGCGGTCAAGTATCCCGACCGAGTCCTTGGGGTCGACTGCCGCCACCAGGCGGTTGCCGGTATCCCGAATGGCCTGCATGTGACGCGGGGCAATGTAGCCACCCACGCCAATCATCGCAAAATTTTTGATTTCAGGCATTGTCCATCTCCGCTTGTTTTTTCCAGCCGCGTTTGTGAAACCACAGCGTCAGATAGCCGCGAATGGTGCGCATGATTTTCATGCGGCTCTTGCCCACCCGCGCCTTCGTATCCAGCACCATCGGCACTTCCGAAATCGAAATGCCGCAAAAAGCCATCTTCATCGCCATCTCAACCATGCACTCGAACCCGGCCCGTTCCACAATCCCCGGTCCGTAGTGGCGCTGCAACTTTTTCAGGGTGGCGGCCTTGTAAAGCCTGAAAAACGAACTGACCGTCAACAGCCCGTGCAAACCCAGCGACTCTTTCACAAACAAATTCGCCACCGCGCTCAAAAACACCCGAAACGCCGAAGTATTCACAATCTGCCCGCCGTACATGTACGGGCTGGCAAAAATTGTATCGTAGCCTTCTGCCATGCGCGTCAGCATTTGCTTCACCAACTCCAGGCGCGAGGTATTGTCGCCTTCGATGGTCAGCACCAGGTCATTTTCGTTTAAGGTGGATGAAAGGTGGACGAACGCCGTCTGGAAGGCTTTTCCCGGCCCCAGGTTGGTCTCGTGTCGCAGGATTTCCAGCGCGAACCCGGACTCAGCGGCAGCCTGTTTCGCCAATTCGGAAGTTTTATCTACGCTGCCATCGTCCACCAGAATCACCCGCAGGTCGAATCGGGCCGAAAATTCCTGGTTCAAGGCTGAGAGCGAGTTGCTTAAACGGGGCAGATTCCCGGCTTCGTTAAGCACCGGTACAACGATAAAAAAGCGCGGACGTTCGCTCATTCCGCCGAATCCGAAAAATTGAGTTTGATTTCCGGGGTGGGCGTCCCCAGCGCGCGCCGCCGCGCCATCTGCCAGCGGATGGTGGTCTTTAGTCCTTCTTCGAGTTCGACTTTTGGCTCGAAACCGAGCAGGGTGCGGGCTTTGGTGATATCCGGCACGCGCCGCATGACATCTTCATATTTGCCAAACGATTCGTAGGGCGTCAGTTTGAGTTTGGGTTCGTCGCTGCGCACCAGGTTCCAGATGAGCAGCGCCAAATCTTTGATGGTGATTTCGCGGGTGTTGCCGATATTGAAAACGTGGTTGTTGGCTTCGCTTTTCTCGATGGTCGCCACAATCCCCTCGACATGGTCGCTGATGTAGGTGAACGAGCGCGTCTGCATCCCATCGCCGTGCAGGGGGATTTCTTCGTTGTCAATGGCGGCGTTGATGAACACCGACTGCGGCCCGCCCCACCAGGTCAGGTGCTGGTTGGGGCCGTAGCCGCCAAAAAAGCGCAGGGCCACGATGTCCATGCCGTGCCGCTCGTGGTAGGCAAACATCAACTGCTCCTCGAACATCTTCGAGATGGCATACGACCAGCGCTTCACTTCCGGGCGGCCAATCACCAGGTCGGATTCTTCGGAGAAGGGCACTTTCGGGTTTTTGCCATATACATCCGAAGTCGAGGCGGCCACTACTTTGGCTTTGTGCTGGGCGGCGGCATCCAGCACAGCCAAGGTGCCATGCGAGTTAATCAACAGGGTGTCCATCGCATCGCTGTAGCGCGGAATCTTGAAGGCCGCCAGGTGTACGACCACGTCACAGCCGCGAGTCACGCGCCTGAGCAGTTTTTCATCGCGGATGTCGCCTTCCACGAAACGGAATTTCTTGTGGCCCTGGAAAGATTCCAGATTGAGCAGGAAGCCCTGCGAGAGATTGTCGAGGCCGATGACCGTGTGTCCACGCTGGAGCAGGGCGGCAGTCAGGTTCGAGCCGATAAATCCGGCTGCGCCGGTGATGAGAATTTTCATGAAGTCACCTTAAGGGGTACAGTTTGCGTCCAAATTGCGATACAGGTTGCCAATGGGCAGTTCTGCCAACAGTTCAGAGTTAAGAGAATAATATTCGGTAAGTGTCGCGTGATTTTCATCATCCAACAACAGGTACTTGGATTGAAGAGGTGATTTTTGATTGTCGTAAGATAACAAATACGAAACGCCAATGCCAGGGTGTAAACCGGTAAGACGGGCATCATAAAAAGAAAGCGGAATCAGGATGGTGTTGCACCAGGGGTTATCGGTCATGCCGTCAAAAGTGACCAGTCTGTCCAGTTCACTTTGTGAATCAGTCAGTTCAGTCATGCGATGGGTGTAATTCATTTTCGCGCCCTCCCAATCTCCCTGCCCCGTAAGCGTCACCGGGGCAAAAAGAAGGCTGAATAACACCAGACTCCAAACAAAACGATATTTTCTTTGGGCAACAAGCATGAATACGCTCACCAGCAACGGCGCAAAAAAAACGCGATAAAAACCATTGGCCAGATAAAGGGTCATTCCGGCCAAGAGCAAAGCAAGCACATTATAAATATCAAAAAAAGCCTGCGACTTCAATAAAGTTTCAAGTGCCGGTTTTTGCCTGATCAGCACAATGCTCTCTCGCAAGCCATAGGCAAGCAATATCAATAAAACAAAAATGATTGCCAACCCAGGCACAAAACGTTGCCAAATGATTAATTTCTTGATTTGGGCCAGAAACTGATTTTGCAACCCGGCCAACAGGCCAGCCTCGCTGCCCAGGGTGGCGAAAATGGAATTATTAATGGGCGGAACCAGAAGGCCCGTTACCCAAATAATGCCAAGCGCAAGGCCGCCGCTCATCAAAACACTCACAAGCATCCGGCGAATTACATTCCCTGAGAAAAGATAATAAAAGAGCGGCAAGAACAAAATAACCCAGGAAAGACGCAACATGCCTGCCAAAAAAGCAAACAGCACAATCAAAATTTTGGAAACAAGCGAAACTGTTTTGTCCTGTCTCAGGTAGATGAAAATTCCAGCAAACCCAATTGCCATTGCCTGATTAAGAGTTTCGTGTGAGGTGGTGGCCGCAAAAATCATCACCGGCCATGAAACCGACATGACAAGCGCCAAAACCAAATTCTGGGCGGTATCCAGGCGCATCAGGCGTGAAAACGCATATACCGAAGCGATAATCAACCCAAAATTGACCAGGATGGGCAGGTGCGGCGCCCAGCCGAACAAATAGCCAAACATACCGTAGAAATATGTATAAAGCGGCGAGCCTTCGCCGAAATGGTTGAACGCTGCCGGCGGCATCAGTTCGTTGGGATAATTATAGCCACCGCCCAAACCACAGGTACTGAATTGTCTCATCCATAGCCAGTACCCGGTGGCATCGTTCCAAAAAACGGGCAAGTAATCACTCAACTTTGCGCCCCAAAGTCCATAGAGAACCAACAGAACGAGAGCAATCGGCAATATTCCCGGTATCAACGCAGACCACCGGCTGTTCAACAGGAGAATTTTTGCATGAATCTGCTCCTGTCCTTTAATAAAACGATACTGGCCTTGCAACGGAAATGGATTTTCAATCGGCTGCGCCAGCATAAGAACCATGAAAATTACGCCAGAAGCAGCCAGGGGGCCTAAACCGCGAACGCCAGAAAGAGCAGCCTGTCTAAAAATAAGTTCATAGTTCTCAACATAAAAAATTGGAAGTCGCAGATAGTATTCCAAAAGCCCATAAAATACAAACAAGCCAACATACCAGCGGCTCCGAAAGAAAAGCCAGTAAATAACACGGGCCAAAAACCGCTGATGAAAAAAGACAAACACAACTGCAATAGCGCCAGTAGCGAGTACCACTATAAAAAGCATTGTTGCAATGCTTTCATAAGTCAACCCGATATAATCACGCGGAGGCCGGATACGCGCCAAAATCCAGGCTCCGCTGCTGGCAAAGAACAAGAATACCGAGAGAAATCTGAACCAAAGCGGTATCCCTGAATTTTTCGTTTGCACAATCAACTCCCTACATAAAAAATATGGCCGGGCAAAAGCCCGACCATAGATTTTACTGTATTTCTGATAAAAGATTATAGTTTTTCCAACTCATCCACCATGCCAGCCAGCACATCAAAGCCGCCCTGCCAGAACGCCGCATCGCGGATGTTGATGCCGGCCTCCGTCAGGATTTTTTCGGGAGATTCAGAGCCGCCAGCGGCCAGCAATTTCATGTATTTTGGTTTGAACGACTCGCCTTCGGCCTTGAATTGCTTGTAAAGGGCCAAAACGAGCAACTGCCCAAACGCATAAGCATAGACATAGAACGGCGTGTGGTAAATGTGCGGAATGCTGACCCATTCCCACTTGAATTCCTCGCCAATTTCAACGGAATCGCCAAACTGGGTTTTGAGATTCTCAAGGTAGGCAGCGGCCAGTTCATCGACTGAGGCGTTTTTCTGCACCATTTCATGGGCTGTTTTCTCGAACAGCGCAAAGAAAGACTGACGAATAATGGTGGCGTAGTTGTCGTCAATCTGGCGGAAGAGCATATCGCGGCGCACCGCCGGGTCTTTTTCTTCAGCCATCAGGCGGTCTATCAACATCATTTCGCCAAAGGTGGAGGCGGTTTCAGCCAGCGGCAGGCAGGAATGCTGGGTGAAGGCACTGTGCTGCTCGGCCATCATCGAGTGAATGGCGTGGCCGAGTTCGTGCGCCAGGGTGGCAACGTCGTCGCCTTTGCCCTGGTAGTTGACCAGCACCCAGGGCGTCAGGGCGGGTTCAACCGTCCAGCAGAAAGCCCCATCGCGTTTACCCTTGCGGACTTCGCTGTCGATGTGGGCCTCGTCGAAGACGCGTTTGGCCTGTTTGCCGAAATCAGGATGAAAGTCCGAGAAGGATTCAAGCACCATGTCGACGGCTTTGTCGAAGGCGTATTCCTTGCTCGATTGGCTGACCGGGGCGTAGATGTCGTAGCGGCGTAATTTGTCCATACCGAGCATGCGGGCCTTGATTTTGAAGAAGCGCTGGAAGATGACCGCGTTCTTCTCGGCGACATTCAGTAGCACATCCACCGCCTCGTTCGGAATGTCGTTGTCGAGGTTGCGGGCGGCAATCGGGCTGGCGTGTTTGCGCAGGCTGACGTTTTCGTTGCGCCAATCGCGAACCAGGGTCTGGTACATCTGTCCCAGAATCGGGCCGTCGTCGCCATAGACGCGGTAGAGTTCCTGGTAGGCACGAGCGCGTAGATCGGGGTCGGCAGAGCGGACGCACGACATCAATTCGCCGCGAGTCATGTCTTTTACTTCGCCATCCACCTCAACCTTGTAGACGTAGCGGGTGGTAAGCGAATCGTACAAATTGGTGAGCGCGCCGGAACCGGTGACATTTTTCAGATTGACGATTTTCTCTTCCGGTTCGCTCAGGGTGTGCGGTTTGTACAGGCGCAGGGCTTCGAGGTAATAGCGGTAATCGCCAGAAATCGCCATCAGGCGTTTGGCGGTGGCGTCGTCGAGGTCTTTCCACCACAGGGTGAAAAACAGGGTGCGGTTTTGCAGTTCGGCGAAAAATTGCTGAACGCGCCCCATCAGGGCCATGGCGGTCTGGTTTTGGGTATCGGCGGCAAACATCAGCCCGGCGAAGCCATAAACGCGGTGCGCCAGGCGGGTGGTCTTTTCAGAACGGGCCAGAATATCCATGAAGTGTTCCGCATCGATGTCAGGATTCAGGTCAGAGCGGAATTGCTCGAATTCGGCCACCTGCTTCTCAAGTTCGCTGAAGGCAGATTCAAGTTCGGCGGAATCGGGCGCAGGAAAAAGGTCGGTAAGTTTCCAGGGGGATTGGGTGAATGCCATAAAAGAGTCTCCTGTGGTTCAGGTTAGATGAATGGCTAATTGTATCAGGAATTTTGCCAAAAGCGATTCGTTCAACCTGGATTTGCTGTATAATCCCACCTATGGGACAAATACTCGCCATCGACATCGGCGGCACGCAAATTCGCGCCGCGCTTTTTGAACGTAATACCTTGAAACCGGTACGGGTCGAACGCACCCGCACCGAAGCCAGCAAACCCGGCGTTTATGATCGCCTGGAAGCGCTGGTGGCTTCGATTTGGCCCGCCGACTCAGCGGTGGACGCCATTGGCATTGCCTCCCCCGGCCCGCTCGACCCGCACAAAGGCGTCATCCTTGCCACGCCCAACATCAAGGAATGGCAAAACTTCCCGCTGACCGCCAAACTGGGGGCGCGCTTCAACGTGCCGGTGGTGCTCGATAACGACGCCAACCTGGCCTGCCTGGGCGAGTGGAAATTCGGCGCCGGGCAGGGACATCAGGACGTGCTTTACCTGACCATCAGCACCGGCATCGGCGGCGGCGTGGTCTCGAATGGACGCCTGGTGCAAGGCTATCACGGCCTGGCTGCCGAGTTGGGGCATACCACCGTCTGGCCGGATGGCCCGCTATGCGGCTGCGGCAAACGCGGACACATCGAGGCGATTGCATCCGGGACGGCAATTGCGCGTTACGCCCGCGAACAAATCCGCGAAGGCGGACGACCCTCCACGCTGGCCGCGCTGGAGAGCATCACCTCGCGCGATGTCTCAGACGCCGCCGCCCAGGGCGACCTGCTCGCCATCGAGACGCTGGCGCGGGCCGGGCGTTATCTGGGCATCGCCGTCGCCAACTTCCTGGCCGCTTTTGACCCGTCGATTGTCATCTTCGGCGGCGGGGCCTCCAACAGCGGCGCGCCGCTCTTCGACCCCTTCCACGCCAGTTTGCGCGAACACATCTTCAACCCCACCTACCTCGAAAATCTGACCTTCGCCCGCGCCGCGCTGGGCGATGACGCTGGTCTATTGGGCGCGCAAGCCCTGGCAACATCAAAATAACGCCCCTTTTGTTAATCTTCCTCCAATGCGCCTCTAACATTCTATCATCGCCGGGATGATAGAATGTTTTTT
>DAOUML010000012.1:0-12646 GCA_034411635.1 Anaerolineales bacterium
CGATTATCGATTATCGACTTCCCCAAAACAAAACCCCGGGCTGGGTGAGCGCCGGGGCGGGTGTCCAAAGGGAAATTTCTCGCGTTACGAGCGGCGCAACCAGCAGGATGTGAAAGCCCCGGCTTTTGCAGCCGGGCGGGTAGCGGAGGCGGGTGTTGCGAGGGTGGGTTTCATCACGGCGATTATACCAAAATCGGTAAAAATCTGGCAGAAATGCCAAAATTTGCGCGCCTACCGAATTTGCCCTGAATTTGTGGAATTTACGATTTTACGGTGGGCAATTCTATTTTTTTAATTTATACTTGCAAAGGCCTGTTCTCAGGCGGTTTATTGCCTCTCACACTCACATTAACATCCCAACAAGTCTCTTTGGGAAAAGGAGCAGAATCATGGAGAATCCAAAAAAACAGGAATACCTGCCGCCCTCTCCGCAAAATCGCTGGCTTTTTTTTATCGCATTCTTCCTGATTATTCTTGGTCAAATTCTGCTTTACGTTACGCCAATTGATAAAAATATTGTAGTGCCGCCTGCAATGTTCTTAACACTCATCGGGGTTATTTTTCTTCTGACAGGCATCGCAATACCGGGGATTTACAAAAAATTAAAACTAAAACCAATTTTCAGTCTTAATCGCGCCCAGTCATGGTTTGTAACCGGCATTGCCTTCTCCATTCTTGCCACAATCATGTCTGTCTATTTTGAAAAGGCTGCTCTTACCAACTATATTCCCGCAATTACCCTTTGGTTTTTTTCTGGATTTTCTCTTATCGCCGCGTTCTTTGATGAAAATTGGGGTCGAAATGAATGTTTCGCCTGGTTAAAAAGACACCAAAAGGAACTGATTGCCATTAGCCTGATTATCTTGTTGGGCATTGGCTTACGTTTTTATAATCTGGGCGATGTCCCTCAAGTCATTAATGGCGACGAAGCCAGAATAGGCATGATTGCCCTGAACAGTTACTCGAGCAGTGACGCAAACCCCTTTCAGTTATGGGAAAATGTTGGCAAGTTCTACCTGCACATCATTAATTTTGGGCTGGAATTTTTTGGCGTTAATCCGTTGGGGTTGCGGGTTATGCCGGCCATCGCAGGCGTTCTGGCTATTCCATCGTTGTATTTATTTGCCCGTCAGATAGCCGGTCCGCGTATCGCCATCATTGCCAGCCTGCTTTTGGCGTTTACGCACACCCATTTGCATTTTAGTCGCACAGTGGCGGTCATCTACATTCAGGGAACCTGGCTTATTCCATTGGCCCTTTATTTCCTGATTAGCGGCCTGCAACGAAAAAGCAACTGGCGGGCAGCGGCAGGCGCCTTCATCCTTGCCGTTCATCATGCCGTTTATCTTGATGCCCAAATTATGGTTGGCGTTCTGGTGATCTACACCCTGATCAGTCTGATTTTTTTACGCTCCTGGTTTAAGGGCATACGAACGCAATTTCTGGTGTTTTGGACCAGTCTCATCATAACCTTGTTGCCCATCGTCGTCTACTTTTTCAACCACCAGGACGAACTCTTAAGCCGGCTTAATGACGATGGCACCCTGCAATCAGGATGGCTGGCCAATGAAATGGTCATTTCTGGCAAAGGAGCGGCGCAAATCCTTTTCGAGCGGGTCATCCATGCCTTCCTTTCGATCATTTACTACCCCGCCCTTGATTTTTACGGTTCGCCAGCGCCTATCCTGAGTCTTCTCTCGTCGAGCCTGTTTTTTGTTGGTCTTGTTTTTGTTTTATGGAAAACAAAGAATCCGAATTTCTTGCTGCTAAACGGCTATTTCTGGGGCGCAACCTTTGCCGTTGGCCTGTTCTCCATTCCCCCTAGCGCAGATTCTTATCGAATGCTGATCGCCTTGCCGCCGGCTTTAATCATGCTAGCCATTGGTCTCGATTATCTGCTGCATGTATTTGATATGGGCCTACAAAACAACAAGAAAACCTATTTTGCAGCAACTCTGGTTGTATTAACCAGCCTTTTCATTTTCAATATCTGGGCCTATTTCTTTGAGTTTGCCGGACGCTGCCGCTATGGCGGCGATACCACCACCCGCTTTGCATCCTATCTGGGCAATTATGCAAGAACAATAGATTACGAATCAGATATTTACCTGCTGTCTGACAACACCTTCTTTTATGGCACGCACGACAGCGTCGACTTCCTCAGCGGTCGAAGAAAAATTATCAACTTCCCCAATGAAGCCCAATCCCTGAATGTCATTTCGGGTGAAACCATCATCGCCACCCCCGGCAGAGTCCTTGAACTGGAAGAATGGATTCGCACCAACCCCGGCGGCGAACTCGATTACATCTACGATTGCCAAAACCTCATCCTTCTTGCCTACCATTTGCCATAGAGAAGCCTGCATTGAAAACAGAAGAGTACGAGGTCATGTATCAGGTGGAGCAGGAACATTGGTGGTACGCCGGCATGGAAAGTATCACCAGGCATATTCTGGAAAAAAAGCAAATTTCCACAGGCGAAAAAACCATTCTCGACGCCGGCTGCGGAACAGGAGGGGCAATGCGCGCCTACCTTGGCCGCTATGGTCGGGTCATTGGCTGTGATATTTCTCGCATTGCTCTGGGCTATTGCCTGAAAAGGAATATCACCACCATTGCGCAAGCCTCCGTAACCCAATTGCCATTTGCCAGCAGGCAATTTGAAATGGTGACAAGTTTCGACGTTCTTTACGAACAGGGCGTCGAAAATGACCACATCGCCTTAAAGGAATTCTGGCGCGTCCTCCAGCCCGGTGGATACCTCTTCCTACGCTTGCCCGCCTATGACTGGCTACGCGGACAGCACGATCAGCGCATTCAAACCGCGCGGCGTTATACCCGTTCAGGGCTAAAAAAACTGCTCACTGAAGCCGGATTTTCAATCATCCTGCTATCGTACGCCAACGCATTTCTCTTTCCACTGGCGCTCATCAAACGCCTGCTGGAGCATATTCTCCCAGAAACCCAACAAAAATCAGACCTTGAAACCACCCCGCGCTGGCTGAACCCTGCCCTGAAACGTATTCTGGCCTGTGAATCTGGCCTGATTACGCGCGCCGGATTACCCTTTGGATTAAGCGTCCTTGCATTAGCGCAAAAATGAAAAAAAAGCCATTCAACAGCCTGAGCATCGTCTTCCCGGCGTACAATGACGGCGGCACCATCCCCAGCATGATTCTAACTGCCATCATTGCCGCCCGAAAATGGGTATCCGATTTTGAAATCATTGTCATCAACGACGGCAGCCAGGATTACACCCGCGAAGTTCTCGATGAGTTGGCGCAACAAATCCCCAATCTCAAGGTGACGCATCACGCTCAAAATCAGGGGTACGGCGCAACCTTAAGACATGGCTTTCGCCAGGCCAGCAAAGAGTGGATTTTCTACACCGACGGCGACGCCCAATACAACCCGCTCGAACTCGACAAACTGATTGAAGCGCTCACACCAGAAATAGACATTGTCAACGGCTACAAGATTACGCGAAATGACCCGCTGCATCGAAAAATTATCGGAAGAATTTACCACCACGTCACAAAAATTGCCTTCGGGTTTCCATTACGCGATGTCGATTGTGACTTCCGCTTAATTCGCCGGGCGGCCTTTGAAAAAATCCATCTTGAAAGCCGTGATGGGGCCATTTGCGTAGAAATGGTCAAAAAATTTCAAGACGCCGGCTGCCGTTTCGCCGAAACCCCCGTCAATCACTTTCATCGCCAATATGGGAAATCACAATTTTTTAATTGGCTTCCAATTTTACGTTCGCTCTGGCACCTGGCCCAATTGTGGTGGAAGTTGGTAATCAAAAGAGAACATCTCAAATGAACAACCTTCAATCTGAATTCAAGGGGAAAAATATCCTGATTACCGGCGGCGTGGGGTTTATCGGCAGTAATTTGGCAATTTACATGGCCCATTCAGGCGCAAAAATTACCCTGGTAGATACCCTGCACGCGCAATATAGCGGGACATTGTTTAACATTGAGCCAATTAAAGAACAGACAACCTTGATTGCCGCCGATATGGGGGATCGCGCCGTAATGGAGCGAATCATCGCAGAACAGGATTTTGTCTTCAATCTGGCCGGGCAGATCAGCCACATCGATAGCATGAAACATCCTCAGCATGACCTGGCCGTCAATGCCTTCAGCCACCTGTCAATCGTCGAAATGTGCCGCAAACTCAACCCCGGCGTAAAAATCATTTATGCCGGAACCCGGCAAGTGTACGGCATTCCCCAATACCTGCCGGTAGACGAAAAACACCCGGTTGCCCCCATCGATTACAACGGAATCAGCAAAATGGCCGGAGAATGGTATCACATGGTCGCCCACCGCAATTTCGGCCTGCGAGCGGTCAGCCTGCGCATGACCAATGTCTATGGCCCGCGTATGCGCGTCAAAGATGCCCGCAAAACATTTATCGGAGAGTGGTTCAGGTTGCTGATTGAAGGCAAAGAATTGCAGGTATTTGGCAACGGACAACAAATGCGCGATCTGAATTATATCGACGACGTTATCCTGGCTCTGCTGCTGATTGCTGCCCACCCGCAAAGTGAAGGAAAAATCTACAATCTCGGCGGCGATGAGCCAATCAGCCTGCTCAACCTGGCAAAATTAATGATTGAAATCAACGGCAAGGGAAGTTATCACCTCAAACCTTTCCCTGCCTCGCGAAAACGCATCGACATTGGCAGTTATTATGCCGATTACACCAAAATCAATCAGGAAACCGGCTGGAAACCCACCATGCGCCTGGCCGAAGGCATTGAACGCACCCTGGCATACTACCGCCAATACAAAAAGCATTACCAGTAACATGCAAACCATTCCACCCATCAACCTGAAAGCCCAACATGCCGCCCTGCAAAATGAAATCGAATCTGCCCTAATACGGGTTGCCAGAAGCGGCGTCTACTTACTCGGCGAAGAAACCCACGCTTTCGAGCAAGAATTTGCCCGGTTCTGCCAAACCAGGCACGCAATTGGCATCAATTCTGGCACATCGGCCCTACACCTGGCCTTGCGCGCCTGCGAAATCGGCCCTGGCGATGAAGTCATCAGCGTATCGCACACGGCAGTCGCCACCGTTGCCGCCATCGAAATGAGCGGGGCGCGCCCGGTTTTGGTGGATATAGAACCGGCGCAAATGACCCTCGACCCTTCCAGCCTCGAAAAAGCCCTCTCGCCCCGAACCCGCGCAATTGTACCGGTTCACCTGTACGGATGCCCGGCCAACCTCGATTTGATTCTCGCTTTTGCCCGCGCCAACAACCTGTATGTCATCGAAGATTGCGCCCAGGCTCACGGCGCAACCTGGCATCAAAAACCGGTTGGCGGCTGGGGCGATATCGGCGCCTTCTCTTTCTACCCCACCAAAAACCTCGTCGCTTATGGTGACGCCGGCGCAATCACCACCGACGACCCCACCCTGGCCCAAAAAGTTCGCGCCCTGCAACAATATGGCTGGAAAGAACGCTACATCAGCGCGAGCAAAGGATTCAACGCGCGCATAGATGAAATTCAAGCCGCCATCCTGCGCGTAAAACTGGCCCATCTGCGCCACTGGAACGACCAAAGGCGAAAAATTGCCGCCCTCTATAACCAAAGACTTAAAAACAGCAGCCTGATCTTGCCGATTGAGCCACCTCAGGCAAAACATGTCTACCACCAATACGTCATCCGTAGTCAGAAGCGCGACCTGCTGCGAACTTTTCTGCAAGAAAATGGCATCACCAGCCTGGTACATTATCCGCTATCAGTTCACCAACAACCCGCCTATAAAAACTTAGGCTATTTGCCAGGCAGCCTGCCCCACAGCGAAACAGCCGCCCGCCAGGTTCTTAGCCTGCCCATTTTCCCCGCAATATCAGCCGAAGCCATTGAGAAAATATGTCAGGTCATTTTTCAATTTGAAGGTAACTGCTTACCGTAGCGCGACTTTCAAGTCGCGTTTAGAGTAAGGCATTTGAGAATTCGCTTTCAGGCGACATAAATGTCGCCCTACGAATATCAGCTCGTAGGCAGTTACAAAAAACTGGCGTTGCGCGCCCTCCTGGCGGTTTAGCCAGGGTTTTGTCTGGTAGAGAATAAAAAAGGCGAGCGGATTTCAACCGCTCGCCTTTTTTATTCTTGCTCGGCTGTAATTTAGCCTTTTTTATCGGCAATTTGGTGAAGGGCGGTAGAAAGCGCCTGAACAATTGCGCCCATAATGGAAGAACGTCGGTGCAGGATGGCCGTGTTAATTTTTACCACTTGAGCGGCTCCGGCCAGGCTGCGCCGTTTGACCGTATCTCGGATGGGTTGCAAGAACAAATCACCAATTTGGGATACGCCGCCGCCGATGATAATTACACGAGGGTTAAACAGATTGACGACGCCCGCAATCGCAATGCCCAGATAACTGCCTGCGCGGGTAATAATTTGTTGCGAGGGCAAATCGCCGCGCCGGGCGGCGGCAACGACATCCCGCGCAGTCAGTTCTTCGGGCGGCCCCATGCTGGTTAGCAGGGAAGGTTTTCCGCTTTTTACTACTTCGTAAGCCTGGCGCGCAATCGCTTTGCCGCCTGCCAGGGCTTCGAGACACCCGTTGCTGCCACAATCGCAGCGCGGTCCGTTTTCTTCGATGGTCAGATGACCGATTTCTCCGGCAGAGCCGGTTGCGCCCTGGTAAACCTGTCCATTCATTAGCAGGCCTGCGCCAATGCCAGAACCAACTTTGATGTAGGCCAGGTAATCTTCTCCGCGTCCGGCACCGAAGGCCCACTCGCCCAGCATACCCAGTTCGGCATCGTTATTCAGGGAAATAGGAACCCGCCATTTTGTTTCCATCTCTTTACGGATTGGGAAGCCATCCCAACCTGGCATGATTGGCGGGGCAATAACGCCGCCGCTCTGGTTGGCAATTGGGCCGGGGACGCCCATGCCAATTGCCAGAATATGCTCAATGCGGGTGTCGTTTTTTTCCAGTAGTTCGGTGAGCAAGGCATCTGTTTGCGCCAGGCATGGAATTGGCCCCTGGGTAATGTCAAAGGGGATTTCAATCTCGTCAATCACCTGGGAGGCCAGGTTTGCCAGGGCAATGGTTAAATGGGTGGCGCCCATATCGATACCAACCACGCGCCCGCGCGTAGGGTTAATTTGCAGCATAATGGGCGGTCGTCCACTTTGCCCATTGCGCGATTCTGTTTCGTGAACAATGCCTGATTCAAGCAGGTCATTGACAATCGCAGTCATGGCGGCCCGGCTGAGATCCATGCGGTGAGCCAGTTCGGCACGCGAAATACCGCCTGGCGTGAAGCGAATCAGATCCAGTACGGCGTGTTTGTTAATATTCTTAACGTTTGGGTATGGCGCAGGCCAAAAAAAATGGCTCATGTTCATATGTCCTGACAATAGCGGCGTTTATGTTCACATTTATATTATCACAAATGATTTGTTTGTCAAGAAACCTAACATTTGTTGATTGGTAGAATTGCTGCTTTTAAACGCAAAAACCGCCCGTGAATTTTTTTGGCACAAAAAAAGTGTTAGCCGATTATGAACCATCCCTGTTTTCAGAACAATAATCGCGAGAAATCCATTGGGTGCATTCCATTTGAGTTATTGATGGAACGTCCCGAAGGTTTCTGGCCCTGAATTATGCCGTTTTTAGAGACTGTTTGTAACTGCCTACCGTAGCGCGACTTTCAAGTCGCGTTTAGGAATAAAACAGTAGACTTCTTGCATAAGTCCTGAGCGGAGCGTGTTTCGACAGGCTCAACAACCATCCTTCGACTACGGGCTTCGCAAAATACGCTTCACCCTCCGCTCAGGACGGCAATGCTTTATGCAAAAAAGCGCAGTCGAAGGACACTTATAGGCTGCCATTGATGACTTTTGCAAGAGGTCTAGTTTGCCTTTTGCTCTGCAATCGAAGCGGTTGGAATGGCTCGTGTTTGGTTTGTTTTTACCACATCCCAAAGCGCGTCTGGATGTTTGGCTGCCACTTGAAGCAAAATGCGAGCGGGACCTTGCGGGGAGCGGCGTCCCTGTTCCCAGTTTTGCAGGGTATTCAGGCTGATGCCCAGCAGGGTGGCAAATTCGCTTTGTGATAGTTGGTAATCTTCCCGAATCTTTCGCACATCAGGATTTTCAATAGTAAATTCACGCGAAGCAAATTTTTCGCCGCGCAGAATCGCGCCGCCTTCGCGCACACTTTCCAGGAGTTCTTTGAAGAGTTCGTCTTTCATGGGTATTCTTGTTCCACAATCTGTTTGAGCATTTTCTCTACCGGACAAAATGACCGAATGATAATTTTTCGTTTTTGCTTGTCATTTCGAGCCGCGTAGCGGGGAGAAATCTGGCGCACGTGTGGGAAGATTTCTCGCTGTCGCTCGAAATGACAAACTATCACGAAGTTTGTCCGGTAGAGAATGAGCATTTTGAGTTGTTCCGGCGTCAAGTTGTCGCTTTCGTTTTTTGCATAGAATCCCGCCACTGCCGGGAATGACTACGCCAGCATCTGGCCGTGTCATTAAGGCCGCTTGCAGTTCGCGGTACTCGTCATCTGATAAAATTGCCGTCACACGGCGGGTAAAGATGGATGTTTCGAGAAAAATCATGTTTCGCAACCTGCATTATACGCCATTGGCGCATAATAATCAATCATTACTCAATCCACCCAGATTTTCTCGCCAGCATAACGGCCTGGGTGCGGTTGGCAACGTTGAGTTTGCTGAGGATGTTGGCGACGTGTTTTTTGACGGTATTCAGCGTCAATACGCGCTCAGCGGCAATTTCCTGGTTGCTTTTGCCTTCGGCCAGCAGGGTCAGGATGTCGAGTTCGCGGCGGGTGAGGGGAACGATGTTGTCCGCAGGGGCAGGGGGAGCCGTGTGCGTAGCGCGTGGTGCGTGGCGCGTGTTTTCCTGATGTAAAATGCCCAGGATTTGGTCGATGTACGTGCGGGGGTCGTGGAGTTGGGGGCGGTATTGTTCGAGCAGGTTGAGCAGTTTCGGACCCTCGTCAGCAAAAATGCGCAGGTAGCCACCCTGGGCGCCGAGGGTCAGGGCGCGGGTCAGGCTTTCGGCAGATTCGAGGGGTTTTCCGTCCTCGTGCAGGGCGTAGGCGAGCAAAATCAGGGCTTCGATGAGCGGGGTGACGCGCTCACGTTGTTGCAGGCAAGCGATTAATTCGGACAGGGCTTCGGTCAAGGTCAGGGAAGTTTCATCCCGGTTGAAACTTGCCAGGGTTGGCGCGGGGGTAACGCCCAGCACCCTGGCACGCAAAAGCACCAGGCGGCTGATTTCCCACAGGTAATAATAACCATCCCGGCCGGCCTGTTCCAACTCGTAGGCATTGATCAGGCGTCCGGCGCGGGGTAGATCGCCCTGAAAGAGGGCCAGGCGGGCCATCTGGCTGGCGATCAGGGTGTCATCCAGAATGGATTCGCTGTTTTCGGCTTCTGTCATCGCGTCTTCAAGATGCTGAAAAGCCCTGTCCCATTCCTTGCGGGCGGCCAGCAAGCGCGACAGGCTGATATGACCGTCCATGCTGGCGGCTGGCTGCCAGGTATGACAATAGGAAATCCCTTTTTCGGCCAGGGAGATGGACTCGTCGAATCGGTTTTGTTCGCGCAAAAGTTCGGCATAAGCGATGTACGGTATCCCAAGCAGGAAACTATGCTTGCCGAGGGTTTCCTGCGCGTAACGAATGGCTTGCTGGAAGACGCGTTCAGACAGGCCCAGCGCGCCGCGCATGTGGCGCACTTCGCCCAATTGTGTCTGGGCAAAGATGGCGACCAGGGGATTTTTCAACGTCGCGGGCAGGTTCAGGGCTTCCGTGAAGGCGTCTACGGCCTGGGCGGTGTAACCGTTCATCACATGCAGCAGTCCGAGATTGAAATGCAGCAGGCTGTGCAGAAAGTCATCCTGTTCGGAGAGCAGGACAAAGGCCTCGGCCCCCTCGACGCTCGGGGCAAGAATTTCTTCCTGGACGGCAACCCGTCCTGAAAAAATGCCGGCCAAAATGCGCAGGGATTTGGCTTCGCCCCGCAGGAGATCCCCATCTTTCCCATTCGGGAACAGGGCCTCGGCTTTTGTGATGTACGCCTGGGCCTGGGTTGGTTCCAGGCTGATGACGCTGGCCCAGCCTTGCGCCAGCCAAAGGCCGGGATGGTTGTCGAGCAGTTCGGGCGGCAGGCAGGCAATCCATTCTTTGATTGCGGCTTGCTCGCCGCGCTGAAGCATGTCGCGGTAATGGGATTCAAGCAAGCGCGCGGCGCGTTCATGATCGCCAGCATGGACGGCATAGTGAATCGCGTCGTCGAGCGAGCCGTTTTGCTCGAACCAGACGGATGCGGCGCGGTAGAGTGGGGTTGCTTGTTCTGGGGAAGTTTGCTTGCGCAGAAAATCTGTGAACAGGGCATGGTAGCGATACCAGGATGAATCGAGGGGAACGATGAACAGGTTGGCGCGTTCGATGTGTTCGAGAATATCTTGCGCCGGTGAGTCCCCCCGTTCGGGCGTGGTTATGACTTCATAAAGCGGCAGGCAAAAACGATCGAACAGGGCGGTGATGGTCAGGAATTCTTGAACTTCCGGGCTTTGGTGCCGAAAAACTTCTTCGGCCAGGTAATCGAAGACGTGTTCCTGCCCGCGAAACGATTGCCAGGCTTCGGGTTGGCGTGCCAGGGTCAGGGCGGCCAATTGCAGACCGACCGCCCAGCCTTCCGTGGATTGTCCCAAACTGGCCAGGGCCTCCGGCGGCAGGCGCAAGTCCATGCTGGTTTCAAAAAATTCGCGCGCTTCGCTTTCGGTGAAGCGCAAATCGTCTGTTGTAATTTCGACCACCTGGTGAAGCGCGCGCAATCGGGCCAGACCAAGCCCCGGCGCGGCGCGGGCAATCAGGACGAGGTGAAACGTCGCCGGGCGGTGTTCGAGCAGGATTTCCAGCACGCCGGTAATTTCGGGTTGGTCAACGAGGTGGTAATCGTCCAAAACAAGGACAAAATCCTTTTCCAGTTCGGCCAGGTCATTCAACAGCGCAAAAAACGCCCCATTCGCGGAACCAGCCTGCATGAGCGCCAGGCTGGTTTGTCCGAGATTGGGCGCAACGCTTTGCAAAGATTGCAGCAAGTAAGCAAAAAAGCGTTCCCTGGCCTGGTCGGCGGGCTGGAGCGAGAGCCAGGCGACAGGCAAGGCACAGGTCCGCGCCCAGCCAGCGACCAGGGTCGTTTTTCCGAATCCGGCCGGGGCAATCACCAGGGTCAAGGCTGCGTTAAGTCCCTGTTCGAGTTGCTCGAACAGGCGCGCGCGCTCAACCTGACGCGGACGCGTTGGCGGAATTGCTGTTTTGGTTCGCAGGAGCGGAAGCATGGGGCGATTATAACCTGCGCTGCCGGTTGCCTGGCATTGAACGAGAAAATTGTTGTCAGGACGGCTTCGCGGGGCGTTCAGGTCATCCGGCCCCATTTTCGTGCTGTTTCCAGATTTCGCGCATTTCGGGGCTGGTTTCGAGCAGTTCGGCCAGGGTTCCCTGGGACTCAACCTGCCCGTCCTTCATGACGAGGATATGGTCGGCGCGGCGCAGCACCGGGCGGCGGTGCGATACCACCAGGCAGGTGCGCTCCTGGCCGGAAAACAATCGCTCCCACAGTTTGGCCTCGGTTTCAATATCCAATGCGCTCGAAAGATCGTCAAAGACCAGCAGTTCCGGCTGGCGCACGAACATGCGCGCCGCCGCGGCCCGCTGGCCCTGCCCACCGGAGAGTTTGACGCCGCGCGTCCCGACCAGGGTATCGAGATGGTTTTCCATCTCCAGCAGGTCGCGTTCCATGACGGCCAGCGAGGTGGCTGACAGCACTTCGTCATCGCCCTTGTCCAGCCCCAGCAGGATGTTGGCCCGCAGGCTGTCGCTGAACAGGCGCGGAATCTGGGCGGTGTAGGCGCAGCGCGGGGGGATGAAGAAATCGCCCGGAGCCTGAACCGGCTTGCTGTTCCAGCGAATTTCGCCGCGCTCGAGCGGGAGCAGCCCCAGCAGGGCGCGCAGCAAGGTGGTTTTCCCCGACCCGACCCGCCCGGTGATGACGGTCAGCGAGCCGCGCCCGAGGCGCAGGCTTATGTCCCGGATGCCGTTTTCGCTGTTCGGGAAGCGATACGCCAGGTTACTGGCTTCCAGCCTTTCGAGCCGGTCGGCCTGGCTTCTAACCGGATAGAAAACTTCGGGCAGCGGTCCTTCGAGGTTGACCGGACTGTGTTCCACCAGCGCCTCGAGCGGAGCGCCCTCCATCAGCCGGTACATGCGCTGGACGGAGACATCCAGCTGTTTGTAGCGCGCTGAAACCATCCCGGCGAAGGTGGTCAGGTCGCCCATGCTTTGCAGCAGGTAAACGAACAGCGAAAAATCGCCCAGGGTGAAAGTGCCAGCGCGCATGGACTGCCCGGCCAAAATCAGGATGATGCCGGTGCTGAGGGTGGAGGTGTTGCGATAGAGCGAATCAAGCACTTCATTAAAGAGGCGTTCTTTCAGGGTCAGGCGGCGGCGCTCGTCATTGAGTTGGTGAAAATGCCCGATGACCTGCTTTTCCGCATCGGCCACCTTGACCGCCTGGACGGCTCCAAAGAACTCGCCGATGAACCCGGTCACTTTGCCGGTCGCCTGGCGGCTG
>DAOUML010000013.1:0-10068 GCA_034411635.1 Anaerolineales bacterium
CTGGGCCACCTCGCGGCCGATTAATCGGTTAATCCTTTGGGCAGATTGAGTTGCCACGTCTTCCTTAAAATCAGCGAGGATGATTTTTTCAGCATCTCCAAATTTTGCCAGGTCATACGCGGCGGCGGTGCCTTGACGACCAGAACCGAGAATCATGTAGTTGTAACCCATTGCGGCCTCCTGTGAAATATTTTACAGATTCTAGCACAAGAGTATCTCAAAACCAGATATACTTGGGCCATGAAACCTGAAGAAGAATTGGCCTGGCGTGAAAGAATTATTAAGCGGTTGGCAAACCACGACCGCCTGAGCGATATTACTCAGGAAATTTGTGAAAAAACGGGGTTGCATTGGTCGGCGGCAGAGGCTTTGGTGCGCGAGGTGGCGATTATGGAGGAGAAAACCGTGCGCCGCAAGCGTTCGCCGGCCCTGGTGGGGCTTTCCCTGGCAATTTTTTTGGGCGGTCTGGGGCTGATTGTGCTGACGATTTTTACAATCAGTAATGTGGTGATTTTTTATCGCGCCACGCAACCAGAATTACTCAGCACCATTAATATTTTACTGTTGATTATGAACGAGGCCCCTTTCGCGCTTTGGGTTGGTTCGCTTGGCCTGGCAATGGTGATTGGCAGTTGGCTTGGGCTGCGCGATGTGTGGGCTGATTGGTTGCATTAAGGCTTTCGCCGGAGGTTTATGAACACACTGGATACACGAATAAGAATGGCCGCCGAGGGTATTCTCGAAAACGAAGCCCTGCGCGAGGGCCTGCGCGATGAACGCGCGGCCAGTGCTCTATTGAACTGGGGCGTAACCTGGGCTGAGTACCTGGCCCTGCAAACAGCGCATATCGCCGATGAGCAGGAAGCCGAGGATGAGATGTATCCACGCATGAAGGCGCTGCGCAAGTTGCTGGTGGCGGTTAAAGACCTGGCAATTGCTGAAGGGTGGACTCTGGAGGCCGTGCAGCAAGGTTTGCAGGAAGCCTTCAATTATGCTCAGGTGTTAAACGGCGCGGCCTGGCAGGCTCCCGCAAACATTGATGATGAAACCTGGCTTATTCTGCAAGAAGGCGAGAGCCTGGCACGCATCAACAATTTGCGCGCGCTGATTGCGGGAACGCATGAGACCGCCCCTGCCGAGAATGCGACAATCCAAAATGAGCCGGGCAGCACCCCAGACCTTACGCGTGCCATCTCGCAGGACGATGCCGCGCAGGACGATGCCGCCCAGGACGATGTCGCGCAGAACAAGAAAGACCAGGAGATGCCAGCAGATAGCCCCGCCCGCGAAGAAAATCAAGCCCCGGAAGGGTTCTTTGCCCGCTGGTTCAACCGAAGGTAGAATAAGTTCTTATAAGATTAGTGAAATGACCAGGAGAGAGAAGTAAAATGTCACGTTCAACAAAAAAAACAAAAGCGAATAAAACCAACGCCACCGGGTTGCTGATTGTGCTGGGGGCCGTGCTGGTGCTGGGAATGCTCTTTACCTTTACCGGCGCCGACCCGCTGGGCCTGTTTACCGAGGAACCAACCGCTTCGGAGGCCCCGCCGCCCACCGCCACCAAAAGACCCACCGCCGCGCCTTCCACAAATGGCGAAGATTGGTACGAAGTGATGTTCGTTAGCCCAATTCGCATGAGCAACGCCGAAAAAGAACAATACAGCACCGAAGGCCTGCCCGCCGATCTTTTGGCCGATTCAGTGGCCGAGCGGTTAATTCACTATATCGACTCAGCCCAAACCAGCATTGATGTCGCCGCTTTTGAAATTGACCTGACCGATATTTCAAACGCGGTCATTCGCGCCCACAAACGCGGGGTAGAGATTCGCTGGATCACCGACGATGAATTTGGCACAGAAACAGATAAAAAACCAGGGCATGGTCAACTCGCGGCCATGGAAAAAGTCGGTATCGAAATTATCGATGACCAGCGCGGCGGCCTCATGCACAATAAGTTTTGGGTGTTCGATGGCGAAATCGTGTGGACCGGCTCAATCAACGCCACCATTAACGGCATGTTCGAGCAAGATAACAATGCCATCGTCATCAAATCGCCCGAGTTGGCGAGCATTTACACGCAACAATTCGATGAAATGTGGGCCGGCGAATTTGGCGCGCGCGCGCCCTCGGTAGTGGAAGAGCAAAGCCTCGTCATTAATGGAACCCGCATTAGCGTTTTCTTCTCGCCCGAAGATAAACCCGTCCAATATATCGTACCGCTGCTCGAAAATGCGCGCCGCAACATCCGCTTCATGGCCTTTGCTTACACCCAGCCTGATATGGGCAACGCCATGCTCAGCCAAATTGAAGCCGGTCTAACCGTCGAAGGCGTGTTTGAAGCCGTTGGCAGCGATAGCGAACACAGCGAAATGATGAAATTACATTGCGGCAGCGGAAATATGCGCCGCGACGGCAACCCAGGCTTTTTGCACCATAAAGTGATCGTCATTGATAATCGCATTGTCATCACGGGTTCTTTCAATTTTAGCGATAGCGCCAACACGCGCAACAATGAAAACGTCATCATCATTGATAACGCCGAAATCGCCAAACAATACCTCAATGAATTTCAGCGCGTTTGGGAAATTGCCAGCGACCTGGACCCCGATCGGTTTATATGCCCGTAACCTGACGGGCCGCGCATCGCGCAATCTGACCTTTCAAAGCAATCGCAAGCAAACGGCAAATAGAAGCAAAACAAATACCAAAAAACTATGAACTGGTATGAAATCTTGTTTCCATTGGCATTAATGATGGCCTCAACAGCCGCCATCATCGCCGCCATCACCGCCTGGCAAAAAAAACCTGCCCCTGGCGCGTTTTCGCTTGCGCTGCTCCTGCTCATCGTCAGCATTTGGAGCATCACATCTGGCGCGGCCGGCCTGCTCGAAAACATCGCCCTTACCCGCGTTAATATCCTCTTGCAGGTTGGGGCGGTTACTTTTTTTCTAATTTTCGCGCTTGAATATATCAGGCAGGATGCGCTCCTCTTTCGGCCCCAGACCCTGCTCCTGGGCCTGATTCCAGCCTTGATCGTTATTCTGGCAATCAACGGCGAAACATTGCCAGGCCTGAGCATTCTCCCGGCCCCCGCGCGTGAAACCATCCGACCCATCTTCACCCACGAAAATATTTACTGGTTATTACAAACTTACATCTATATCATCCGCTTCATCGCCACGGTTTTCATCATTGTGGCAATTATCCGCTACCCCGACAGCCACCGCGCCCATGGCAATTACTTGCTCGCGGCCAGCATTGCCGCCTGGCTTGGGTTGCTTGTCAACCTGCCGCAATTAGACAATCTTCGCCCGGCCTGGCAAGAAGCCATGCAGCCTGTTTCGTATGCCTTAAGTGGTATCATCATTGCCTGGGGAATTTTTCAGCATAAACTAATTGACCTGGTGCCAATCGCCCGCGATACCTTGCTCGATAACATCCTGAACGGCATCATCGTTCTCGATAACCACAAGCGCGTGGTCGATATTAACCTGGCGGCGCGTTATTTACTGCAAATTCAAACCGGTAAACAAGCCATCGGCGCGTCAATCGACCAACTTCTCAGCCATCTTCCCGGCATAAGGTTGAAAATCTTCGAAAATGACATGCCCTACCATGACCTGTACATCCCTGCGCCAGCAGATCTGCATCTGGAAGTGGTAAACACGCCTATTTTCGACCGCCAAAACAAATTACGCGGCACCATGCTCATCCTGCATGATATCAGCAGCCGGGTGCGCTCTGAAACCGCCATGCGCCAAAGTGAAGAAAACCTGCGCAACGTCTTTGAACACGCCCCGTTTCCAATCATTGTCACCACCTATCAAGATGGTCGCATTCTCTACATCAACCCGGCGGGCATCGCGTTATATCGAGTCGAACATAAAAATATAAACAACCTGAACAGTGCCGATTTTTATCAGAATATCAAAACTAGAAACGAACTCATCGCGAAACTTGAAAAAACGGGCCAGTTAGACAACATCGAAATAGCCCTGAAAACAAGCGACAACCAACCTTTTTTTGCGAATACATCTGTTCGCAAAATTAATTACAACGGGCAAAATGCCCTGCTCATTACCCAGATCGATATCAGCCAGCAAAAAAGAAATTTTGAAGAACTACAACAAAGCCGCGCCCAATTAAAAAACATATTCGAACATGTCGATGCCGGCATTTACCTGCTTGACCCAGGCGGCAGCATCACTTTTTCAAATGAACGCTGGGCCGAATTGCTCGATGTTCCTGCCGCCAAATTAACCGGCAAAAATCTTTCAGATTACATCTTCAAAAGCGACATCCCTTACAGCCGCTATCTCTTTGAATCACTCATCGCCGCAGAAATCGAAAAATTTTCACTTGAGTTACGCTATCGCCGGGCCGATAACAGTCTCTTTTGGGGGTCTTTATCAGCAATTCCGATTTTTGACTCAAAAAATCAGATTGTATCCATTGTTAATTTCGTCTCCGATATCACCCAGAAAAAAGAAACCGAAAACGCCCTGAAAGAAAGCGAACGACGCTTTCGGGAAATTCTCGAAAAAATATATCTACTCGCCGTCATGTTAGATAATGACGCCAATATCACATTTTGCAATGAATATTTCCTCAACAAAACCGGCTGGCAGCCGCGAGAAATTCTCGGCGAAAACTGGTTTGATATTTTTCCCACCCAAAAAACCGGCCCCAACCAGCAAGACTACAAACGCGCCATCCAAATGGAAACCCTTGTTTCGCGCCACGAAAACGAAATCATTACCAGCGCCGGAGAAACCCTATTAATCGCCTGGAGTAACATCCTGCTGCGCGATGCGAACGGCAAAGTAATTGGCTCGGCCAGCATCGGCGAAGATATTACCGAACGCCGCCAGGCTCAACAGGCAGAACGAGAGCAACGCCTGTTCGCCGAAGCCTTATACGATACCGCCACCGCCATCACCTCCACCCTGGAATTTGACGAAGTTCTCAATCGAATTTTGGAAAACCTCGATAGCGCCGTAGAAACCACCTCCGCCAATATAAGCCTGATTGAAGGCAACAACGTCCGCTTTGTGCGCGCCAAAGGATATGAAAATTATGGCATCAGCAACAACGATGTCCTTAAATTAAATTTCTCGCTCAAAAAAATGCCGAACATGAAAATCATGTACGAAAGCAAAGAGCCGCTCTGCATCCCCAATACCGAAAAATACTCTGATTGGATCAAAACAGAAACATCCGGTTTTATTAAATCATACATAGGCGCCCCAATTGTCGTAAAAAACAAAGTGGTCGGATTTATCAGCATCGATAGCAATATCCCGGATTTCTTCAACAACAAACAGGCCGAGCGCCTGCAAGCCTTCAGCGCCCAGGCCGCCATTGCCATCGAAAACACCCGCCTTTACACCAACAGTCAGCATGAACTGGAAGAGCGAAAACGCGCCCAGGCCAGCCTGAAACGCGCCAACAAAAAACTACAAGCCCAACTCGAAAAAATTGAAGCCCTGCAAACCAAACTAAAAGAACAAGCCATTCGCGATTCTCTAACCGGCCTCTTCAATCGGCGTTATCTCGAAGAGATTTTGCCCATAAAAATAGACGAATGTAGATCCAAAAACCTACCGCTGAGTCTCATGATGGTCGATATTGACCACTTCAAAGTGGTCAATGACAATTACGGTCATCAGGCCGGTGATGAAATTCTGCAATACCTGGGAAAATTATTTCAACAGCAACTCAGCCCACAAGCCATTGCCTGCCGCTACGGCGGCGAAGAATTCGCCATCGTTCTGCCCGGCATCGACCTGCCAACCGCCAAACAATATGCAGAAAAACTTCGGCTCACCTTCAAACAATACCGCCACAAAACCGAAAAAGCAGAAATTCAGTCAACCATCTCGATTGGCCTGGCCTACATGCCCAAACATGGGAACACCGGTCATGGCCTGCTCACCGCCGCCGATAACGCCCTGTACAAATCAAAATATGGCGGCAGGAACTGCATTACAGTTGCAGAATAAAATTTGACAAATCACCCATCCCTTGCTATACTGACAGCCATAGAACACTGGCTGTGTTTTGGCAGTGTTGCGAAGCGAAATTTGTACCCGTTTTTTAGGGCTGGTAACAAAGCGTCCCTCGGCAACACAACGAGGGATTTTTTTATTTCACTCGAACCTGACCGCTTACGCGGATAAAACAAAAAAACTACCAAACGAAAGGTTTACTTTTTTTATGCAAAATAATAAATTAAGAATAGTTCCCCTGGGAGGGCTGGGGGAAGTAGGCAAGAATATGATGGCCTACGAATTCAACAACCAGATTCTTCTGGTCGATGCTGGTTTAATGTTCCCCGATAACGACATGCTCGGGGTAGATTACATCATCCCCGATTTTGAATACCTGCACGACAAAAGCCACAAAATCGTCGGCATCATCATCACCCACGGACATGAAGACCACATCGGGGCCATTCACCACGTCCTGCGCGAAATTCCGGCCCCGATTTACGGAACCCCGCTTACTCTGGGTTTGGTCGATGTCAAACTGGCCCGCAACGGCATGAGTGGCAAAGCCGAACTTCGTCAGGTGCAAGCCGGAGAAACCGTTCAGATTGGGCCGTTCAAAGTCGAATTTTTTCACGTTAGCCACTCCATCCCCGATGCGGTTGGGCTGGCAATCACCACCCAGGCCGGGCTGGTTGTGCATACCGGCGATTACAAATTTGACCACACCCCGGTTGATAACTGGCCGACCGACTTCGCCAAACTGGCCGAACTCTCTACCCGCGGCGTAGACCTGCTGCTATCTGACTCTACCAACGCCGAACGCCCCGGCTGGACCCCCTCCGAGCGCGTCATCGAACCGGCCATCGACGAGGTGATTAAAAGCGCAGGCGGGCGCGTCATTATCGCCACATTTGCATCGTTAATCTCGCGTATGCAACAGGTGGCCGATGCCGCGGTGCGGCACAAGCGCAAACTGGCTTTTGTCGGCGTGAGCATGGTCGATAATGCCAAAATGGCCCGCAATCTCGGCTACCTAAAAGTGCCAGATGAAACCCTGGTAACCATTGATAGCGCCCTGAAACTGCCCGATTCGCAAGTAATCTTGATGTGTACTGGCTCGCAAGGCGAACCGTCCTCGATCATTGGCCGGCTCTCAGCCGGAACCAACCGTCATTTCGACCTGAAAGCATCTGACACGGTCATCTTATCCTCGCATCCGATTCCGGGCAATGAAGAAGCCGTCAGCAAAACCATCAACCGCATGTTGCGCGTTGGGGCCAATGTCATTTACGATTCGATTGCGCCGGTGCATGTTTCAGGCCATGCCAGCCAGGAAGAGCAGAAATTAATGCTCAACCTGGTGCGGCCCAGGCACTTCCTGCCCATTCACGGCGAACTGCGCCAACTCAAACGTCATGCCCACCTGGCAAAGCAAGTTGGCATCCCTGAAGATAAAATCTTTGTCGCCGAAAACGGCCAGGTGATAGAAATGGAAAGCGGAAAGGTCCGGCTGGGAGAACGCATCCCCGGTGGGTATGTCTTTGTCGAGGGCGGCGCGGTCAACGAAATGGACAAGAGTCTGCTCAAGGAACGCGAACAACTCTCACGCTCCGGCATCCTGCTCGTCAACCTCGGCATCGACAAATACTCCAATCGCCTGCTCGACGACCCCGAAATTCTAACTCGCGGCTTTATCACCGCCGAAGAAGCCGAAACGCTGCTGCCGGCCGTGCGCAAACGCGTGGCCGATGTCATTCAAGGCGGCGGATTCAACGTCGAGAAAGACATTGTCGATGTGGTGCGCTCTTTCGTTTTCAATGAGACCAAACGCCGCCCACAGGTCTTTGTGACGATGACGAAGGTCTAGAAAAAATCATCCTTCGACTACGCTAGTCTATCAAGTCACCACGTCCTGAGCGGAGGGCGAAGCGTATTATGCGTAGCCGTTCGGCTGAGCGCTCACGACGAAGCCCGCAGTCGAAGGACGCTCCGCTCAGGATTTGAGCGAAACAATCTTACAAAACGAACACAGCCCATCGCCCGAGGTGGGCTGATTGCATTTTGGGCAAGCGGTTAACACAAAGTCTTTTTCGGTGGCCGGGGTAAGCAGGCCATTCTTTTTGGCTTCAAGGAATTTGACGTAAAAAGCCAGTTTCGCCCCTGATCGCTCATTTTCAAGTTGGTTCAGCAATTCCTTGTAGTAAATCGAAGTCGAGCCGACTGAAAACGGGCATTCTTCATAAACATATTCGATATTGCGCAGCAGGGCGTAGGCCGCCATTTCTTTTTCGTAAAAGCGGCAAAGCGGCTTAACCTTGCGGGCCAAACCGTCGCTCTCGCGCAGTACCGGCTCCTGCCGGCGCAACAAATCGGCAGACCAGGACAGGGTATTGGCGAACAAAACCGCCACTTCATCATCCAGATTATGGCCGGTTGCCAGCACATCATAGCCCATATCGCGGGCAATGCGATTCATTTCGTGGCGTTTGGCAACCCCGCACACCGAACACGGACGCCCATGCCCGCGCCGGCTTCTTTCTGCCAGCACCGGAATTGATGCGCCATATTCTTTTTCGATGTCGATAACATGCAGTTTCAGTCCGCGCTCATCAGCGAATTTTTGCGTCAGACGCTGCGATTCTTCCGAATAGCCAATCCCCTCGTCGATGCCCAGGCCAAGATACAGACCATCGGCCTTGTAGCCGAGTTGGGCGAGAATATCCCACAACGAGAGCGAATCCTTGCCGCCCGAAACGGCCACCAGAACGCGCTCATCCGGCCCAAACATCCAGTATTTTTTGATAGCGCGCGCCACCTGTTGGGGAACCCAGGCCAGATAATGCTCACTGCACAGGGCCAATTTGTGCTGGCGCATGTTGACGGTCGCCTTGCCGCCGCAAGCCTTGCACTTCATCCCGCTACCCGCCAGAGATGACAGCCACCAGTTTAACCTCGTCGCCGTCTTTCAGGATTTCATCTTCGAGAATCATTTCCCCATTGCGCACCGCGATAACCGATTCGGGCAGAACCCCAATCTTCTCCAGCGAGGAGAGCAGGGTCATGCCCGGTTTGACTTCGTATGAAGTATTGCGAAGAAGTAATTTAACCATAAATGCTTACTTCTTTTCCTTCTGATCTTTGGCTTCGGCAATCAAATCGGCCACATGCTCCAACATGCGCTGGCCGCGCAAACTGCCATACAAAAGGCGCGCGGCAACTTCTTTGTTGATTTTTTCAAGAGAGCCAAGCGCCTTGCCCAATTTTTGCAGCAAACCTTTATCACAGTTATCAAGCAGCACAGATGCGCGCACCTGTATATTCAGGATTATACGGAGGCATTCCCGAAGGTTCTGTATCAGGCGAGCAAATTCAAAAACAATTTCCTACAATAGGGAGTGTTTTTGCCCCGAATATGTATTATATGCCCAAACAAGACCAATCAAAACTTGAAGACCCATACGGAAAAAGTTTTACAGGCGTAGAAAATGGCAGACCCGTATTTAAGGCATATAATAAACAAACAGGAAGATGGGAAGATATAGGCGAAGTTTATCGAGAAGCAAATAACAATAGTAACAACGGCAGTTCCGATAATACTACACTTCCTGGGTTAAACGATGATAACATTGCTTCGGATGTAGGTGAAGTGCAAAAATTACTTGAGTTATATAAACAGTTTGGAGACGATGAATCGAAAATCAAATATGTTGACAAAGATAATAAAGAAATTGAAATTGATAAAAAAATGTGGCGAGTAATAGTCCAAGAACCTTTGCACTCATTACTGACCAAAGCATCATTAAGCGAAAACGACAAACTCATAGGCAGTATGTGGGCTAACACAAACTCAATAGTCAATGAAGCAATAAAGCAAAACCCCAATATGCCTTCTGATGAAAAAGCAAGACTTAAAAAACGAATTATATATAGTCAACTTGAAGAACTAAAAAGACAGAATGTTTTAACCCCAGCACAAATCCGTGCATTAGAATTATACATTGAGGCAAAAACAAGATGAGCGATAAAAAGCAAAAATCAAGAGTCCCTGATTTTAGCAAAATAAATTTTGATAAACTAA
>DAOUML010000014.1:0-50916 GCA_034411635.1 Anaerolineales bacterium
AATTACAAAAAATTTGCCGTTTTTGGTAAGAAACCTGTATTTTCGCTCCAGTCCCCTCGCCCTTTGGGAGAGGGTTAGGGTGAGGGTAGGCAGTTACGAGCAGATACATAATTTCTTTCTATACCCATCCCGTTTGCAAATAGCGCTTCTTATAAAAGCATGAACGCCCAATTTGCGACCACGGGCATTATGCCAGGAGAAATTGATGCGCACAAAAAAGCAAAGCAAGCCACAAAGGTCAAGAATCGGCAGAATGCTTCTCACAAGTATTTTACTGCTCATCATCATTGTCTTAACTGCCTGCGGACAAAACGGCCCTGCCGCCAGCACCCCGACGCCAGCAGGACAGCCGCAGCGAGACCCACTCCCCCTCGATTTGACATTTAAGCCACCCACAGATTCTTCCGCGCCAGATGGCTGGGGCTGGGGGGTTACGCCAGGCAACGCCGAACAATATTATGAGATTGCTTTTGAGCCGCAAGGAGGCCCTAACGGTGAACCCGCCGTACTGGTTCACTCCACAGTACCTGTTGACTACGACTACAATTCTCTCAGCCTGTATCGGTCACTGGCAGATATAAAAAACTTTGCGGGCCATCGGGTCCGCCTCTCAGCAGATGTCAAGGCAGAAGGTGTTGCCTGGCAAGCAACACTTTGGATGAGTGTGAATGGTTTTGGCGATCGGACACTGGCCTATGACCCGATGTGGATGCGGCCCATCGCAGGCACAAAAAACTGGCAGCGCTATGAAATTGTGCTGAATATTCCGCCCAACGCCGAAAAAGAAGTGGAAAGCGTGAATTACGGCTTCGAACTGGCCGGTCCTGGACGAGTCTGGGTTAGCAATATGCGCATGGAGGCCGTGGACGCTGATGTACCCATCACAGATTTCCTTGCTTATGAACCTGAACCAACCAACCTTGATTTCGAAACGGTTGAAAATGGACTCTTTCCAGGCTGGCAATACGGCGGCAGAGATATATCCGCATATATTCTCGAGGCGGATGCCCAAACAATGTCCGAGGGTGAGCACAGTCTCACCATCCATTCCGCCAGCGCTGCGCCCGAAGCATGGGCAATTGCCTGGCAGCGGGTTGCTGTTGGCGCTTACCAGGGCCAACAAATCCGGCTGACAGCCCAGGTAAAAACCGACTCTGTCAGCGGCGAAGCATCGGCAGGACTGGAATATAATGGCCGTAGCTTTTTCAATTCGCCCAGAGACCGCGCCACATCGCCAGCCTTGACCGGCACAAACGATTGGACAAAAATTGAACTCTTCCTGAACCTGGCCGAAGGCACAGAGACGATCTATTTTTTCTTTGCGCTTACAGGCGCAGGACAAATATGGGTAGACGATGTGCGCCTGGAAGCAGTTGGCCCATCTGTCTGGACGCTCGAACAGGAAAAAATTAAAAACTATCTCAATGAAGCCCTCGATATTATGAAAACCAATTCCCTGCGCCGTGATGAGATTGATTGGCCCGCTTTGCGCGCCGAGGTACTTGCGCAGGCCGCGAGCGCGATTGAAACTGCCGATACCTACGACGCCCTGCGCCTGGCGGTTGAAAGGTTGGGCGATGGTCACAGCCGTTTCTTATCGCCTGAAGAGGCGCAGGTTATGTTAGGCGGAAAAGGGGAAAACCAGACGCCTGCAACCTCCCTGCTCACGGAGAACATCGGCTATCTCTGGCTGCCCGGCTATCTGGGCAGCGACGAGATTGAGGGGAATCAACACGCTCAACAGATTCATGACATCATCGCCGATATAGACAAATCCGAACCCTGTGGTTGGGTTGTTGATTTGCGCCAAAACGGCGGCGGCTGGATGTGGCCCATGCTGGCTGGCGTCGGCCCGCTATTGACAGAGGGGCAGGTTGGCCGCTTCGTAGATCGTGATGGACAAGTCGGTCATTGGATCTATCGCGGCGGGCAGGCTGGAACCCGGTACGAAGGCTTTGAAGACTATATCATTACCACGGTCAGCGCTCCTTATCAGCCAACTGTTTCAGAAAGGCCTGTCGCGGTTTTGATTGGGCCAAATACAGGCAGTTCCGGCGAAGCCATCGTTGTTGCTTTTCACGGTCAGTCCAATACCCGCTTTTTTGGGCAACCAACCGCCGGGGTCTCCACCGGGAACTCGTCCTTTTATCTTTCGGATGGCGCAGTGTTGGTTCTGACCACCAGCATCATGGCTGACCGTTTAGGCCAGCCATTTGGCAAGGCAATTGAACCGGATATACTCATAGAATCGGAAACCGGGAACGAAACAGACACCACTTTGAACGAGGCGATTGCCTGGCTTCAGGATTTACCCCAGTGTCAAAACAGGTGATTTATGAAAACAGCCCCCATTTCCCTCATCTTGCGCATTGTGAGTTACGTTCTTTTCATCACACTCATTCCGATGGGGGGCTTTTTCCTGTACCCGACCTGGGTAAAGTATCAGGTTGTTGAAACCTACACTTTTTCACCAAAGCAAGCAGGCGATGAAGTTGGGCTGGCAATCATGCTCCCAAAAAATAACGCTTACCAGCGCGTTAAAAATATCAACATCCAATGGAGCGGACAGGTCTTTGACCAGCAACATGCTGAAGTTGAAACAATCTTTCTTAATCATGTTTCAACCAACCCCGAACCCTTTGAAGCCCAACTCACCTATGATATCGCTTTGCTGCAAGGAAATCCGGCCTGGCAGGCCGCGCCTGAAGACAAAGATACGCTTCCTCAAAAATTTATCGAATCCGACGCGCCCGCTCTGGTAGATGCCGCGCAAACTTTATGCGCCGCGCAAAACGCCGAAGCAGCCTTCCAAACCTTCTCCTTTGCCGCCAACCATCTCTCCTGGCCGCAAGGAAACCGGCTGGGCGATGAACAATCGGCCCTAAAAGCCTACAACACCCAAATTGGGGTGTGCGGAGAATTCGCGAACTTGATGACCGCGCTGGCCCGCGCCTGTGACATGCCCGCCAGGGCCATCAGCGGACTATCGATGCCAATGTTTTTGCCGCCCTTTTTTACAAACGCGGCCACCTGGAATCACCCCGGCGGCGCTCATGCCTGGGTCGAAATCTACACCGGCGAGCGCTGGACAATCGCCGACCCCAGTTGGGCCTCAGAAATGCCATTTTCCCGCTTCTGGTTCGGGCGCAGTTCAGGACAATATCTTTCTTACGGTGAAGTTGGCGAGCAAGAGCGCATCTACGAAGAAATTCTTGCATGGGGCAAAAAACGTGGGACGATCATTGGCGCAATGTCGGCCCCGCTTAAATTTGTCGCCATCAGCAACAATATCGAAGTAACGCTTACGCCATCGGCCACAGTCAAAAAAATCCGCGATGACCGCTGGCTTTTCGCGGTTGGCTCCTATCTGCTCCTGGCATTTGCCGCAAACAAGATTGAAAAACGCTTTCGGATGATAAAACCGAGAGCGTAAAACAAAACGAAAGTCCGGGCATCGTTGCGATGCCCGGACTTTCGTTTTATACCCGTCAAAACAGACGGTTAGCAGATTGCTATTGGGTAGCCTGCGCCACCACGGCGGCGAAGGCTGCCGGGTTACGCACCGCCAGATCGGCCAACATTTTGCGGTTCAAAGCAATGTTGGCTTTCTTCATGGCGGCAACCAAACGGCTGTAAGAAATTCCGTTCAGACGCGCGGCGGCGTTGATACGGGCAATCCACAGGCGGCGCAGGTCGCGTTTGCGAACGCGACGGTCGCGAGTGGCGTACCACAGGCTCTTGAGCATCGCTTCGTTGGCGCGGCGGAAGAGCAGGTGCTTGGAACCACGCTGACCTTTGGTGAATTTCAAAACTTTCTTATGACGACGATAGCCTTGCGGGCCACCTTTTACACGAGCCATTGTTTACCTCCTGCGTTCTCCCGGGCGTCGAAGCGGTTTCTTGCCAACTTCAGTTGCGCACACCCGGCAGAAGCAAATAAAAAAGACAGAAATAGGATAACTTACTTGAGATTGGGGACGAGACGACGGACACGCTTGATAATACCGCGTCCTTGCACTGGCAACATCTCACCCAATAAAGCCTTGGTGCGATCAGATGTGCGACGGCGCAGATGGCTTTTTCCGCCCTTGGTGCGAACCAGGACGCCAGACCCGGTCAGGCGAAACCGTTTCGAGGTCGCCTTATGAGTCTTGAGTTTGAACTTGCCTGCTTTTGGCTTTCTAGGCATGGCGTATTACTCCTTTCGACAAAAATAACTGCGGGGTGGTTTGCTCTTCCCGCAGTAATGGACAAAGATTTGCAAACAAAACAACTATGATTCGCTGGTTTCTTCCGGCGATTCTTTCTTTTCGCCTTTTTCAGCCTTTTTCGGCTTAACCTTGGCGGGAGCCATAACAACCAGCATGGTGCGCCCTTCAAACATGGGAGACTGTTCAATGACGCCGACATCCGAGAGACTTTGGGCTACTTCGCGCAGGTCTTCGAGAGCAATTTCAGGATAGTCCATCTCGCGCCCGCGAAATTTAACCGTCACGCGCACCTTATGCCCCTGAAGCAACCAGCGGCGGGCATCACCAACCTTGAACCCGCGATGATGTTCATTGGTTTTCGGGCGCAACCGAATTTCTTTCACTTCGACCTTGGTTTGCGCTTTTTTGGCTTCGCGTTCCTTTTTTTCGCGTTCATAGAGGAACTTGCCAAAGTCCATAATACGGCAAACCGGCGGGCTGGCATTCGGCGATACCTCCACCAGATCCAGTTCCTGTTCCCTGGCTTTCTGGATGGCCTGACGGGTCGGGATGACGCCCAGGTTTTCGCCTGCGCCATCAATCACGCGCACTTCAGGTACGCGGATATTTTCGTTTACTCGGAATTCTTGCTCGGCTATATGAATCTCCTTCGTGAAAAAGCGGGAAACCAGACTTATCTGGCTTTTTAGCGGGCTGATGATACCACAGGCAAGCGCGTTTCGTCAAATTTTAATTCTTGTTTTCAACAACTCGGTTTCTTAATCTGAAATTGCCGGGCTTGGTTGCGCTACTTCAGTGCCATTCTGATGATTCTGCTCAATATTCATAATGGCCGGCACAAAAAAGCCGATTGCGCCAATGATGATACAGACCACCCCGCCAAAGATATACCAGGAACGAATGCCAACCAGGTCCGCAACCGGCCCGGCGACCGCCAGCGAAAGCGGCGTCATGGCAATGGCGGCGCTGCTTATCAACGACATGACTCGTCCTTGCATTTCAGGGCGCACCGTGGCTTGCAGCATGGCGTGCAGTGGCCCATTGGTGATGGGTGACATAAATCCCGCAATGCCCATGCCCGCCAGGGCCAACCAGAACAGGTTTGCCGGAGCCAATCCCGTCAGAATGATGCCAAGGCCCAGCCCAATGATTCCGGTCAGAGATGTGGCAACCCGCCGCTTGAATCCACCCCAAACGCCCAACAGCAATCCGCCCACAATCATGCCAACGCCAAACAGGGAATCGGTCAGCCCCAGTTCAATGGCCCCCAGTTCAAAGTGCTTGGTGATCAAAAGCGGCATGAGTGAAAGCGCCGGGGTGAGCAGGAAATTAATCAGCACAGCCATCAGCATAATCGCCAGCAACCCAGGCCAGGCCGCAACATAAGCAAACCCGGCGCGGACATCCTGCCAGTAAGAAGTTTTTTTCTCGTTGAGCGCGTCATCCGCGTGGGTGGGCTGAGGAATGGCGATGAAGAACAATGGGGCAATCGCCATCAATGCCGTCAATACATCAATCAGCAAGACGCCCTGAGTAGGCAGCAAGCCAATAAGGACGGCTCCGGTAGGCGGGGCAACGATGGTAATCAGCCCTTGCAGGGTCTGTTGCAGGCCTGCCACGCGCGCCAATTGCTCCTTTGGAACCATCAACGAGGTGGAAGACTGCATCGCCGGCCAGTGAAAAGCGCCGCCAAGCGAACGAACCAACAGAATTGCGTAGATGTGCCAGATTTCAGCAACATCGAAGAAAAAAAGCCCGGCCAGCACCAGGGTTGCAAGGGCGATCACGCCATCCGCTACAATCATGACGAGACGCCGATTCCAGCGGTCAACCAAAGCGCCAACGAAGGGCCCAAGTAAAACCTGAGGCAGCATTGCAACCAGCGTAGCAGTCGCCAGAATGGTAGCAGAGCCTGTTTGCTGAGTCAAATACCAGACCAGGGCAAACTGCACCAGCGATGAGCCAAACAGAGAAAGCGATTGTCCACCAAAGATGGTGAAGAACCGAAACTTCCAGTTGGCTTGAAATTCTTGAGGAGTGATAGTTTTTATTTTCATTTTTTATATTTTTTATTTTTGTTTTTAATTTATTTATTTATTGTATTTGTAAATTTAATTTTGTCAAGTTTTATTTCATTTTTCAAAGTTCCTAATCTGTATCCGCCATCTGAAGTAATAGACAGGGAAAACCGTTTTTGGAATTGCTTTTATTTTTCAGATTTAAAATCGCAACCAATTTTTAAGGAAATTTGACCAAATAAGTCGAGTATACTTAATCCATGAAATGTCTGTATTGCCAAACTGAATGGCCCGCTGAACTAGCCGGAACGCTTAAATTTTGCGGCGCTTGCGGCAAACCTATGCAGCCTGAAACTTCTACCCAAGCCGGGCAACCTGCGCGCAAGGAATCTGCCAGTCAGCCGGGGGGAGAATTGCGCTACATGACCGTCCTTTTTGCTGATTTGGCCGGTTTTACCGCCTTTTCGGAAGACCGCTCTGCCGACGAAGTGGCAAACACCGTAGGAGGCTTGCTGCAACGCTTGGGCGAGGTGGTGGCGCAATATAACGGCGTGGTCGATAAATTCCTGGGTGATGCGGTGGTGGCAACTTTTGGCGTCCCCAATCCTGACCCCAACGCCGGGCGAAATGCCGTCCGCGCCGGGCTGGCAATGCAACAAGAAACCACCCAATACAATCAACAAGGCGGATTCAACTTTGGCCTGCGAGTAGGCATTCATGCCGGAGAAGCGATGTACCGCGAAATTGGCGGCGCGTGGACAGTAATGGGCGATACCGTCAACACGGCATCGCGCATTCAGTCCATCGCCGCTCCCGGCACAGTGTGGATATCGCAATCGGTTTACGATGAAGTCCGCCGCTATTTTGATGCCGCGCTCAAGCCGGCCATTGAGTTACGCGGCAAAAAACACACCGTGCAACCCTTTGAAGTGACTGCCGAGCGCGTTACCCCCATGCTCGAACTGCCCCCCTTTGTGGGGCGCGAACGCGAATGGCGGCAAATGCAAAGCCAGATTGAAACCTGCCTCGAGAAGAAGACGCTTCAAGCCCTTTGTATTCGCGGCGCAGCCGGGGTAGGCAAAAGCCGCATGATTTGGGAACTGCGCGAATGGGCCCAACACCGCCCGGAATTGTTCCGCTTTGATGTCATTCAATATGACCACAGCGAGCGCTTGCCCTCGCATGGATTAAACACCCTGATACGCAACCGCTTTAACCTGCCGCTCGACTTAAGCGACGAAGCCATTCTGGAAAAACTGCGCGCGCAACTCTCGGGCGAATATGCCGGCGCGCGACACGAACGCGAAGAGACCGCCGTCGAATTGCTGGCCTTCGTTTTGGGCATCCAACGGCCTGAATTTCATACCGCCAGCATGGATGGCCCCGCCAAATGGAACAACGCCTTCGCCGAAATAAAATTCTGGATGCAATCCGCTGCCGGGCAGGAACCCTGGCTCATTATTCTGGAAGATACCCAAAAAGGGGACGCCGACACCGCCGCTTTTCTCGATTGGGCCCTGCGGGCCGGCTGGGATGCGCCCATCTTCATCCTGTTTACCGTCCGCGAAGAAGATTTTGAGCCAAAAAGTTACTGGTTTACCCCCATAGAAAAATGGAACAACGAGCATCTCGTTCAAGAAATCCGCCTGAAAGAGATTCGACCTGAGCGACTGGCCCAGGCCCTGATTTCGCTGGGGCAAGGCCTGATCAGCCCGGCAATGGCCCTGCGAATAGCCGAACACACAGAAGGCAACCCACTCTTCGCCACCGAAACAGCCCTGCTCGTAAAAGAACAAAAACAAGAAGGAACCCTATCCGGCGAAGACATCCCCCTACCCGGCTCAATTCGCGAGGTCATGGAAGCCCGCCTCGAGCGACTGGGCGTGGCCGGCAAAGAAGTCGCCAAACGCGGCGCGCTCATGGGCCGCCGCTTCACCCTCGAAGCGGTTGGCCGCATCTGGGAACGCCCGGCCCGCGAACTCTCGCTCGGCATTGATGTCTTGCGTGAAACAGAAACCGTTTATCAAGAAGTCTCAAAATTATTTACCGGCGAAATGGAAGAAGTATTCCGGCATGGGCGTTTGCACGAGGTGGCCCTGGCGCGCATCCCACGCGAAGAGCGACTGAAATGGTTGCGCGGGCTGGAAGAATGGGCCATCGCAAAATTAGAATTCTTTGGCGATTACTGGGAAGGGGCCGGCATTTTACTCGTCCCAATCATCGCCCGGGCGCGCATTGAAAATGGCGACCTGCCCGGCGCAAGCCTTTGGCGCGAAGCGCTCGGCTGGCTGCACAAAAAGCACCATCGCGGACAGGAAGCCGCCAATGCGTTTTTTGAAGCCCTACAGCACGCCAGCGGCATCCGCAGATTGGTACTGGCCCGCCAGGTCGCCGAAGCCGACATCCTCAATGGCAACATCGAACGCGCTCAAACCATACTAAAAAACCACATTGGGCTGGTAGAACCCCCTGCCCCCCAAACCCGCCCCGACATGATGGCCCACACCCGCGCCCTGATCGACGACCGCCTGGCGCGCTGGGATCGCATCCAACTCAAAGAAGCCTCCACCTCCCTGCGCCTGACCTATGCCGACGCGCTGGCCCGCCTGGGCAAAGTGCAAGAGGCCCAAGACGCCTATCACCAGATAGAATTGGACCTCGAAACCATGCGCGGCGTGGCTTCCGACATTTTGCGCCTGCGCTGGGCAAACTTATGGGGCTATTTCATGATCGAAATCATGGGCCGGCCGCATGTTGCCCAACAAGCCTACGCCATATTGCGCTCACAAATGGATCTTAACGCTGAAACCCTGCAAAGCGAACGCATGGCCCTGCTCGATATCGAATTTAACATCGAATGGCGATTTGGCCGCTACGACAACGCCAAAATCCTGGCCGATGAACTACTCGATGCCGCCCGTCGAAACCAAAACCCCCGCATCGAAGCCCGCGCCTGGAACTCCATGGGCATCACCCAACACGCCCTCGGCCTGTGGCAGCAAGCCTCTGAATGCTACGAAAACTCCATTCGGCTGGGCCGCTCCATCGGCGAACGCCGCCTTGAAGCGATTGGCTTGCACAATCTCGGCCTGGTTTTAATGGATCAGGGCAAGTACGAACAAGCCCGCCGCAGTCAGCAGCGTTACCTTGAACTCAGCCGGCTGATCGGCAATCACATGGCCGAATCGTATGCCCCGGCCTACCTTGGTTTTATCGAACTCCTGCAAGAAAACTTTGAACAAGCCCAAATCGAAATCGCGCGCTCGCTCAAACTGGCCCAGGATCATCAATGGAACCGCCTGGTAGGACTGAACCACGCCTTCAGCGCCCTCCTGCTCTTTTACCAATGGCTGGCATCAAAACGGAACTCCAACCTGGCTACCGTTTTACAAGCCTTTGCCCAGGCTGAAACCGGCTGGCAAGGCCTCGACGAAGCCGGCGAATTCTACGCCACCTACGCCCTGGCCTGTCACCTGGCCGGAGATTCCCGGTTGGCCGCTGAAGTTTTGCAACGCGCCCACCAAAACGTCGACGAATCCTGGGTAACCGCCCGAGTCTCGCTCGAATCTGCCGAAACCATCGTCGCCGGCCACCCCCTCGAAGAACAATTGACCTGGTTCAAATCACGCGGGTTCATGCGCTGGGTCGATTTTATAAATAAAGTCACAACCTGAAGATTTGATAGGTTTTGAGCGGCGCAACCACTACACTTGCTTCAACCTGATTTTACTGGAGGCAATTTGATGAAACGCATTCTCAAAATCGCAGGCGGCCTGCTGGCATTTTTTCTGGCTGCCATTCTATTGCTCTTTCTTTCCATCCCCCTGGCGGGCATCGGCAGCGCAGAACGGCTGGCGGCAGTCACCAACACCACCGTCCCCGGCCTCAATGGCGGGCCAGATGTGCGCGCCTATGTTGCGAAGCCACCCGGCGAAGGGCCTTTCCCCGTAGTAATCATGATTCATGAATTCTTTGGCCTGAACGCCGCCATCACCAGCATGGCCGATGGACTGGCCGAAGACGGCTACCTCGTCATCGCGCCAGATACCTTTCGCGGCTCAACCTCGCAGTGGATTCCACGCGCCATTTACCAGGTCATCACCAACGACCCGCAGCAGGTCAACGCCGACCTGGATTCGGTCTATGCCTGGATCGAATCCCAACCCCAGGTTGATTCCGCCAAAATCGGCATTGTCGGCTTCTGTTATGGAGGCCGCGTTTCGATGCTTTACAGCCTGCACAACAACGACATCGCCGCCACCGTCATCTTCTACGGCTCCTCCGAAACCGACCCGGATATTCTCAAAAACCTGCCCGGCCCGGTGCTGGGAATTTTCGGCGGGGCCGATGCCTCCATCCCGCTCGAAGAAGTTTACGCCCTCGAAGACGGTCTGAACGCCGCCGGCATTCCCAACGAAATCACCCTCTACGAAGGCCAACCGCACGCCTTTATGACCAACATGGACGAAATCCGCGCCGATAGTGTCAAGACCCAGGCCTGGGAGCAAATGCTATCCTTCCTGGATGCCAACCTGAAAAACGCCCCCCAAACCCGCAGCGGAGGGGCAATTGCCCATCAGCCCGCCTTTGCCTGGGGCTACTATGCCCGCCTGGTGCTGGAGCATGCCTTTGGGCATGGGCATTAGTGGCAAATGCTCTCAATTTGGATATTTTTTGGTTGATTTTTGGCGTCAATTCGTTTATAAATTCGTAGCACGGAATTTATCGCGCAAGTCTGTATAAAAACCTTTTGCGGGAAAAATCCCGCGCCACATGAAAACAAGGAGAAAATCTGATGACCACCCGTACTTCCTTTGCTGAATGGAAAGGCACACTCAAAGAAGGCGCTGGCACGATGAAACTTGCCAGCGGGGCGTATGAAGGCCCGTTCACCTTCGCTTCGCGCTTTGAAGAAGGAAAGGGAACCAACCCCGAAGAACTGATTGGCGCGGCCCAGGCTGGCTGCTTCTCGATGTTCCTCTCGGCCCTGCTGACCAAGGCCGGCTACACCCCCGAAAGTATCAGCACCAGCGCCACCGTCCACCTGACCGAAGGGCCGACCATCAGCCTGATCGAGGTCAAGACCGAGGCCAAAGTGCCGGGCATCGGCGAGGCAGAATTCCTCGAACATGCCGAAGCCGCCAAAAAGAATTGTCCGATTTCCAAAGCGCTGGCCGGGCCTGAAATTACCCTGAGCGCGAAATTGCTGTAACGTTGGAGAATTAAATAGCGAGCCGGGATGGTTTATGCCATCCCGGCTCGCTATTTTTTAATTTATTTCGTAATTACCTACCCTCACCCTGCCCCTCTCCCAAAGGGAGAGGGAAACGGATACAAAAAGCGGATTTTGTGCCGAAAACGACAATTTCGTCCGAGATTTCTCCCCTCTCCCACCGGGAGAGGGGTTGGGGTGAGGGTGGGTAGGTAGTTACTTTATTTCAGCATTTACAAAAGGAGACCACCATGATACTCAGCGAAATCAATTTTTTCTCCGAAGCCCTGGGCATGCGCTCGACGATGGGGGTTATTCTCCCCCAGCCAAACCTGACGAAGAAAAAACGCCCAAAATACCGTACCCTGTACCTGCTGCACGGCCACTCCGACGACCACACCGCCTGGCAACGCTGGACCTCCATCGAACGCTATGTCGAGGGTCTGAATATAGCCGTCATCATGCCAAACGTACACCGCAGTTTCTACACCGACATGGCGCACGGACATCGCTACTGGACGTTCGTCAGCGAAGAAGTGCCAGCCCTGGCCCGCAAGATTTTCCCACTCTCAGCGGAGCGCGCCGATAATTTTGTGGCCGGACTTTCAATGGGCGGATACGGCGCGTTCAAGATGGCCCTGACGCACCCGGAGCGTTTCGCCGCAGCCGCCAGCCTTTCCGGCGCGGTCGAAATTCGTTATGCCGTCAATGACAAAGGCCCCGCCCCAGACGAAGAATGGCTGGCCCTGATGCGCAACATCTTCGGGCCAAACCTGAAAAAAGTGGCCGACGGCCCCCATGACCTGCGCGTCCTGGCACGCCAAGCCGCCAATGCCCCCGAAAAGCCACGCCTGTACCAGTGCTGCGGCACTGAAGATTTCCTCTACCAGAGCAATCTCAGTTTCCGCGATTTCCTGCGCGGCCTGCCCCTCGACCTGACCTACGAAGAAGGCCCCGGCGAACACACCTGGGACTATTGGGACAAGATGATTCAAAACACTCTGGCCTGGATGACAACCTGACCCCATTTTCAGCCGAAATGAGTATACTTGCCCATCATGCTGAAAACTTCCAAACCGCAACTACTGCTTAATGCGCAAGCAGAACTGGGCGAAGGCCCGTTTTGGGATTCGGCCCAAAATAGCCTGGGCTGGCTCGATATTCTCAAGGGTCGCCTGCACACCTATCACCCCGACACAGGCCGCGATGAGTTCATCGAATTGGGGCAATCCCTCGGCTGCGCGGCCCCTTGCCGCACAGGCAGATTGATTCTGGGGCTAAAAAACGGACTGGCTTTCTTTGATAAAGAAACTCAGCAACTGGACTGGATTGCCCACCCCGAACCCGACCTGCCCAACAACCGCTTTAACGACGGCAAATGCGGCCCCGATGGTCGCTTTCTGGCCGGAACAATGGACATGGGCGAGCAAAACCCCAGCGGGGCGTTGTATTCGTTCTCGCCCAATGGCAGCCTGCAAACACTGAAAAGAGACGTGCGAATCTCAAACGGCCTGGCCTGGAGCCTGGACGGAAAGACTCTCTATTACATCGACACCCCCACCCGCGAAATTATGGCCTACGAGTACGACCTGGCAAGCGGCGCAATTGCCAACCCGCGCCTGGTCGCGCGGGTGCCAGAAAAACTCGGCTGGCCGGATGGGATGACTTCAGACCGACAGGGCCGGCTGTGGGTGGCACTATGGGGCGGGGCAGCCATCACGGTTTGGGATGCCGAAAAAGGCCAATTGCTCGAAAAAATCGACTTCCCGGCGAAAAATATCACTTCGTGCGCTTTCGGCGGCTCGAGGCAGGATACGCTCTACGTCACGTCGGCGCGTATCGGGTTGGATGGGGCTGGTTTGACGGCATTCCCGGCTTCGGGTGGTTTGTTCCGTGTGCAGACCAATGCCGAGGGGCTGGTTACGTTTGGGTTCAACGATTAAGTTTCAGCGAGGAGAAAAGTCCAGATGTCCAAAAGAATCGTTTTCATTGATATTGCCAAGGGAATCGGTATTTTGCTGGTGGTGCTGGCGCATAATGGCTTGCAGTTGGTTTCGCCATTTTTGCATCAGGTGATTTATGCGTTTCACATGCCGTTATTTTTCTTTCTTTCAGGCATGTTTTTTAACCCGGGAATCGGTTTCTGGGAGTTACTGAAAAAACGCTTTAACTCTCTTTTGCTGCCCTATTTCTTTACCATTTTCCTGATTTATTTTTTTGAGATTTTTCTGGGCAAAATGGGTTTGCCGGTGGCCTGGGGCCGCATTGTCAAATCGTTTTACGGCAATGGGTTTTTCCTCGATTGGGTGGCGATGTGGTTTTTGCCGGCCCTGTTTGTGATGAATCTGGTGGCGTTTGGCTTTTATCGTTTGTTCGAGCGGTTTCGCCTGCCCTGGGCGCACTGGATCGGGCTGGCAGCGATGCAGACGGTTGGGGTGCTGACGCTGGATGCCTTTATGTCGTTTGACGTGAGCCTGCTGGGGCGCAGCGTTACCTTGATGGGCCTGCCCTTTAGCCTGGATTTGGCCCTGGTGGGTGGGTTTTTCTTCATTCTGGGGCGCGAGGCATATCGCAATGTGCCGGAGGGCTGGTTTAATTCGTGGTGGGTTTTGCTTGGGTCGGGCACGCTTTTGTTTGGGTTGTTGTGGCTTTCGCCTGGCATGATTGACCTGAACACGCGCCAATGGGATGAGCCTTTCCTTAATACGATAAAGGCTCTGGCCGGGATTGTGTTCATCCTGTCGATTTCGCAGCAATTGGGGCGCGGCCCGGCCTGGCCGGTGCGCTTTTTCTCGTATATGGGGCGAATTTCGGTGCTGATTTTGATTTTCCACAATCCGGTGCAGTCTTATTTAACCGGAAAACTGGCCTGGTTAATTGGGGAGGGGCCCTTTACGCTTGTGCTGGTTGATGTTTTTGCGGTTTTGGTTCCGGTGCTGATTTATGAAATCGGGGTGCGGCCCAACCCGCTGGTAACGCGCTTGTTCGGGATGAAGAGCAGTTAAACAAAAATATGACATATTGGAGTAAAAGGTCATATTTTATCTATGACCTAAATCACTTGTGCAAACCATAACCAGCCTGTAGAATATGGATATATCTTGGTAAAAATACCCTTATTGGGAGGTTCAAATGCAAATTACTCGTCAGGCTGATTATGCTATTCGCGCAGTATTATATGTTGCCCGATTATCTGATAATGAGCGCGCCGCCACCAGTCAGATTGCCAAAGAACAGAAGATTCCGCCTTCGTTTTTGGCAAAAATTATTTCACAACTTTCGATTGCCGGTTTGTTGCAGACTTCGCGCGGCGCGCGGGGCGGGGTAACGCTGGCAAAAAATCCGGCAGACATCAGTCTTTTGGACGTGGTGGAAGCCATCGATGGGCCGATTGCGCTGAATGAGTGCGTGCATGACGACGGCGCTTGCAATTTCAGCGGTGATTGCCCGATGCGCCCGATTTGGTGCGAGGTGCAGAATGATTTGGTCAAGAAATTAAAATCGACCAATTTTGCGCAGTTTATCAACGAGAATTAGAAAAAAGACCAATAAAATACAGGGATGAGTCGACTCATCCCTGTATTTTTGTATCGGTTTTTGTTCAGAAGAGAAAATGAACCGAACCATTCGCATTATTAAATTGATTTTTTTGGCTCTGGCGTTGTTGCTGTGCCTGGCTGTGCCGGTAATGGGGTTGTTATCGACCGCGTTTTATTGGGAAGGGACGTGTCATGGGTTTACCGATGGGGCTTGGGATTGTCCCTGGTGGGAATTTGCCCAGAAAGAAATCTTTTGGGCTTCAATGATTTTTATTCCGTTTATCTTTCTGGTTTCGCTGGCCTGGCTGGGGATGGCTCTGGTTCAGTTTATTGCCCATCAGTGGGAAAAGCGCCGAAATTCTGCATAAAAACCCGCTCGGCGGCGGCTTCGCCCAGGGCGATTAGTTCGCGGGTGTCTTTTTCGTCGTAATCGATGATGCGCCCGGCATCAATGAAACGCTCAGGGGCGGCAATCATTACTCTAATTTTGCGATATTGATAGGGTGGTTTTCCATGCTGGCGTTCTTCTTCGGCCAGGCGGTTGAAGGCATCGATTGTTTTCAAACGCTCGCGAAACGAAGCCAGCAAAGCCCAGTCTAATGCCCAGGTGACGGCATCGCCAAACGAGGCGGGTAACTGGCGCGCGCCTTCGGGGGCCGGGGTTCCTTGCGCCCACCAGGGCGTCATCAGCACCACGAGCACTTCCACCGGCCTGTCCATGGAGGGGTCGTCGAAGGCGTCAAAGGCCGAACCAAGCGGGGTATTGGCAACCACCGCCCCATCCCAATAGTGGGCGTTGGTTTCGGCATCAAAGGTCCAGGGGTAGACAAGCGGAATGGAACAACTCGCCAAAATGCGCTCAACGGTAATGCCGGGCAAAATATCGGCGCGAACCTGGCCCGTCTCCTGTCTTTTAACGGGTTTGTTGCTAAACATCACCCGCTCGCCGGTTTCAACCCTGGTGGCCGAAATCAGCAGGGTCTTTTCGCTGGCGGCCAATTTCTCCGGCGAAAATCTCATGCGTTCAAGCAAGGTTTGGCGCAGCGGGCCGGTGTCGAGGAAATTGATCCAATGTCCTACCAGTTTATCGGCCAACCAGCCGGGCAGAAGGGGCATGGGCGGCCAAAATCCGGCGGGTTTGGGCGAAGTGGCCTGATGAGCGGGAACCTGCTTCAGGCGGGCATCCATGATGACGCCGCCAAAAATTTTGCCCACCGCCCATTTTGCCAACCCGCGCATATCGGGCGGCAAGCCGTGAACATCTTTTTCGCGCAGGCCCAGCCAGAAGGCCTCCAACTCTGCCGCGCTCATGCCCATTGTGATGGCCGCGCCATTGACCGCGCCAATCGAGGTGCCGACAATCACCTGCGGAGTCCATGCGCCGCTATGAGCGGCGTCTACCCCGCTTTTTTCCACGCGGGCAAGATATTTGTAGACCCCGGCATGAAAGCCGCCACGCCCACCGCCGCCTGAAAGAATTAAGGCTCGCAAAGGTTCCATCCTTACGCCTCCTGCTTCTCCAGCACCACAAAATGAGACAACCCCAGCCCTTGCAGGGGTGTTTTTTCCAAAAATTGCAAAACCGAGCGCAGAAACTTGCCCAGCGCCCCAAACCGGACAATCAAATTATCATACGCGCCAAAAATGACCCGCGTCTCTACCACCCGCAGAGGCAAACCGGCATACAACTGGCGCATATCGCCCGCCGAATAAACGCGCACATGCGGGGCCAGGCTATCGCGCCAGCGGCGGGGCAGGTAATTGACCAGCGGAATATTGCCAAAGTGGTATTTTCCGCGCCAATAGATTCCATGCGTCTCGAAGGGATAACCGCGATTTGGCACAAAAATCACTGCCCGCCCCCCTGGTTTGAGCACCCGCGCCATCTCGGCCATCGCCTGACGATCATCCAGCACATGCTCCAGCACTTCATGGCTCAAAATCAGGTCAAAAAAGGAATCGGGAAAAGGCAAATGCTCACCCGCCGCATTAAGAATGCGCGGCAAACGTGAAGCGGCCTCGGCGGCGCGCTCAAAATCATACTCCAGGCCAAAAATCTTCCCGCCCAACGGGGCAAGATTCTCGACATACATGCCCACCCCGCAACCATTTTCCAGCACTTTTCCACGCGCCCGGTCTTCGGCGGCGTTGAGAATCATACCCAGGCGGCGCTGCTGACCAGCCCGCCAAACGTAAGAAGGTTCGCCGCGCAAGGCGGCTTTTTCCAAATTGCGTTCCTCGCTCATATCGCTTTTTGTCCCCAGTGCATTGCAATTGTCCCAAACATCAAGGTTTTGTAGCCAACCCCGCCAAAACCAGCCTCAACCATGCGCCCGGCCAATTCTTCCGCGCTCAAAAAGGCCTCGGTTGAATCGGGCAGGTAGGTATACGCATCGCGCTGACCAGAAAGCAAGGTCCCCAGGGCAGGAATAATGACGTGCAAATGCACCCAGATAAACGGGCTGAGCAAATTACGACGCGGGCGGGTGGTATCCAAAACCACCACCCGTCCACCCGGCTTAAGGACGCGCCATTGCTCGGCCAGAGCGCGGCGACTATCGACCACATTGCGCATCAAAAAACCGGAAACAACCGCCTCGAAAGTTTCAGCCTGAAAAGGCAGCGACAGCGCATCCGCGCTCGACCAGCCGAAAGAATCGTCCGCCTTGCGCCCGGCGCGCATCATCTCCAACGTAAAATCTGCCGCCACCACACGCGCCGCTGGCTGCTGCAAGCGGGCCTCGCGGGCCAGATCGCCTGTGCCGGCCCCCAAATCGAGCAAAGCCGAACCGGGTTGCAACCCGGCCCGGCCAATCACCTCCCGCCGCCAGCGAACATCCTGCCCGCCGGTCATCAAGCGGTTCATTAAATCATAACGCGGGGCAATACGGGTAAAAATATCCTGCACATAACGGGCCTTTTGCGGGCCGCTGAGTTGGGTCATAAAGGTTCCTCCATTACAGGGCTGAATTATACCCGTTGTAACTACCTACCCGTTTGAGAAACCGGAAAAGCCCAATCTACAATGACTCTCTGATATTTGCCGTGAAGAAGGCCGCATTTTGGGTGTGAGCGCGCGTACGCGCGCTCACACCCAAAATGCGGGAACTTACCACGGGAATTCCTAAAGAACCTTTACAATTGATTGAAGGTGGATGTCAGCGCCGGATACAGACCCCGGTAAAGCGGGTAAATCTGCTCGTAGGCTTTCACCCGCTCCGAATCGGGGAGCGTGCTACCCGTCACTTTGACTGCCGCTTCACAAGCCGCTTCCACTCCCTCATCCCTCGGGACAGGGCCGGAAAATTCTCCCGCGCCAACCGCCGCCAGCAAGGCCGCGCCATAGGCCGCCCCCTCGGTGGTATTGACCGTCACCAGTTCGCAGCCGAACACATCCGCCAGAATCTGCCGCCAGAGCGGACTCTTGGCCCCACCGCCGGAGACGCGCACCTGGGTAATTTCACCCAGGCCAGACGATTTCATCAGTTCAAACGAATCTTTCAGCCCGAAAGCCACGCCCTCCAGCACGGCGCGGGTCATGTGCGCCAGGCCATGCCGCACCGTCAGCCCGACAAAAGCGCCGCGCGCCAATGGGTCGGGGTGCGGGGTGCGCTCGCCGGTGAGATACGGCAGGAAGAGCAGGCCATCCGCGCCGGGGGGGATGTCCGCCGCCGGCGCGAGCAATTCGTCGAAACCGAGGCCGGGGGCGAAGGTATCGCGATACCAGCGCAGCGAGCCAGCCGCCGAGAGCATGACGCCCATCAGGTGCCATTTTCCCGGCACGGAATGGCAAAAGGCGTGCAGGCGTCCTTCGGGTTCGATGAACGCGCCATTCGCGGTGGCAAAAACCACCCCGCTGGTGCCAAGCGTCAGGGCTACGATTCCTTCAGAAACCGCGCCCACGCCCACAGCCTGGGCCGCCTGGTCGCCGCCGCCGGCCATCACGGGAGTCCCGGCTTGCAGTCCGGTGGCTGCCGCTGCTTTGGCGGTTAAATGCCCGGTGATTTGCGGGCCTTCATATAACGGCGGCATCCACGAGCGTGGAATGTCCAGCGCGTCCAGCACTTCGGCGGACCAATCGCGGGCCTTCAAGTCCATCAGCACCGTGCCAGCCCCGTCGGCTTTGTCCATTGCGAATGCGCCGGTCAATTTGTAACGGACGTAGTCCTTGGGCAGCAAAACGTGGGCGGCTTTGGCGTAAATTTCCGGCTCGTTTTCTTTCACCCACAGGATTTTCGGCGCGGTGAAGCCAGTAAGAGCCACGTTGCCGGTGATCTGGATGAATTTTTCGCGCCCGATGCGCTGGTGGATTTCGTCGCATTGGGCCTGGGTGCGCTGGTCGTTCCACAAAATGGACGGGCGCAGGACGTTTCCGTCTGCGTCCAGCAAGACCAGCCCGTGCATTTGACCGGTTAAGCCAATGCCTTTAATCGCGGCTGGGTCAACGCCGGATTGCGCCAGCACCGCGCGAATGGATTTTTGCGCCCCGTCCCACCACAGGTCGGGGTGCTGTTCGCTCCACAGTGGGCGCGGGGTTTCAAACGGGTATTCACTGGCCGCTACAGCCAAAACCTGCCCGGCGGAATCGGTCAGCAAGGCTTTGGTGGCGGTGGTGGAACTATCAATGCCGATGTAATACATATTCCCTCGCATGTAGGGACGCAGCAATGCTGCGCCCCTACGACGGTTATTTATCTAACCCCGGTCAGAATCTCAATCGTCAACTGATCCAACCGCTCGTATTTCAGGCCGCGTTTGGCAATCGCCGGGCGATCAAAGGGCTGAGCCTTGAGCGCAGCGGCTTTTTCGGGGCTGTATTTGCCGAAGAAGGGGGTCATCGCGCCGTCGTCGGCGTTTCCCTCGTTCCTCGGGACAAGGTTTTCGGCCAAAATCGCCTGCACTTCGGGGTCGGCGTTGAATTGGGCGGCTTTTTCCTTCAAAATCATGTACGTGCGCATACAGCCGCGCGCAAAATCCTTTACGCCTTCGAAATCTTCGGTACGGTAGGCGTGGGCGTCAAAGTGGCGGCTGCCATCATAGTTGACATCTTCAAGGAACTTGACGAGGTAGAAGGCGGCTTTCAGATCGCGCGAGCCGAAGCGCAGGTCCTGATCGTAGCGGCCAGGGTACTGGTCGTTCAGGTCGATATGGAAGAGTTTGCCCGCTTCCCAGGCCTGGGCCACGCCGTGCATGAAGTTGATACCGGCCATGTGCTCGTGGGCCACTTCCGGGTTGACGCCGACCATTTCTGGATGGTCGAGGGTGGCGATGAAGGCCAGCATGTGTCCGGTGGTCGGGTTGTAGATGTCGCCGCGCGGTTCGTTGGGCTTGGCTTCGAGGGCAAATTTCAGGTCGTATTTCTGGTCGAGGGCGTATTCGCACAGGAAGTTCATCGCTTCGCGGCTGCGTTTGATGGCCTCAACGGCGCTTTTGCTCGAATCGGTCTCGGTGCCTTCGCGCCCGCCCCAGAATACATAGGTTTTCGCGCCAAATTCGACGCCCAAATCCATCGATTTCATCGTCTTTTGCAGGGCGTAAGCGCGGACTTTGGGGTCGTTGCTGGTGAACGCGCCGTCTTTGAAAATCGGGTCGCTGAACAGGTTGGTGGTCGCCATCGGAACGACGACGCCCGTATCCGAGAGGGCTTTGCGAAAGTCTTTCTTGATGGCTTCCGCTTCGGCGGGGGTGGCGTCAATCGGAATCAGGTCGTTATCATGGAAGTTGACGCCATACGCGCCAACTTCGCCGAGCAAATAGACCAGTTCGGCGGGGGTTTTATGCTCACGGGTGGCCGACCCAAACGGGTCTGCGCCGCGCTGGCCGACGGTCCACAGGCCGAAGGTGAATTTTTGGGCAGGGGTGGGAGAATAGATAGACATGGGAGGCTCCTTAAAAATTATTGGTGACAAAAGATACTTGACACAGGATAAAATACTTCTTATAATCTTATTAGTTGGTTGCCACAACAAACTAATTATACTGTAACATCAACCAAAGAGTCAATTCATGCAAAGAACAAAAGCAAAACAAACGGGCGATCAAGCCCTGGTGCGGCAAATTAATCTTTCGTTGGTCATGAATATTTTGCGCACCCAGGCTCCGATCTCGCGCGCTGCCCTCGCCCAGGCAACAGGTTTGAACAAGGCAACTGTTTCAGACCTGGTCTTTGAGTTGATGGAACGCGGCTTTATCCGTGAAGTCGGCATGAAGTCTTCGGGGACAGGTCGGCCAGCGACGTTGCTTACCCTGCATCCATCCGCTGGATTTATCATCAGTTGTGAAATAGCAGTCGATTTTATCGAAGTTATGGTTACAGATTTTGGGCCAGAGATCATTTGGCAGGTAAAAGAAAAGATTTTTCCAGAAATGGGCCAGCAGGCAATTTTAGAGCGCGCGCTGGCTCTTTTATTACAGGCCACTGAAAGAGGCAAAACAACTTCAGACTGCTTGCTCGGCGTAGCCATTGGCGTTCCAGGCATGGTTGATTCTAAAACGGGAACATTGCTTTTTGCTCCTAACCTCGGCTGGAATGATGTTGAACTGCTGACTTTTTTTGAAAAAGCCGATTTTGGCGCGCCTGTTTTTGTAGATAATGAAGCCAACCTGGCTGCGCTGGGAGAACAATTCTTCGGCGCCGCCAAGGGCTATGATAATGTGCTCTACTTGAGCGGAAACATTGGCCTGGGTGGTGGCGTAGTTCGAGACGGGCATCTTTGTCGTGGGGTAAGCGGCGTGGCATCAGAATTCGGTCACATGACCATGAATCCTGACGGTGAATTGTGCAAATGCGGAAATCGTGGCTGTTGGGAAACACAAGTCACTCAAAAAGCCTTGTATCGATACATCACTGAGTTTATTCAGTCTGGAAAAAAATCGACCCTTGAAAAATCTGCCGGTAATTATTCGGTGGAGATGATTGTAAATGCGGCGAAATCCGGTGATGAGGTAGCAATTCTGGCGCTCGAAAAAATCGGCAGATACCTCGGCATTGGCATCGCCTCCCTGCTCAATGCGCTTAACCCTGAACTGGTTGTACTGGGTGGCATTTTGAGCCTGGCCGCTGATTTCCTGTTGCCGATTGTCAACAACGAAATCGAAAACCGAGCCTTGCGATGGAATCGTGAATCTGCACGAGTAGTCAGAGCCGCTCATGGAGCGGATGCTTGTGTAAAGGGTGGAATTGCTGTTGTTTATCAGTCTGTCCTGTTGCAGGCCAATCCGCTGGCAATTTTAGGGCGTTCGTAGTGAACCGAGGAGGTGGCTATAGCGTATTTTTTGTTGATTTTTCGTAAGTTCTATATTCTCTCAACCAACCTATTTTTGGAGGAAAAGATGTCTAAGTTAGTTCGTATTCTCTCTGTTCTGGTTTTAATCTCGATTATGGCAGCCAGCCTCGCTGCATGTGGTGGCACTGCTGACAGCGGAAAAATCAAAGTCGGTCTTTCCTTTTCAGACTTTGCGACTGAGCGATGGAAGAACGAAGAAATCCTCATGCGTAAACTTCTGGAAGAAAAAGGCTACGAAGTTATCAGCCAGGAAGCCAATCATGATGTAAAACTCCAGAACGACCAGATTGATAACATGGTCAGTCAGGGCGTAAAGGCTTTGATCATCGTTGCTGAAGACGGCGACGCCATTGTGACATCAGTAGACAAAGCCGCTGCCGCAGGCGTCAAGGTGCTTGCCTATGACCGCCTGATTAAGACCGACAAAATCGCCGCCTATCTTTCATTCGACAACGTTGAAGTTGGTCGCCAACAAGCCCTGGGCGTGATGAAAGCCATCGGCGCTGATACCTGGGACGTGGCCGCAAACGGCAAGATGCGCGTCATCCAACTCGCTGGTTCCCCCACCGACAACAATGCCACGCTGTTCACCAAGGGTCAGACCGAAATCCTGCAACCCTACGTCGATGCTGGCGTCATCGAAATCATCGCCCAGCAAGGTGTCGAAAACTGGGACCCCGCCAATGCGCTGAAACTGATGGAAAACCTGCTTACCGCTGCCGGCAATGACGTAGATGCCGTTGTCGCTTCCAACGATGGCACTGCCCTCGGCGCTCTGCAGGCCATGAAAGCACAGGGCCTGGCTGGCGTCGTGCCGATTTCAGGCCAGGATGCAACTGCCGATGGCTGCAACAGCATTGTCAAAGGCGAATTGACTGTCTCTATCATGAAAGACATTCGCAATCTCTCACCGCTGGCTGTAGATTTGATCGACAAATTGATCAAGGGCGAAACAATTCCTGAAATGAAGAAGTTTAGCCTGGCTGAATTGACGGTTGATCCCTCAAAAACCGGTGAAGTTCCCTGCGTGTTCCTCGAAGTTGCCCAAGTAAACCAAGACAACGTCTTTGAACTGGTTGTTGTGAGCGAATTCCAGTCCTATGATGATGTTTATCGTGACATTCCCGCAGAGAAACGCCCCGCCAAACCCTAGTTTTAACGTACAATAAAATAAGTCCTGGCTCGCTTGAAGCGGGCCGGGACTTATCCCAAGAAAACGAGGAGCACTCTGTGGCTGATGATATTATCCTTGACATTCGCAATGTGACGAAAGAATTTCCTGGCATTGTGGCCTTAAGCGATGTGTCTATCCAGATTCAACGTGGCAAAGTGCATGGACTATGTGGAGAAAACGGGGCAGGCAAATCCACATTAATGAAAATTCTCTCCGGTGTTTATCCTTATGGATCTTACGCAGGAACTATTCTCTACGAAAACCGTGAACTCAAATTAGAAGACCGCTCCATTCGACAAGCCCTCGAAGAAGGAATCGCTATCGTCTATCAGGAACTTACCCTGGTGCCCGGCATGACAGTCGGAGAAAATATTTTTCTGGGCAAAGAACCTATGGAAAATGGAGTGATTAATTGGGATAAACTTTACGACCAAACCCGCCAAATTCTCGAAAAATACAAACTGGATGTCCCCCCCCATGCGATTGTGAAAAATTTGGGCGTAGGCAAAATGCAAATGGTAGAAATAGCCAAAGCCCTGTCTGAAAACGCAAAAATTCTCATTCTCGATGAACCCACCAGCGCCTTGAGCGAGGCTGAAATCGAGAAATTGATGGATATTTTGGAGACACTTAAGAACCATGGTGTCACTTGTATTTATATTACCCATAAACTGGAAGAATTTTTTCGCATTACAGACAACATCACCATTTTGCGGGATGGCAAAACAATTATCACAGAATCAACCCAGCAATTCAATTTGGAGAAACTGGTTAAATATATGGTTGGGCGTGAAATGAAAGAACGCTTTCCGAAGAGCGACCGCCAGCCAGGTGATGTCATTTTTCAAGTAGAAAACCTTGTAGCCTGTGACCCCAATGACACGACTCGGAAAATATTAGATGGAGCCAGTTTTGACCTGCGCAAAGGAGAAATTTTAGGAATTGCCGGCTTAATGGGTTCGGGGCGCACGGAATTGGTTACCACCATTTTCGGAGAATACGGCAATATTTTGTCAGGCACGGTCACGCTAAATGGCCGCACACTGAGTATCAAAAGCGCGCGAGATGCCATGTCGAACGGCATAAGCCTGGTGCCAGAAGACCGAAAAGGGCAAGGCCTGGTCCTAATTCAATCTATTTTACGAAATATTTCACTGGCAAACCTTGATCGGTTTTCATCCTTCTTCCGCATAGATCAGGATGCAGAGTTGGCTGCGGCCACCCAACAGAGCAAAAATCTGGCTATCAAGGCCTCCAATCTCAATGCGCGGGTCGATTCGCTTTCAGGTGGCAACCAGCAAAAAGTCGTCATTGCAAAGTGGCTGCTCACCAACCCGCAAATTCTTATCATGGATGACCCGACCCGTGGCGTCGATGTTGGCGCAAAATTTGAAATCTACAAACTCATGAATGATCTCGCGAAACAAGGCGTCTCAATCATTATGATTTCCAGCGAGTTGGAAGAAGTAATTGGCATGAGTGACCGAATTATGGTGATGCACCAGGGTCATACTGGCGGTATCCTCGACGTAAAAGAGGCCACTCAAGAAAAAATCATGGCAATAGCCACTGGTGTTGAGATTTAAATCCCATCTGAGGTATTTTATGAACCCATCCTTTGATCTCAAAAAACGTTTTAGCGAAAACATCCAAACATACACTTTACTTTTGGCAATGCTGGCTGTTTGGATCATGTTCAATATATTAACCAACGGCTTTTATTTAAGCCCTCAAAACTTCTCCAACTTATTCCGCCAAATGACCGTGACATCCTTCCTGGCTACCGGCATGGTGCTGGTCATTGTGACCGGAAACATCGACTTGTCAGTGGGTAAATTGGCCGGGTTTGTTTCGGTGGTAGTGGCCTATTTGCAGGCCAATGTCTGGAGTGGGATTTTTCCTGATCAACCGCTTGTCGCAGCCGCGCTTTCAGTGGGTGTTGGCTTGATTGTCGGGGCCCTGTTCGGTGTGTTGCAAGGATACATCATCTCCTACATGCGCGTACCAGCGTTTATTGTTACGCTGGGAGGTATGTTTGTGCTTCGAGGCGGAATTTTAATCATAACCCAGGGCAAAACCATCCCGGCCAACCAGCCCGGTTTTGATCAAATTGCACAGGGCTACCTCTCCCCCGTGGTTGGCTGGGCGGTTGCAATCCTGGTCGTGGCACTTCTGTTTCTTAATATGGTACGCAGCCGAACACGAAAAGCGCATTACGGCTTTGCTGTTCCCAATATCTATCTGGATGTTCTGGGAACCCTTTTCTTCTCAGCATTAATCATCATTTACGTTGCCATCGTAAACATATATAACGGCGTTCAAGTTCCAGTGCTTTTGCTGGCAGTAACGGCCCTGATTATGACCTACGTCTCCAGCAATACCCGCTTTGGGCGCTACGCTTACGCCATCGGCGGAAATCGTGAAGCAGCGCGACTATCCGGCATTAACATTAAGCAAAACGTCTTCATGGTTTTTGTGCTAATGGGATTTCTGTGTGGCGTGGCAGGCGTTGTGCTGGCATCGTACGTGGGTTATGGCACGACCGCCGCAGGTGAAGGATACGAATTAGACGCCATTGCAGCCTGTATTCTGGGTGGAACTTCGACTCTGGGCGGCGTTGGAACCATTTTTGGAGCCATGATAGGCGGCCTGATTATGGCCTCCCTCACCAACGGTCTGCAAATGCTAAATGTGCCGGCTGCCTATCAATATGTTGTCAAAGGGGCGGTACTGATTTTAGCAGTGGCCGTCGATATGTACTTCAAAAAGAATCGCTGATTGGCTGCAAAATCATATTCCGTTATTAAGCAAAAAATAAAACAGTATAAAATATGCCGGAGCATAAGTTTGCTCCGGCATATTTTATACGACAATGACGGAAAGTCGCAAAAATTATTCGCGTCAAGCGAGTTGCTCCGTTAATTCAAATTCAACACTGACTGCTTGAGATGCGCCGAGGGCCAGTCCGCGCGCGCCGGGGGAGCAGCCGCCAGCCGTCAGGCGAAATTGACCTGGTTCGAGGCTTGGGTTGCCTTCTTCATCATACAACATCAGCATTTCGGGGGTTATCGTCAATTCAATCGTTTTCAACTCTCCCGGCTGTAAATTGACGCGCTGGAAACCAATCAACTGGCTGATGGGGGCCGGCAGGCGACTTTCAAGCGCGCTGACGTAAAACTGGACAACTTCATCGGCGGCCACGTCACCGGTATTCTCGACTGTGACCGAGGCCCGGAAACCAGAATGGTCAGGAAAGGCGACATGAATGTCGCGGTAGGCAAAGGTGGTGTAAGACAGGCCAAACCCGAAAGGATAAAGCGGCTCTTCGGTCATGTAGCGGTAGGTGCGGCCATCCATATTATAGTCATCAAAAGCGGGCAATTGAGCGAGCGATTTCGGGAAAGTGATGGGCAACTTGCCCGCCGGGGAAACATCGCCAAACAAGACATCGGCAACCGCGCGTCCACCTTCCATGCCCGGATACCAGACAAAGATTATCGCCTCAACCAAATCTTCGACTTCGCCCAGCGCAATCGGACTGCCGCCGGTCAGCACAAGGACAATTCGCGCGCCGCTGATTGCCAGTTCCTTAATGTATTCCACCTGGCTGGCAGGCAGTGAAATGCTCTCGCGGTCGCCGTTTTGTGGTGAAAGCAGCGATTCGCCTTCCTCGCCTTCGAGAAAAGAAGACGACCCCGCGCAAACAATCGCCACATCTGCCGATTGGGCCATACCGGCGGCCCAGGTCTCTTTGATTTCGCGCGGATGTTTAAGCAGCGCGCCGGGGTGATATTCCATGCCCATCCCTTCGGGCAGGCGTCCGGTAATGCCTTCCAGCAGGGTGATCATCTGGTTATTGAAGCCGTAGTAATTGCCAAGCAAAACTTCCATGCTGGCGGCGGTTGGCCCGGTGACAAAAATTTTTCGCGCCGAGGGCTTAATCGGCAAAATGTTGTTCTTGTTCTTAAGCAAAACAACTGATTCGGCGGCGGCGCGATAGGCCAGTTTGCGGTGCGCTTCGCAGGCAACGACATCCATCGAAATCGAGGCAAACGGCACCTGCTCATCCGGGTCGAACATGCCCAGTTTGAAGCGCGTGCCGAGGGTGCGAGCCAGGGAGCGGTCTACATCTTCTTCGCTGATCAGGCCGCGCTCAATGGCTGCGGGAATTTCATTAAAAACGTGGTCGCAGCCCAGGTCGCAGCCTTTTTTGAGGGCCAGGGCCGCCGATTCTGCCGCATCCCCGGTCACTTTATGATTGAGATGAAAATCGGTTAACGCGCCGCAATCCGAGACAAAATGCCCCTCAAAACCCCATTCATCGCGCAGGATGTCCTCAATAAGCAGTTGACTCGCGCAACAGGGTTCATCGAGGGTGCGATTGTACGCGCCCATGACCGATTCCGCCTTCGCTTCAGTGACCAGTTTTTTGAAAGCAGGCAAATACGTTTCGCGCAAATCGCGCTTTGAGACAATCGCATTAAAGACATGGCGGTCTTTTTCCGGCCCGGAGTGGACGGCGTAATGCTTGGCGCAGGCCGCCGCCTTCAGGTATTTCGGATGGTCGCCCTGCAAACCACGCACAAAGGCCGAGGCCATTTCGCCGGTCAGAAAGGGGTCTTCGCCCCAGGTTTCCTGGCCGCGCCCCCAGCGAGGGTCACGAAAAATGTTGACATTTGGCGACCAGAACGTCAGGCCCTGGTATATGTCGGTGTACCCGTTTCGTTTCAGGGCGGCGTGGTATTTGGCGCGGCCTTCGTCGCTGATGGCATTGGCCACCTGCCGGATAAGTTCCTTGTCCCAGGTGGCGGCCATGCCAATCGCCTGCGGAAAAACCGTCGCGCGCCCGTTGCGGGCCACGCCGTGCAGGGCTTCGCTCCAATAATTGTAGGCCGGAATTCCCAGGCGCGGAATGCCATGCGCCGGGTGACTCATCAGACCCACTTTTTCTTCGAGGGTCAGGCGCGAAATCAGGTCGCGCGCGCGTTCAGGGATGGGCAGGTTGGGGTTAAGATAATCTGGTTGAGTCATAAGTCCTTCTTTCAATCGTTCAGGGTAGCGAAAAGGCTTGGGCCGCCGCGCAACCAGAACTGGTCGCCCGTTTCGGTCTTCCAATCGCCCACAAATTCGGGGGTATCGAACAATCCAGGCTCGGTATTCAAGTAAAGCAGGGCGCGAATCACGTCATTATTGGCGCGGGCAAAACCAAACAAGGCGTCGGTCTGCCCTTCAAACGGAGCGGCAACCAGCATCACCGGCTTTTCACGCTCGCGCGCAAACTGCATCAGCAATTCAATCGTCTGACCACCGCAATCGCCGGAAAAATCACGATACGTAACAGCCACCCAATCGACAAACGCATCGCCGGGATACCAATCTTCCAGCGGATGACCGCCAAAAGGCGACTCACAAGCCCCGGCGCTATGCCACACAAGGGCGACGTTCGCGCTCCCCCGCGCCTGAATCTCGTTATGGATGGTTTGCCAGGCCGCGACGTATTCGCCCGGCCCCAGGCCGTTCGCCGCCAAATCAAATTCCGGCCCAATCCGCAGGAAAATCGGGCGCGGATAGGCTTCCAGCGCATCGAGCAATTCGCCAACCCGCGCATCGGCATCCGCCGCAAATCCATCCAGCGACAGCCCAATCGAAAGCGCGCTGTTCGGGAATTTCTTCGCCAGGGCTTGCAGCGATTCCAAATCAGGGGAAGCCAGTGACAGTTCAAGGTTCACGCCGCCCGGGGCAGTTACCAGTTTATCGAAATAAGCATTGACGCCCGCCGCATCGGGCCCAACCAGAAACAAGGCCCGCCCGGTAACTGGCGCAAACTTGCCTTTGATAACGCGCGGCGGTTCAAGCGGGGCTTCAGCACGCGGCGAAACGCCCGGCTCATAAATGCGGAAGTTGCCGCTGGTTTGCAGCAGCCCCAGCAGGTAGAGCAAGCCGTCATAATAGCGGTAGGTGCCTGTGGGCGCATTCGCATCCCATAACGCCTGAACAAAAGGCCGACCAATTTCGGGGTCTGCGGCGTGGGCCAGGACGGCATTGGTGGCAATCAACCCCGTAGAGCGATGTCCGGCCAGCGGTTGTCCATCCAGGGAGTATTCGGCTTTGTAGTCGTTCATGCCCTGGGATGTGAAAAAGGTCAGTTGGCGGTTGGCCTGTTCGGTGTACCAGGCCAAAGGAGCAAACCAGACATGATCCATGCCGATATTCGCGCCGACGCGAAAAGCATCATAGCGGAACTGGCCGTGATACTCGTCGTTGTACGGGCGGCCATCGAAATAGGAATAGTTCGGGGCCAGTCCGGTTTCGGGATGGACAGCAGTAGGCAGAAATTCGCGGCTAACGGCAGCCGCATCGGCCCAGAAGTCGTTGTTTTTATCGGCCCAACGCGCCCATAACTCGTAAAAATGCGGCATGTGGTACGAAGCGTCGGTAAATTTTGAGTTATTGCCCAATTGCGGCACAAAGACAATTTGCCTGGTCTGCGGGTCGAACAGGTTGGTCGCCAGGTTGCCGCCCAATTCTTTGGCGTTCAGGGCCACATCCAAAATGGACTGGGCTTCGGCGCGATAGTTGAAGATTCCCTCGCCGCTGCCCCAACGCGCATCAGCAAAAAAGAGCGCCATCACAAACCAGACTTCTCCATCCGAAGCCGGGTTGGCGGCCAGTTGGGTTCCGTCAGTTTTGGCGTGCCAGGCGAAATAGCCCTTGTAGCCGCCTTCGGTCTGGTACATGTAAGTTTTGGTCCACTTCCAGAGACGGTCGAATTCTTCTTTTTTGTTCATCTGGACGGCAATCATCATGCCGTAAGACATGCCCTCCGAGCGCACATCGTTATTACCGGTGTCGAGCATGTAGGCCATGTCGCTGCCGACGGGGTAATAAACGCGCTCGGAAACATCGTCGCCGTAGAAGAGTTGCTGAAAGGAGGCCTCGATTTTGGCCTGGACTTCGGCGTCACTTTTGCCAAGGTATTCGGCAAACAGGTTGGGATATTCACCGCTCTCGTAAGCGCCAAGACTCGGCGTTGGTGCAGGTACCTGGGTCGGCATTTCGGTTGGCTCCGGTAAAACGGGAGAAGGGCCAGCGCAGCCGGCCAGCAAAGCGAGCAAGAGAAGGTGGAGAAACATTCGATGAAACAGGATTTGCATAAAATCAACCTTTATTTCTTTGGGTGCGTTCTCTACCGGACAAACTTCGTGATAGTTTGTCATTTCGAGCCGCTGGCAGTCGAGCCTGTCGAGACCTGGCGGTGAGAAATCTTCCCCACAGGCAGGCACATCGACTCGCCAGCAAAAGATTTCTCAGTCGCTACCGCTCCTTCGAAATGACAAACGTTCCGGCGGCTCAGGGCTTGAACATTTCCGCATACTCAAACCAATCAAAATCAGCCTGGTTGCTGCTCGGCTGTCCGTTACTGCTGGCATACATGCCCAGATACGCGCCCAGAAATCCACCGGCAACCGGCGTACTGAGAATGCGCCCATCGACGCCTTTGAGCAGCGTCTGCCAGTTTCCCGCCTGGTCGGCATAATAAAAACGATAGTCCTGTTCGTGGGCTTCAACTTTCAGGCGGATGCGCGGGGTCGAAATCGGACAGGAAGCGAGTATTTCTTCGCTTCCCGATGCGCGTTTAATCAACTGCAAAACCGGCTCATTTTGCAAAGTGACCACGAAAAGATAATGAAAATCGGGGCTTTGGGTCAGGGCCAGGCCAGCGCATTCGTTTTGCGCGCCAGGAACGAACTCAAATTCTGTTTGGGCGTAAAAATGGATATGCTGCTGGCGGCGGCCAATGAAACTTGGGCTGGCGTTTTCGGCCAAACGTTCGGGGTGCAAGCGCAGGCGCAGGAATCCGGGGCGCGCTGAAAGGCTGGCGAAGCGTTCGGGCGAGGCGCGCAGGGAATTCCAGGCGAAGGCCAGGGAATCGGAATCGAAATCGTCACGGGCCGGGGGCTGCGGCCAGGGCTGCGGCGGCAAATTCGGGGCGGGATACGCAAACTCGACCTTTCCCGCGCCGGGGCTGAAGAGCGGCCAGCCCTCCTCCCAGCGCACCGGAACCAGGAAGGTTTCGCGTCCCAGGTTGTAGTAATAGCCGCCATACGGACGCATGCCCAGCAAGACCGCCCACCACTCCCCGGAGGGCGTATCGACCAGGTCGGCATGGCCGGTGCCGGTAATCGGATAATCCAGGCCAAGATGACGATGGGTAAGAATGGGATTGCCCGGATTGGCTTCGTAAGGGCCGCCGACATTTTTACTACGCGCAACCGTGACGGCGTGGTGTTCTGCGGTCCCGCCTTCGGCAATCAGCAGATAGTAAAAGTCGCCAATTTTATAGATATGGGGCGCTTCTGCCCAGCGCGCGCCTTTGAGCGCGCCTTCCCACAAAACCAGCGGCTCACCGATGAGACGCATGGCTTGCAAGTCCAATTCCTGGAGCCAGACTTCGGTATGGCCTTCAAATTGCGAATGCAACGCCATGCGGCTGCCTACGTACCAGACGCGGCCATCGGTATCGAAAAAGAGCGAGGGATCGATGCCATCGGCCCCGTCCAACCAGCAGGGTTCAGACCAGGGGCCGGCCGGGTCGCTGGCGGTAACGATGAAATTGCCCGTTTGGGCTTTGCCGCCAACCAGGGTATTGATGATGATAAACATGCCGTTATGGTGGCGAATGGTCGGCGCGTACAGGCCGCCCGAAGAATGGACGCCTTGCAGCGGCAGTTGCGATTCGCGGGTCAGGGCATGTCCGATTTGGCGCCAATGAACCAGGTCGCGGCTGTGAAAGATCGGCAGGCCGGGAAAATACTCAAAGGTCGAAGTCACCAGATAGAAGTCGTCACCGGCGCGGCAGATGGAAGGATCGGGGTAACAGCCGGAAAGGATTGGGTTACGAAAGGTGTTTTTCAAGACGGCCTATCCTTTGATCGCGCCAGCGGTCAGGCCGGAAACGATTTGACGTTCCGCAAAAAGATAAAAGATGACAGTGGGCAAGGCAGAAATGAGGACAAATGCCGAAACCAGGGCCAGGTCTTGCCCATATTGGCCCTGGAATTGCATGGTTCCGAGTGGCAGGGTCCACAGTTTGTCGGTGTTGATGATGACGAGCGGCACGAGCAGGTCATTCCAACTCATGATCATCGTCAGCGCGGCGACGGCGGCCAGGGCGGGTTTGGCGAGCGGCAGCAGAATGCGCCAGAAGAAATCGAAGGCGTTGCAACCGTCGATGTAAGCGGCATCTTGCAGTTCGGCGGGGATGGCGGTGAAAAATCCGCGCAAGATGAGAATATTTCCAGAAAGTTGGAAGGCAATTTGGACGATAATGACTCCCCAAAGGCTATCGAGCAGCGGCAGATAAGAATCCAACTGACGTAAGACGAAATAAACGGGCAGGATGGCGATGGTAATCGGGAACATCAGGCCGAGCGTAAACAATTGGAAGGTGGCTCCCTTGAAAGGAAAGCGCATGCGCGCAAAGACAAAGGCCGCCAGGCTGCAAATAAAGACAACTCCGGTGGTTGTGGCGAGCATGACCATTAAACTATTGCGCAGCATGGGCCAGAAGGTGTAGGAGGGCGATGTCAGAACTGCGATAATATTTTCCCAGCGTGGCGGAAAGGGCAGGGTATAGGGGCTGGTCATCAGTTCGCCGCGGGTTTTTAGCGCGCCGAAAACCAGGATGGTGATCGGAACAAAGACGGCAACAAGAACAATCACTAACACAAAGTATTGCAAAAATCGTTGCGAGATTTTTCGCAGATTCCAGGAGGAGCGGCGGGTAGTTTTTTCCATGAGACTATCCTTATTCGATGCCGGAAAGGGGATCGGGCTTGCGGGTAAGGTGCAGGTAAATCAGCGAAAAGATTAAGCAAAACAGGAACATATAAATAGCGACTGCCGAACCATAACCAAGTTGAAAGCGAACGAAGCCAAAGCGGTACATATAAGTTGCCAGCGTCTCACTGGCATTAACCGGGCCGCCCTTGGTCATAATCCAGACCATGATGAATTGTTGCAACGACCCCAGCACCGAGATATAGACCGAAGTGCGAATGGTGCTGGCAAGCAGCGGCAGGGTAATGAAAAAGAAATTCTGAAAAGCGTTGGCGCCATCCACCCGCCCGGCTTCCTCGATTTCTTTGGGAATATTCTGCAGGCCGGTCATAAAGAGTAGCATGTGGTAGCCAAAGTACTTCCAGGTAAGCGCGGCGAAAATAGCGAGCAAAACGAGGTTGGTGCTGCCCAGCCAGGGCTGCGCATCGCCGCCAAAAAAGACAATCATTGCATTGACAAAGCCGCGATTGGGGTCGGGATTGAGAATAAACAGCCACATGAGCGCGGCAATCACTTCAGAGAGAACATAAGGCAGGAAGAAAATGGCGCGAAAGAAAACCCGCCCGGGCAAATCACGCCCGACCAGAATGGCGAGCATCATCGAAAGTGGCAACTGAACGAGCAGCGAGAGCGCAATCAGCAAAAGCCCATTGCGCACCGCAATCATGAAAACTTTGTCGTCGAGGATATTCTTGTAGTTATCCAGACCAACATAATCCACCGCCGGGCCAAATCCCTTCCAACTGAAGAAACTGTAGTAAATGGACGAGAAAATGGGAAAAATAACAAAGAGCAGGAAAAGAACCAACGCGGGCAAGAGAAACAGGAAAATCATCAAGTTTTCCTGAAACCTGTGCGGAGCGCCCGCGCCAGGTTTTTGTTTGAAAATATTTGAAATGGCAGGCAGTGGTTGCATATCAGAACTCCCTGAAGTGAAAAACTGTAAAAAATGGGTGGGGATGAGTCGTCGGGGACTCGATCCCCACCCAGAGAAGCGGATGTTTACGTTACTTGATTTCCTGCGCGGCGGAATCTTCAATCGCCTGGGCAAGTTGTTCGGGAGTTAGCATACCAGCCAGCAGGCCCTGAACGCTGTCATTAACAACCGAGCCGACAGCCGGAGGCAGGTACTGGTCGTAGTACAGTTGGAAGTATTCAGCCTGAGACAAATTCTGCTGAATGGCAAGCAGCATCGGGTCAGAAAGTCCCGCTTCGCCGCCCTTGACCACCGGGATACAGAAACCGGCTTCGGCGCAGGCAACCTGGGCTTCGACGCTGGTCAGCCATTTGACAAAATCAATCGCTTCGGGGGAAGCATTCTTACCAATGGCAAAGCCGTTGCCGCCGCCGAAAGCGTCGCCGGCATTGCCAGCGCCGCCAGCCACAGCCGGAAAGCCAAAGAAACCGAGGTCATCGCCAATGCCTAACTTGTCTTCGCTGTTATCTTTTTGAACAGCCGGGGCCCACTGACCCATCAATTCCATGGCGGCCTGTCCGTTGCCAACCAGGGTGGCCTGGTCGCCATAGGTCGCGCCCAGGAAGCCAGGCTGGAAGGGTTCAAGCGCGTTGAGTTCCAGCAGTTTATAGCCAGCCTGCACAAAACAATCATCGGTAAAGCCGGTAACGCGGGTAGCCGCGCTGACAAAGCCTTCGCCGCCGCAAAGACGGGTGGCAAGGTAGCCGTACCAGAAATGGCCGGGCCATTTGTCGCCTTCGCCGAGGGCAATCGGAATGATGCCAGCGGCTTTGAAAGCGGTTACGGCAGCGAGCATGTCGTCCCAGGTTTGAATGGGAGCAGCAACGCCAGCCTGTTCAAAAAGTGCCTTGTTGTACCAGAAGCCGACCATGCCCATATCCCACGGCACGCCATAGTTCTTGCCATCAAGCGCGTAGACGCCCAGCGCGCCCTGTGAAAAGGTGTTGCGCCATGCGCCGCCATCGGCATCGAGATCGGCGGTAATGTCTTTCAGCAAACCAGCGCTGGCATACTCATTCATCACGCCACCGCCCCAACTCTGGAAGATATCAGGCGGTTCGCCAGATTGCATGACGGTGGTCAGTTTGGTCTTGAAGTTTTCATTCTCCAAAACAGTGATTTCGACAAGAATATCAGGATTGGCAGCCATATAATCATCGGCAAGTTTCTGCCAGACGGCTTTCTGGGCTTCTTCGGTGGTGATGTGCCACCAGGTAACAACGACTTTATCGGCGGCTGGGGCAGCGTCATCGGCTGGGGCAGCCGGGGCAGCGGGAGCGGCGGGTTCACTGCCACCCGAGGAGGGAGCCGGCGCGGAAGGGGCTTCCGTTGCCGGCGCGCCACACGCGGTCAGGGCAAACGAGAAAACAATCAGGATGCTCAACAGAGCGTAAATCTTGCGAAACATAGTCCTTCTCCTTCTGAAATATGAGAAACAAAGTATACTTACCAGGTTTAGAGTAAAACTCTGAACACTTTTGCAGGTTTTCCTTATGTCTGTTCAGGGCAGGAAAGCCTGCATTTTGATAGATTTATCGATACCACTCACCTCCTTTATTTGTAAAACGTTTCCGGTAACGTTACCGAAGGCGATAAAAAAATAAACATCATCACGCGCCAATTGACCTGCACGAGCCGCGTTCAATCAGTTTGGTTGGCACGCGAATTGTTTTTTCAGAAAGCGATTCGCCATTAATCAAAGCGATCAGCATATTGGTGGCAATGTAGCCCATTTCGCCAATAAATTGATCGATGGTCGTCAGGTTCATATACTCCGATTCGGGGATATTATCAAACCCTATCACAGAAAGATCATCGGGAATTCGCAGGCCCAATTCATGCGCCGCCTGAAAAACCCCCTGCGCAGTCTGGTCATTGGATGCAAAAATAGCCGTCGGCGGCGATTCAAGGGATAGCAACTGGCGCGCGCAAATCAAACCGGTACTGGTCGTAAAATCGCCAGACCTGATCAGGTTTTCATCTACCGCAATATCTGCCCCCGTAAGCGCATCGCGGTAGGCTTGCAAACGCCGCGCCGCGCTCTCCAATTCGGGGCGTCCACCAATAAAACCGATGCGGCGATGATTCAACTCAAACAAATACTTCATTGCATCCATCGCGCCCTGATAGTTGGTCGCATGAACCACAGGATAACTGGGATTAACCACCGAAGGATCAACTGAAACAATCGGGCCATCAGAATGAAACTCTGTTGCCGCCGCAGCAACAATCACAACCCCATCGGCAATTGAATTATTTAACAGAGAAACATACTTTTGCTCATGCAAAGCCGTTCCATGCTTTTGCGCATCCCCGGTGGTGTAAACCAGCAAATCATAATCAGATTCAGCAATCGCCCGGTTAACCCCTTTCATCACCTCAATCGCATACGGAAAGGCAATATCGGGCATAATCAGCCCAATCAGGTTGGTGCGATAACTACGCATACTCCGCGCAGCCAGGTTGCTGGTATAGCCCAACGTCTCAATAACCTTCAAAATATGATCCTGAGTGTCGCTGGCAACATCGAATCTGCCATTCAACACGCGTGAAACGGTTGAAACAGAAACACCTGCCGCCTTTGCAACATCTTGAATGGTTACTGACTGGCTTCTTTTGCGCATTATAATTCCTGTAAAATACTTCCGGTATCATTTCCGGTAACGTTACCGATATTATTTCACACTTTCAGAAAAATGTCAATCTCTGTGAAAAAAATCACCCTATCCCCAGAATACTTTGCGCTTCGCGAAACGCCTCATCATAAGCCGCCTCAAGGGCCGGGTGATGTCCGCGCAGGCCTGCCACAACCTTCTCGCTCCATAAAACATATTCCCGAATGCGAACCTCGCCCCAATCGGGCGGCGGCGTGTGAACAATATCGCGCAAATTCGAGATTTTATCGGCAATTTTAACCGCCCGCGCGCGAACCGATTTATGCGGCGCATTCACAATTTGCAAGCGTTTACGCTCGGCTTTGGGCAGGTCTTTGTCGTCGGTGGCCTCCAGCACCACCGCGCAAACTTCCGCGCCAAAATGAGCGCTCAACTCTTCGGGGCTGGTTTCAGTATCTTCCACCGTATCATGCAAAATAGCCGCCAGCAGCGTGGTTTCGTCGCGAATTCCGCCCACGCGCCACAAAAGTTCGGCCACCGCGATTGGATGATTAATGTAGGGCGCCTGGTCGGCCCCTTTGCGGCGCTGATGACGGTGCTTTTCAGCCGCGAACAAGATCGCCGCAAGCAAATTACCAGGCAGGTTGGGGTTGTTCATCCTCTTCTCCTTCCGAAATTGATACCATTCCAGTCTACAACACAAAAGCAAGCCCGTCAATTTCAAAAACGCGATAAAATCAGGCCATGATTGCCACCTTACACGGAGAAATCCAACACAAAGAAGAGACCGCCCTGATTATCGCCGTTGGCGGCGTGGGATTGCGCGTTTTCGCCCCAAAAAGCATGGTCGAATCGCTCAATGTGGGCGAAAAAACCTTCCTCTTTACGCACCTGATTGTGCGCGAAAATGAACTTTCGCTCTACGGATTCGAAAATGCGGAAGAACGACACCTGTTCCTGACCCTGCTCGGCGTAGACGGCGTGGGCCCCAAAGTGGCGCTCTCGGTGCTGGCCACCCTCAGCCTGGATGCCGTACAACGAGCCGTCTTCAGCGAAGAGCCGGAACTGCTCAGCCGCGTTCCAGGCGTGGGCAAAAAAACCGCCCAGAAAATCGTCCTCTACCTGCAAGACCGCCTGAAACCGACCGATACCCTCGGCCAGGTCGCCAGCATGTCCGACGCCGATTCCGAAGTCCTGGCCGCGCTAACCGCTCTGGGCTACAGCGTGGTTGAGGGCCAAACCGCCATTCAATCCCTGCCCAAAGATGCGCCCAAAGAGGTGGAAGAACGTCTGCGGGTTGCGCTGGGGTATTTCAACCGCTAAAAACACACCAGACCTGACAGGTTTTAAGAAACCTGTCAGGTCTTCATGTTAAGGAGACCACATCAGATGCTCACAAAAAAAATAGCCTTCATCGGCTCTGGCGCAATGGGGGAGGCCATGCTGGCCGGCCTGCTGCGCCAGGGACTTTCGCGCCCCGAAAACCTGCGCACCGCCGATGCCCGCGCTGAGCGCGTTGAAGAATTGCGCAAGAAATACGGAACCGTGCCATTTACCGATAACACGCAGGCCGTAGACGGCGCGGATGTGGTCATCCTGTCGGTTAAGCCGCAGCGGTTAAGTGATGTGCTGGCCGGACTAAAAGGACACATTCGCGCGGATGCGCTGGTGCTTTCGATTGTGGCCGGGGCAAAAATCTCAAAAATCAGCCGGGGACTGGGGCTAAATGCTGTGGCGCGCTCCATGCCCAATACCCCGGCCCAAATCAGTCGCGGAATCACGGTCTGGATTGCTTCGAGCGCGGTGGACGAGGCTCAAAAAGAAACTGCCCGCCATATTTTAGGCGCATTGGGCGAACAGGTGGAGGTGGATGATGAAAATTACCTCGATATGGCTACTGCGCTTTCTGGCACCGGGCCAGGCTACATCTTCTTATTTATGGAAGCGATGATTGACGCCGGGGTGCACCTGGGTTTTTCGCGCCGCGTTTCTGAGCAGTTGGTACTCGAAACCATCAAAGGTTCGGTGGCTTACTACGAAAACCTGAACCAGAAAGGCGAAACGCATGTGGCCGCTTTGCGCAACCAGGTCACTTCGCCCGGCGGCACCACCGCCGAAGCGATGTATTTTTTGGAAAAAGCCGGCTTCCGCACGGCGATTTCGCGGGCCATTTGGGCTGCGTATGAGCGTTCGCTCGAACTTGGCAAGGAGGCGCCCACCCACCCACCCGAGTCGGGGTAAGTACCGCGACATTCATATCGCTCCCTGCCTGCGCAAAGCGCAAGATAAATCTTGCGGTACAAAGCCCTGCAACTGTTAGAAAGCTGTTAAACCCCGCCGAGATAGTTTGACATCAAACTATCTCGGCGGTATAATTTGGACATTGATAATCCAGATTAGAGATAGGATCGTAAAATGAAAACTATTCGTAAAATTGCAGAAATTATTCAGCCGCAATACGTTATCGAGGGCGCGGGCGTGTTATTGCAGCGTTCTTTTTCGCCAAAAACCTCCAACCTGTTTGACCCGTTTCTGCTGTTTGACCATTTCGCCTTTAACGACCCGCTCGAAGGGCCGATTCGCGGGTTTCCAACCCACCCGCATCGTGGCATTGAGACGGTGACGTATATGCTCGAAGGGCAGGTGCGCCATCGCGATAGTTTGGGCAATCAGGGCGAAATTGGCCCCGGCGCGGTGCAATGGATGACCAGTGGTGGTGGTATTTTGCACGAGGAAATGCCCCGACGCGGGCCAAAGGGCGTCATTTATGGCTTCCAGTTGTGGGTAAATCTGCCTGCGCGCTTGAAGATGTCGCAGCCGCGCTATCAGGAAATTAATGGCGCAACCATTCCGAGCATAACGCAAGACGGCGTGACGGTGCGCCTGGTGGCGGGGGAGTATGGCGGAATCATTGGCCCGGCGACAGAGATTGCCGCCCAACCAATTTATATGGATGCGCGGGTGGAGGCCGGTCATGCGTTTGAGATGGAAATTCCACGCGGGCATACCGCGCTGGTTTATGTCTTTGAGGGCGAGGGGATTTTTGATAACGGCGACCAGGATGAGGCGCAGCGCGTTCCAGCCGTTCGGATGGTAAAATTTACGGATGGCGATTGGCTAAAGGTTCGCGCAGCCGAAGATCAGTACATCCGCTTTATGCTGATAGCGGGCGCGCCTTTTGGCGAGCCGATTGCGCCTTATGGGCCATTTGTGATGAATACGCAAGATGAAATCCGCCAGGCGTTGATGGATTTGCGCAACGGGACCTTTGTGAAATAGCGCCGCGCCTGAAGATGGCGGCAAGTTGCCGTCATTCCTGAAAAGGAGCGCGTGATGTGGATTGTGATTGGGCTTGTGGGGTTGGTTGTTGTTTCAATTACTTCGGTAATAAGTACGCTGTTTGTGATCGTAATGCTGAACGGGTTCACGTCGCTGCCCGATGACATGGTTTTGCTCTATGGTGGCTGCGCGTTTGGCCTGGGGCCGCTTTTCGGGTTGCTGAGCGGGCTGGCTTCCAAGAAAATTAGTGAGATCAGTTCAATCCCTGCCTGGCTGGCGGGGATTGGTTTTATTTCGGCTTTTACCACCCTGACGCCCTTTGTGCTGGTTGGGTTTACCCTGTTTTTGCTGGTGGCGTTCGGAAAAATGTAGCGGCTGCCACTCAGGCAACATCCAGGCCGGTGATGCGGGTGAGAAGGCGGTGGATGAGCATAAAAGGCGCGATCAGGAGCAGATGAATGATCAGGCTGACCAGCAGAACAAGGGCCGTGCCGCGCAAAAATTCGTTAAGCGGCGGGGCCAGGTGGGTCAACATCCAGGGGCCGGCGCCGGCCAGCAGCAACAGCGCCAGCAAAATGGCGATGACCACCAATGGAGGTTTCCAGGCCTGGCGGTCTGAGTCGGAGGGCATCATGGTGCTGGAGACGGCAAAAGCGAGGTAGAACCATAGCCAGAAATCGGGCAGGCCGGGCAAAATGCTCAGGCCGAACGCGAACGCATCCCAGCGCGAGAGGCGCAGGGCGTCCCACATAATGGCAAGGTGAAGTTTTTCAACGGCTACCCAGGCCAAAAAGAGCGTGCCAAACAGGATGGGGGCCGCGCCCACGAGCGAATCACGCACAAAATCGCTGCGTTCGGTTTCGACATAGCCCATACGCAGGCGTCCATCGGGCATGGGGGCGGGAATGAGCGAGAATTTGCCTGTGCGCACCCAGAGCAGTTTTGCCATCACAAAATGGCTCAACTCATGCAGAAAAACGCCCGGAATAAAAATAAGCGCAAAAATACCAATGGTAATACCGGGGTTGCGGGTAAGAATCAGAAAGACGGTTTGAATCTCGCGGTGCATTTTGCGCTGCAAGAAAACCAGCGCCGCCAGGGCCAGAGAGAGCCAGAGCAGTCCATCGAGGGAGGTGAGAAAGAGCGGCATGAGTTTTTTGGATGAAAAAGAACCGATGGCCGCCAGAGAAGGAGCGGCCATCGGTTTTATCGTCAGGAGTGGTTAAGGCGAACTTAACCCGCCGCGGCCTGGGCGATTAGCACAAAGTCGTCTTTCAGGCTTGCGCCACCCACCAGAGCGCCATCAATATCAGGTTGGGAGAAGAATTCAGCCGCATTGGCCCCGGTGACAGAGCCGCCATACAGAATGCGGATTTGTTCAGCCGCTTGCTGCCCGAACAGTTCGACCAATACCGCGCGAATGACCTGCCCATGAACCTGCTGGGCGTTTTCGCCGGAGGAGGCGCGTCCCGTTCCAATGGCCCAGACCGGTTCGTAGGCGATGACCAGGCTGGGGGCAAATTCGGGGCTGACGCCTGCCAGGGCGGCCAGGGTTTGGCGGCGGACGACTTCGGCGGTTTGTCCGGCTTCGTTCTCTGCGAGCGTTTCGCCAACACAGACAATCGGGATGATGCCATGCTTTTGGGCAGCCAAAACGCGCTTGTTGACAGTCTGGTCGGTTTCGCCGAAATACTGTCGGCGCTCGGAGTGGCCGAGGATGACATACTGGCAAAATTCCTTAACCATATTGGGGGCAATTTCGCCAGTGAAGGCACCTTTTTCTTCCCAGTGCATGTTCTGCGCGCCCAGGCCGATCTCGGTGCCACTGAGCATGTTGGCAATTGCCAAAATGGAAAGATAAGGTGGGCAAATCACTTTTTCGACGCCTTGAACGGCTTTCAAGGACGGGCCAATGGCTGAAACAAATTCGCGCGCTTCAGCGACGGTTTTGTTCATTTTCCAGTTGCCTGCTACAAAGGGGGTTCTCATTAATAACCTCGCTATCAATTGGGATTACGCCAGGGGTGGCGATTGGGGGCTGTTTGATACGGGAATTATACCCGCTTGAAGGTGAGATTAAAAGTTTTTCCGCAGCAATTCCCAGGGCTTTCTTAAAGTCGCCCAATAGCCCCTCACCCCGGCCCTCTCCCGGTGGGAGAGGGAGAAATGCTCCCTTCTCCCACCGGGAGAAGGGTTGGGGATGAGGGAGAAAGGCCAACTTTAAGAAAAACGCGCAGCAATTCACAATCCTGACTTCCTGCTCAGGCCCTTCGCTGGCGCGGCGCGGGAGGGGAGAAGCAATGGGCAACAGCTGGGCGGGGATAATTAGCACACGCTAATAAAAGAAAAAATCGCAAACTAAATTATAGTATTGACACATAAAAAATTCACGGTAAAATCAGCCAAATAAGAGCGAAATTGGCAAGATTGAAAATCGCTCGCATTCAATTCACACCTAACCCCAAAAGGATTTCACCCATGTCTGTCTCTTTTAATGTTCGTCGTGTTTTTCTGGTTTTACTTGCCCTTGGGATGGTCTTAAGCGCCTGCGCTCCGGCGGCCCAACCGGCCAGCGAGGGCGTTTCTGGTAAACTTGTATTATATTCTGGACGCTCTGAAGCGCTCATCCAACCGGTGATTGACGCCTTCAAAGCACAGTATCCAGATGTTGAAGTTTTGCTCAAATCGGGCAATAACAGCCAGATGGCAAATGCGCTGATTGAGGAAAAAGCCAATCCACAGGCCGATTTGTTCATCACCACCGAGATTTTCACCGTGCAGGCCCTGGCCCAGGAGGGCATTTTCCAATCTTACCGGCCCGCCACCGCCGACATGCTCCCCGCTGAAGCGCAAGGCAGCGACGATTTATGGTTTGGCCTGACCCGCCGCGCGCGCGTGATCATGTACAATACGGAACTGGTCAGCCCGGAAGAAGCGCCCCAGTCCATCTTCGACCTGACCGACCCCAAGTGGAAAGGCCAGATTGCTGCCGCCGGCTCAACCAATGGCGGCATGCAAGCCCATATCGCCGTTCTTGAAAAAGCGATTGGGGCCGAAGCCACCCAGGAATGGCTCAATGGCCTGAAAGCCAATGAAGTCACCTTCTTCGGTGGGCATACCGACGTGCGCAAGGCCGTTGGCGCAGGCGAATTCAAGATTGGCCTGGTCAATCACTATTACTACTACCTGCAAGCCGCCGAAGGTTCGCCCGTCGGAATCGCCTTCCCCGACCAGGGCGCAGGTCAGATGGGCCTGGCAAGCAACCTGACCGCCGCGGGCGTGGTCAACGGCGCGAAAAATCCGGCGGCGGCGCAAGCCTTTATGGACTTCCTGCTCTCGGAGGAAGGTCAAAAACTGTTTGCCGAGTTAAACTATGAATACCCGGTTTTGCCCGGCGTGGCGATTAACCCGGCGGTTGAATCGATGAACAACTACCGCCTGGCAGATGTCAACCTGCGCGATGCAACCATCAGCCTGGATAATGTCTTCGCCATTATTGAAGCCGTCGGTCTGCCATAGATATAGATATTAGATAATCATTTTGGCACGCATGCCCTGAGCGGAGCGTTCTTCAGCGTAGTCGAAGGGCCGATATGTAACGTTCATTTTCTTAACATCTATAGCAGGGGCGGCCCGCCGGGTCGCCCCTGCAAAGCCGTTATTTATGCAAATTCTGAATCCAAGACAATACCCCCCCATCAGCCCGCGCCTGCTCCTGGCCGCCGGGCTGGTGGCGCTTTTTGTCGCCATTCCATTTGGATACATTCTTTTACGCGCCTTCACCGGCGGGGCGGAAGTTTGGGAACGTTTGCTGCAAGACCGTCTGCCCGGTTTGCTGGTGAACACCCTCGCGCTGATGCTAATTGTGACCAGTGGCGCGCTCATCACCGGCGTCAGCATGGCCTGGCTGACCGAGCGCACCGACCTGCCGGGGCGGACCGTCTTCCGCTGGCTGCTGGCCCTGCCGCTCGCCATCCCGGCTTACATCGGAGCAATTGTCCATTTGGCCCTGCTGCGCCCTCGCGGGGGGATGATTCCGCAAGCCCTGGCCGCCCTGTTCGGCGAACCCATCCCCAGCCCCAGCCCGCTCGGACTGTGGGGCGCGGCCTTCATTCTGACGCTTTTTACGTACCCGTATGTCTACCTGCTGAGCGGGGCGGCTTTCCGCAACATGCACGCCGCCCTCGAAGAAGCCGCGCGCAGTTTCGGACGCACCCCCTGGCAAACCTTCTGGCAGGTGACGCTGCCCGCCCTGCGCCCTGGCATGACGGCCGGCGCGCTGCTGGTCTCGCTCGACATCCTGGCCGAATACGGGACAGTGGCCCTGCTGCGCTACGAGACTTTTTCCTCGGCGATTTTCGTGCAACTGGCCGGACGTTATGACCGCTCGGCGGCGGCGGTCTTGAGCGGGGTTCTGGTGATTTTGGCGATTTCCATTCTATGGGCTGAAATTCGCCTGCAAGGGCGCGCCCGTTTTACCCAAATGGACAGCAACTGGCGGCCCGCGCCCCGCCTGCCGCTCGGCAAGTGGAAATGGGCGGCTTTGGGGCTGGTTTTCGGCGTCAGCGCGGCCAGCCTGCTGGTGCCGGTTGGGGTGCTGGCCTATTGGAGCATCAGCGCCCTGCTCGACCCGCAAATGCTCGCCAACATCTTTCGCTCCGGTTCGCAAGGATTCGCCAACTTCGCCTGGAACAGCCTGTGGAGTTCGAGTCTGGCGGCAGTTTTGGCGGTTGGGTTGTCGCTTCCGGTGGCGTTGCTGGCCGCGCGTTACCCTGGCAGGCTGAGCCGCTTTCTTTCGCGTTTTTGCCAGGTGGGCTATGCCCTGCCGGGCGTGGTCGTTGCGCTCAGCCTGGTTTTGCTGGTCAACCGCTTTTTGCCCTTCCTGTACGCCACACCGCTGATTGTGGTCATGGCTTATGTTTTGCGCCACATGCCGCAAGCCGTGCGCGCCAGTCAGGCCGCCATTGGGCGTCTCTCGCCGGCACTGGAAGAAGCCTCGCGCACGCTGGGACGCACCTCGCTGCAAACCCTGTTCCAGGTGACGATTCCGCTGGTTTTTCCTGGTCTGCTGGCGGGCGGGGCGCTGGTCTTCCTGACCTCGCTCAAGGAATTGCCCGCCACCCTGCTCCTGCGCCCGGCTGGATTCGATACGCTGGCGGTGCGAGTCTGGATTTGGGCCGAGCAAGGATTCTACATGCAGGCCGCGCCCGCCGCGCTCTTGCTGGTGCTGGTTTCGGCTATTCCGCTTTCTTTTCTTTTACGCAGGGAAAAAATCTTCGATGAACGCTCTTGAAATTAGCCAACTCTCCAAACAATTCCCAGGCGGGGCAAGCCCGGCGGTGGACAATATTTCGCTCTCACTGCCCGATGGCGAAATCCTGGCCCTGGTTGGCCCCAGCGGATGCGGGAAGACGACCACCCTGCGCCTGGTCGCGGGGCTGGAACGCCCCGATAACGGCGAAATCTGCCTTAGGGGGCAGGTTGTCGCCGCGAAAAACCTGTTCGTACCGCCTGAAAAGCGCGGGGTGGGTATGGTTTTCCAGGAGCATGCCCTGTTTCCGCACCTGACGGTGGCCGCCAATGTCGCTTTCGGGTTGAAGAAAGAGTCGCGAAACGGGAATCAGGATAAAGTCCGCGCGATGCTGGGCCTGGTCGGGCTGGAAAAGTTCGCCGGGAGGTATCCGCATGAACTCTCTGGCGGGGAACGTCAGCGCGTCGCCCTGGCGCGAGCATTGGCCCCGCAGCCGGTGCTGGTGCTGATGGATGAGCCGTTTAGCAGCCTGGATGCCGACCTGCGGCTGGAGATGCGCGAACAGGTGCGCGGGATTTTGAAGGAGATGCGCGCGACGGCGGTTTTTGTGACCCATGACCAGGAGGAGGCCCTGTACATGGGCGACCGGCTGGCGGTCTTCCAGCGCGGGCGGCTGGAGCAGGTGGGCGGGCCGGAGCAGATTTTTCATGCGCCGCAAACCCGTTTCGTGGCCGAATTTATGGGCAATTCAGACTTCCTGCCCGGCCGGGCCTGCGCCGAGGGAATTTGCACCGAGATTGGAGTTTTGCCCCAGCCGCTGGGCCTGCCGGAGGGCGCGCCGGTTGAAATCGCGCTGCGGGCCGATGATGTCAATTTTGCGCCAGATGCAAATGGCAATGCGCTGGTGGTTGAGCGACTGTTTCGCGGGGCGCACAATGTTTACCGGTTGGAACTGGATTCAGGCCAACGCTTGCATGTGATGCACCCACATATTCAAGTGACTCAGCCCGGCACGCGGGCGCGGGTGTTTGTGGATGCGGGGCATTCGCTAGCGGTTTTCTACGAGGGCCGGGCGATGAGTGGGGAGTTACGAGTATAATTAGCGCGGAGGAACCGCCATGATTACCACTTACCATCGCCCCGAAACAATTGAAGACGCGCTGGCCCTGCTGGCGCAGCCTGCCACCCTGCCCCTGGGCGGCGGCACGGTGCTAAACAGCCCGGCTTATAAAAATCAGGATTTTGCGGTAGTGGATTTGCAAGCCCTGAACCTGAACACAATGACCCGCGCCGGAAATACGCTGGAAATTGGCGCAACCGTCACCTTGCAGGGTTTGCTGGAATGCGAAGAAATCCCGGCGGCTTTAGGGCAGGCCATTAAACAGGAAGCCGCGCTCAACCTGCGCAATATGGCGAGCGTGGCCGGAAGCCTGGCCGCCTGCGATGGCCGCTCACCCTTTGCGACGATGATGCTGGCGCTGGATGCAAAACTGACCGTTATTAGCGCGGAGACCTCGACCTTTTCGCTGGTCGAATACTGGGCGCTGCGCCCGGCGGGACTGATTACCCGCATCGAGATTCCGTTAAATGCGGCCTCGGCCTACGAACAGGTCGCCCGCACCCCGGCAGATAGGCCCATCGTGGCGGCAGGTCTGGCGCAGTGGAAGAGCGGACGCACCCGCCTGGCCCTGGGCGGCTATGGAAAAACCCCGTTGCTGGCAATGGACGGGACAGAATCAGACGGACTCGAAGCGGCTGCCCGTAACACCTTCCACGAATCCGCCGACCAATGGGCCAGCGCCGAATATCGCACAGACGCGGCGGCGACACTGGCGAAGCGATGTTTGGTTGCGGTACAGTAAAGCGGTTTCACCGGGCGCAAAATATCACGACATTGTGCTTTTCAGTAGCGCGCGAACGCGCAATTTATTAGCACAGAGATTCTCCATCACTTCTATAATGCCCGCGGGTATAAAAATGCGCAACATCGCGTTGCGCATTTTCATACGCAAGCGTGACACAACATCTTGAAATGAAATGTCAAAAATCATCCAATTCAAAAACCAGACGAAGCAATTCTTACCCGCAATTGTTACTATCCTTCCGCTGATAATATTTGGGATTTTCTGGTTATACCATCCTGCCTACTGGTTTAGCACCGACCCGGCAGCATGGTATTTTCTTGATTCGCTGGCACCTTTCGACGAAAAACCCTATACCTACGTTGACCATCCTGGGACACCCTTACATATTATTGGCACAATCATTCTTGGAATCACTTACCCCTTTTTTTACAGTCAAGAAACATTTATCCAATATCATCTCGCAAAACCAGAATTTTTCTTTGTAGCAGTAAATTTTTTCCTGCTGATACTAAATATCAGCACGGCTGTTTTTTTTTACTATTCTGTATTCAGCAATTTGAAACAAAACCGGGTGTTGGCGTCCATAGCAATTAGTTTAATGTACTTTGGGATACATCCACAGGGATTTCATTCGCTTATTTACTGGTCACACAATTCCTTTAATTTTATCTTTGGAACCTTGTGGCTATTGTGGCTTTATCGAACCTTGCAAAAAGAAGAGCGTCTAAAGTGGACGACGATCACGGCGCTTGGTTTTAGCGCTGGCGTTATCAGCATGACGCAACTGTACCTGTTAGCCTGGCTAATAGGGGGGCTTGTCATTGTTTTTGTTTTTACCTTTCGTCTCGAACATTCGATAAAGAAATCTGCGCAAAAGGGAAGTGTATTCGTAATAAGTGCCTTGGTTGGTATCGTCAGCATGTTGATCCCAATCAGCGGACAATTAACCCGCATGTTTGACTGGATGATGCGTCTGGTTGGTTCCAGTGGTATCTATGGCACCGGAGAAAAAAGCCTTTACTCACTTGATTTAATTCCACGAAGCATTCAATTTTGGAGCGAATATATCCCCCTGCTGATGCTCTTTCTTGGGCTGGCTCTTTTTGCGTTAACCATCATAATTCGATTAGCGCAAAAAAAACAAATAAGTTTTTTGCCATCCGATTTTGCTATGCTGATAGGCTTGAACGTTCAAACGCTGGTGCTGATTATTATCCTGGCAAAATTTTTTTATCGTATTCGATACACGCTAGCGCTGGCCGCAGTCGTTCCGGTCTTGATATTTATTCTTATAAAGATACTTGAAAATCAAAGCCAGCGATTTGCGCTACTGCAACGAATACTTTACATCGGAATCATTGCCTCGGCCTGTTTTTTTATGGTCGATACCATGCAAAGCCAGCAACAGCGTGATTTTGTTGAAAAAGATGCCGCCCTGGCGCGCTCAATTGCCGTCAACACAATTGCGCAAAGCAAACAAATTGAGAAAAATGAAGTTGTAGTAGTTTATGGGTTTGGTACTCCGTTAAAATGCGCCGGGTTATTGGCCGCAAATAATTGGATCCGCGCATTCGATGAAGAGATCGAAGGGATTTGCCCAAATCAATACGCGCTCTATGATTTTGCATTCGAGGTCGACTTAAATTTAATCCACCCTTTGCCAAATATAGAAGAAATAGACTGGGACCTGGTTGTCTTTCCAGGAACCGGGCCAGAAATTCCCGCTCACCTTGAAGCAGTGGGCGCCAAAAATATTCCTGGTTCCTGGGGCATAGAACGCGCGAAGTGGTTTTATATCCGGGGTGAACCGTAATCAAGGATAAAAAATGTTAAGAAATACAAGTTTTATAAGAAAAATCAGCCCTTATATTTTGGTAGTATCACCCATTTTCGCATATTGGATTAACTGGACACTTCACCCCAGTTACTGGTTTCCTGCGGACCCGGGGGCCTGGTATTTTCTGGATTCCCTGGCAATTTTTACCGGAAAAACCTATGCCTATGTTGATCATCCTGGCACGCCGCTACACTTGATTGGCTCTTTTTTACTTGGCTTAACTTACGTTTTTTTTGAAAACCATGAAGCATTCCTTAAGTACCATTTGCAAAAGCCAGAACTTTTTTTTGTCATGTCAAATGTTTTCTTGCTCGCGATGAATGGCTTAACTGCTGTCGTATTTTATAAAACCGTAACTCAATCTTTGCAGAATAAGAATAGCATCTTAGCCGGACTAGCCCTTAGCCTACTATTTTTTATTTTGCACCCCCAAAGTTTTGAATCGCTTAATTTTTGGTCACACAACTCATTTAATTATCCATTCGCAACACTGTGGTTAATCTGGCTATATCGTGAAATTCGGCAAAACCGAATGCCAACAAAAACAAAACTTTTCATGTTGGGCATCACCGCCGGGATGATTTCAATGACGCAGATGTATTTTCTCGGCCTTATTGCTGCCGGGACAATAACCATCCTCGTTCTGTCGCTCAAATTAAGCGCATCATTCATTCAAGCATTCAAAAATGCCTCGTTAATGGCGGCAAGCAGCCTGCTTGGAATCGTTCTGATGCTATTGCCCATTTACAACGAATTGCCGCGCTTTGCAAGTTGGGTATGGCGTATTCTCTCAAACCAGGGCATCTATGGCACTGGGGAAAGTGGTTTCTATTCACCGGAAATGATTCCACTTAGCATTAGTTTTTGGTGGGCCAGCATACCCGGCATGGTGCTTACATTTCTTGCAATGCTCGCCCTGCTTTGCGCAGTAATCGCATTAGAAAAAACAAACACATTGGATATTTCACCCGCCGATCTGGCTATGCTAAGCGGATTGCTCGTACAAACTGCGCTACTGCTTGTTGTCTTGAGCAAACTCTATGTAAAACTCCGCTACATGCTCTCCATGGCAGCAATCTTGCCAATCTTGCTCTTTATCCTTCTAAAAATCCTCGAAAACTCCTCATGGAACCTCGTTCGCATACAACAAGCGGCCTATATCAGCGTCCTCGTTGTCGTTGCCATAACACTGAACCATGCCACTGAAACCCAAAAACACAAAGCATTTGTACACCAGGATGCAGCCCAGGCACGGTCAATTGCGGTAAGCACATTGGCGCAAATTCGCCAGGTACCAAAAACAGAAATTGTTGTCGTTTATGGCTCTGCAACGCCTATAAAATGCGCTGGTCTATTGATGGCTAACAACTGGATACAGGCCTTCGATCAAGAAATTCACGAAATATGCCCCAACCAACACTCAATTTATGATACGACTGTTGAAATTAACCTTACCATTACCCACCCTATTCCAGATCTCGACGAAATTAACTGGGACATTGTTGTTGCGCCTGGCAATCACAGCGGATTACAAGACAGGCTAAGGGAACAAGGCGCTGTCAATATCCCCAACGAATGGGGAATAAACCGTTTATCCTGGTTTTTCATTCGGCCTGACAAATAAATCAAACATAAGACTTCTTGCATAAGTCCTGAGCGGAGCGTGTTTCGACAGGCTCAACAACCATCCTTCGACTACGGGCTTCGCAAAATCCGCTTCGCCCTCCGCTCAGGACGGCAATGCTTTATGCAAAAAAGCGCAGTCGAAGGACACTTATAGGCTGCCATTGATGACTTTTGCAAGAGGTCTATA
>DAOUML010000015.1:0-16416 GCA_034411635.1 Anaerolineales bacterium
GGGGCAATTCTGAACGGCGAGTTGCTGGTAGCGCAAGGATTTGTTGGGTAGTTTTGGTCTCGATACGGATGCCAAAGAACGGCATCCGTATCGAGACCATCTGAAATCACACAAAGCAATGATATACTTTTACGCGCCCAAAAGCCCGCATTTTTAGCCCAAATTTCAGAATAGTTCGCCCCCATAAAACTCGCTCCTATGCGCTCTCCGAGAAAAAAACATCCAAACCGGTCTCTGCTCCTGGCCCGCCTCCTGCTCATCGTCGGCCTGCTCGCGCTGTTCGTGCCGCAGGCCGCGCGCGCGCAAAACGAACCCGGGCAAGGAAACGGCCTGCTCTATGATGTCACCATCGGCGATTTTCCTGAAATCAATGGCTTTCTCGATCTATACGATGGGCAAGGTCAATTCGTGCGCGGCCTCAGCCCCGCCACCTTCTCCCTGCTCGAAGATGGCAAAACCATCCGCCCCAGCCAGGTAAATCTGCGCGAAATTCCGCTGCAAGTCGTGGTCGCCATCAACGCCAGCCCATCCCTGGCCGTGCGCGATGGACAGGGACTTTCGCGCTACGACAAAGCCGCCAACGCCCTGGCAGCATGGGCCGCCTCGCGCCCGGCAGATAGCAGCGATACGCTTGGCCTGACCTGGAATGGCGGAATCGTCGCCTCACGGGTAACACCCCTCACCTGGCGCAACCGCCTCGAGATTTTCGACCCGCAACTACGCGCCTCGACCTCCGACCTTGCCGCCCTTTCCTTTGCGTTAGACGCCGCCCTCGATATGCCCGTCCCGCCGGGCGGCAAACGCGCCATCCTGCTGCTCTCCGACCACCTCGATAATCAGTCCGCCGCCGGCCTCAACGACCTGACCACCCGCGCCAACCTGGCCGGCGTGCGCATCTTCGTCTGGATTCTCGATTCCGCCGACTTCTTCGATCACTCAGGCTCGCAAGCCCTGCGCCAAATGGCCGCCGCCACCGGCGGCAACACCTTCGATTTCAGCGGCATCGAAACCCTGCCCGAGCCCGAATCCTGGTTCGACAATCTGCGCTGGGGCTACACCTTCTCCTACGACTCCCTCATCCGCGCCAGCGGACAATACAGCCTTTCGGGCCTGGCCTCCATCGATGAATTTTCACTCACCACCAACGCCGTCAGCCTGGCAATCAAAGTAGAAGCGCCCAATCCGATTTTGCTCGCCCCGCCCGCCGAAATCGTGCGCCAAAACCCCGAAGACCCCTTCAACCTCGAAGCCAGCCAACCCGCGCAGCAGCAACTCGAAATTCTGGTCGAATTTCCCGATGGCAACCCGCGCCCGCTCACCCGCGCCGCCCTGTATATCGACGATGAACTCGCCCAGGAAAACACCCAACCCCCCTTTGAACGCTTCACCTGGAATTTACGCCCCTACCTTGTCAGCGGAAAGCACACCCTGCGGGTTGAAATCACCGATTCGCTCGGCCTGAGCAATACCAGCCTAACCATCCCGGTCGATGTCGTCGTTATTCAACCGCCAGGCGGTATTCTCGGCCTCGTCCTGCGCAATCAGGCCGCCCTGGTAACCAGCGTCATCATTCTGGCCGGTTTCGTCCTGCTGCTGGCCCTCTTCTTTGGCGGACAAAAAACCTTTGCCCGCCTGACAGAACGCCGCCGCGCCCGCGCCCGCCAACTAGACCCAGTCACCCAGCCGCTCAACGCCAAAAACGAACCACCCTCCGGCCCCAAATCTGCCCGCAATCCCTTCCCCTGGCTGCGACGCAAAGCCCCGCCGCCCCCGGCCTACCTTGTTAGACTCACCGCCGATTTGCAACCCATCCCTGGCTCCGACCCAATTCCCCTCTCTGCCCCAGAGATGACCTTCGGCGCCGACCCCACCCAGGCCACCAATGTCCTCGGTGATCCCTGCATCGCCCCACTGCACGCCCGCCTGCAACGCACCGGCGAACAGTTTTTGCTGCTGGATAATAACGCCGTGGCAGGCACATGGGTCAATTACGAGCCTATCCCCCAAGAGGGGCAAGCGCTCACGCATGGCGATGTGGTAAACTTTGGCAAGTTAACCTATCGATTTGCGCTTGGCAAACCGCCTGCGCCCCAAAAACCAACGCTTACCCCCCTTTCGCGCACATGATTCGTACCAACCAGGCCCATATTTTTGTTGCCGCCAAAACGCACCCCGGTCAATCTGGCAAAAACAACGAAGATAATTTTGCCATTTCGGCCTACACCCTCAGCCCGCACAACCCCATGCCGGTTGTCGTAGCGGTCGTGTCAGATGGCATTGGCGGACATCGCGCCGGTGAAATCGCATCAGACATGGTGGTAAACGGCCTGAGCGAAATGGCCGCCAACACCGCCGGCGGAAACCCGCTTGCCCTCTTTCAAGAAAGTTTTTATCGCATCAGCGAAGAAATTTTCAAACAGGCCGGGTTAGATGCCACCCGCAAAGGCATGGGCGCCACCGCATCCTGCGCCTGGGTGGTGGGCGATGTACTCTACATTGCCTACGCCGGCGATTCACGCATCTACCTGATCCGAGGCGCAAACGTTCGCCAGATTAGCCGCGACCATACCTGGGTGCAGGAAGCCCTTGAAAAAGGCGTCTTAAACGAATCGAACCTGAAAAACCACCCCAACCTGCATGTCATTCGTCGTTACCTCGGCTCCGAAACCCCACCCGAACCCGATCTGCGCCTTTTTCTTTCAGGCCAGGAAAGCGACGAAAAAGCCAAATCCAATCAGGGCCTGTTGCTCAACCCGGGCGATGTCATCCTGCTCTGTACCGATGGCCTGACCGACCTGGTGCAGAACCATGAAATTTACCCGCTCTTGCAGGGCAAAACCCTCAATCAGGCCGCCCAGTCTCTGATCGACCTCGCCAATCAGCGCGGCGGACACGACAACATCACCGTTGTCTTGCTCGGCGTCCCTTATGACCCCAAACAACCCAAACCTGGCTGGCGAATGGGCTAAAATTTTCAGGAGAAACCATGCCCCACGCTTCATTTGCCACCACCACCCGCGGCCTGAACCGCGACCTGCCCCCCATGCGCCTGTACGAGCGCGCCAAAAAACTCGGCATCTGGAATCCCAGCGACATCGACCTGACCCAGGACAAAGCCGACTGGGCCAATCTGACTCCCAACGAAAAAGACTTGATCTGGCGATTGCTGGGTCTTTTTGTTTCGGGCGAGGAAGCCGTCACCCTTGATTTGCTTCCTTTAATTGGCGTGGTGGCCGCCGAAGGCCGCATTGAAGAGGAAATGTACCTGACGACTTTTCTCTTCGAGGAAGCCAAGCACACCGACTTCTTCCGCCGCTTCCTCGACGAAGTCGCCGATGCCCGCATCGATTTGGAAACTTACCATAGCGACAATTACCGATTCATCTTCTATGAAGCCCTGCCTGATGCCCTGCTCGGCCTGCAAGCCGATTCATCTCCGGCGGCCCAAATCCGCGCTTCGGTAACCTACAACATGGTCGTCGAGGGCGTTTTGGCGGAGACCGGCTACCACGCCTTCTTCACCGCCCTGGAGCGCAACAACCTGATGCCCGGTCTGCGCAGGGGCATTTCCCTGCTGAAACAGGACGAATCGCGTCACATCGCTTATGGCATTTACCTGCTCTCGCGCTTGGTGGCCGAACATCCCGATTTGTGGGACGACCTGCAAACCCAGATGAACAGCCTGCTCCCGGCGGCCATTGGCGTCATTGGTGATGCCTTTTCTGCGTATGAAACCGTCCCGTTTGGGCTGGTGGAGGCAGATTTCATAGAATATGCCATGAACCAGTTCAGCAAACGTACCGAACGTCTCGAAAAAGCGCGCGGGGCCGGGCTGGATGAAATCAATCGCGTCACGAAGGCTGTTATCGAGAGCGGAGATTCCTGAAGATTTAAGAGATTACCGAGGATTTCCCCTTTTTCATTGTGATAGGAGATTTTTCAACATGGACGAAACCCAACGCCAAAAACTCAAAAAACAACTCGACAATCTCTCTGCCCCGCTCGATGCATTCGCCACAGATGCGCATGATATCTCCGAATTGTTCAACCTGCTTCAACAGGCGCTCGACAACCCCAACTTGAACCCCGCCCAAATTACCGAAAACATCACCGCCGCAGCAGAATCACTGCAACAATCCCTGCCCGACCTTTCGGGCCTGGCCGATGTCTCCGAAGTCGCCCAATCCTTGCTCGGGTTGGTGGGCGAGGTGCTCTCCGGTCTTGGTGATGGGTAGGATGTAGCGCGAGATACTATCTCACGCTACATCAACAATTCAACAGAGCCACCTGCTCTAATTAAGTAGCGCCGCCAGAAGGCGGTGCTACTTAATTCTCCGGCCTATCCTCGACCAAAATCATGACTTTGTACGATTCGGCATAATCTGCGCCGCTTTCTTTCCCCGCTTCGGCGGCCCACTCGCGCACAACTTCTTCCATCTCGTCCCATTCGCCGACCTGTGAAACATGCTTTTTCAGGGCGGCGATTTTTTTGTCCATGACGGCTGAAATATCGACCCAGGTATCGGGCTTTTCTGAGCCGTGAATATAAACGCGCTTGACGTTATGCGGCGCATATCCGGCTTCGAGCAGGTCGGTGAAAATCAGGCGCGTTCCAGCGGATGGGAAACTGGCGTATAGGGCCGCCTGCGACGCGGCGCGATGGTCGGGGTGGTTGATGTAGCCGCTGCCATAGAAAACCGCCTGCGGATCGCCGGTTAACACCACGTCCGGTTTGTATTGGCGAATCAATTGGGTGAGTTGCTTGCGCAGGGCAATGGTCGGCTCCAGTTCGCCATCCGGGTAGCGCAGAAAGATGCTCTCACAGAGGCCGAGGGTTTGATTGGCGGCGGTTTGCTCTGCTTCGCGCAGTTGGGCCAGGGTCGGTTTGTAGGCCCCGTCTTTTTCGGGGTCGTTACAGCCAGCGTCGCCGCTGGTAACGGTGACGGAGATGACCTGACAGCCTGCCGCCGCCCATTTAGCCAGCGTCCCGCCGACGGTGAATTCCTGGTCGTCGGGGTGGGCGTGAATCGACATGGCGATTTTGGGGATGAATTCTTTTTCGAGGGTCATTGGTTTCTTTTACCTTATTTACCGTATAAACGGATCGATGAATTGTTACTCATGGCAGGCATTCACCTGTTGCTTTACTACATCAAAACTCTCTTTGTCAGACAAGACAATTAATGTATCATCAGCCAGAAGCGTGGTGCCGCCATTTGGCACCAAAAATTCTTTATCACGCGCGATGAGGATAATTAATAACTTCTCAGGCAGGGCCAACTCTACAATGGTTTTGCCAGCGCAAGTTGAATTGGCAGGAATGTGGATTTCCTTCAGTTCATCGGTAAAGCCGCGCATTGGATTAATTTCGATGGGGTAAATTGGTTTTTTTTGCATTCGTTCATCAACGCCCAACCATTTCGCGACTTGTGGAATGGAAATACCCTGAACGAGTGATGAAGTAAGCACAACGAAAAAGACAATATTGAAAATCAAATTTGCTTGTTCCAACCCTGCGATTAGAGGATAAGTTGCCAAAATAATAGGCACTGCGCCGCGCAACCCCACCCACGAGATAAAGGTCTTCTCGCGCAAGTTGTAATGAGTAAACATCAGGCTGACAAACACGCCAAGTGGACGGGCCACAAAAATCAGGATTGCCGCCAGAAGAAGCCCTGTGCCCATGATTGGGAAAATTTGGGAGGGAAAAACCAACAGCCCAAGCGTAATGAACATGACAATTTGCATGAGCCAGGCCAGGCCATCGTGAAAATTAATCAGGCTGCGGCGATGAATAAAATCATGATGACGAGCGGCAATTCCGGCAATGTACACGGCAAGAAAGCCATTGCCTCCTATTAAAGAAGAAAGACCAAAGGTAACAAAAACAGTTGAAAGCGTCAGAACCGGATATAAGCCATCGAAGCCAAGATGAAGATGGTTTGCCAACCAGGCCAACAACCAACCAAACAGCAAGCCGAGTATCGTACCAATCACCACTTGAACGACCAGTGAAATAACCAAGGACTCAGGCGCAAAATCAGGCTGTGTCAACCAAACCGTCAACCCAATGGTGAGAAACACGGCTATCGGGTCATTCGAACCAGATTCAAGTTCCAACAATTGACGCAGGTTGCCCTTCAACCCCAAACTTTTTGAGCGTAAAATCGAGAAAACTGCCGCCGCATCGGTAGAGGAGACAATCGCGCCGAGCAGCAGCCCCTCCAACAACGAAAAACCAAGCAGATACGAAGCAGCAAACCCAACAGCGAGGGCTGTCAAGAAAACACCAAGAGAAGAAAGGGCGATGCCTGGTTTTAAAACCGGGCGAATATCGCGCCAACTTGTATCCAGGCCGCCTGCAAAAAGAATCAGATTAAGCGCAACAATCCCTATCCATTGGGCCAATCCTGCGTCGTTGAATTCAATTCCGCCAAAACTTTCTGAACCGGCAAAGATTCCAATGGCAAGAAAAAAGAGAAGGGCCGGAACGCCAAACCGGTCAGAAATTTTGCTGGATAGCACGCTAGCCAACAAAAATCCTGCTACGGCGAGAAGTACGAGTTCAATAGACATGGTATTTCTTCCGTTCCAATCTCATCCATAAACTCACAAGGGAATATTGTTTCAGCGCAGTTAATCCTGGCGCATCCAACGTTCGACGGCTTCAATTGGGTGTTCGTGCTGGCGCATTTGAGTCAGCAAGTCGGTTGGTTGGGGGGCAACCGCGAGCATATTGCGGTGTTCGTGGAAGATGAATCCCTCGTCCACGGCCCTATCGAGCATTTGCAAGAGCAGGTCGTAGTAGCCGCGGGTGTTGAGCAGGCCAATGGGCTTGTGGTGCAGGCCAATTTGTCCCCAGGTGATGGTTTCAAAAAGTTCGTCGAAGGTGCCAAATCCGCCGGGCAGGGCAATGTAGCCGTCGGAGAGTTCGTACATGCGGGCTTTGCGCTCGTGGATGGTGGCGGTGACTTCGAGACGGGTTAGCCCGTAGTGGGCCAGGGCCGGGGTGTTCATGCTCTCGACGATGACGCCGATCACTTCGCCGCCGGCTTCCAGCGTGCCATCGGCGACAGCGCCCATGACACCGGTCTTGCCGCCGCCGTAGATTAATCGGATTCCGTTTTCGGCCAGGGCGCGCCCCATTTGACGGCCAGCCAGGTGAAAGTCGGGGTGCGCAGCGCGGGCCGATCCGCAATAGACACAGATTGATTTCATGGTTTAGTCCTAGTGAATGGTTGGGATATTTTCTTCATCGGCCCTGAGAGGCCGGGCGAAGATGACGATGATTGAGGAGGCCCGGCAGGGCAGCAGGGGTGAAACAGGCGGTTTTTTTAAGCCAGGGAAACATGATGTTCTCTAAAAATCAGGTGTTGGTGTGAATTTACCACATTTTTGGCGATACAGTTGTGATATTGTGGTTTTACAAACTTCTTTATGGCAAACATCAGAGAACCATTTTGAGAAGTATAAAAAAATATTAATAATAGAAGAAAAGAACCCATTTTGATTTATAATAAAAATCCGTTTCCCGCATATTGCTTATTTTGCCAGTAAACGTTGCTAAAATTTGGCAAACCAAAGCAGGTTTGCACTATGCGCTGCTCAAAAAGGAGGTGAAAGGCTGCCAATACCAATATTCCCATCTTTCTTGTTTTTAATTTACAACCACTCTTGGAGGAGAAAAACCATGAAACAAAAATTTCAGTTTGTGTTTGCTTTTCTGGTGCTGTTGAGCCTCGTTTTGGCCGCCTGTGGGCCTGCCGAGACTCCCGCCCAGCCCGCTGGGCCGGCAGCCCCTGCCGCAGAAGAACCCGCTGCCCCGGCTGCCCCCGCGGCTGAAGAACCGGCGGCGCCCGCTGCTGAAGAACCTGCCGCGCCAAAAACGCTGACCGTTGCTTCAGGCACCGATATCGAGAATATGAATATTCACCTTGTCACTTCGTCGCCGTCTTTCTCGGTGCTGGAGCATATTTACGAGCCGCTGTTCTCGATGAGCGAAGAAGGCGTTTTGGAACCCTTGCTGGCCGAAAGCCTGGAGGCGACTGGCGAGGGCGAGTATGAAATCAAATTACGCCAGGGAATCAGTTTTACCGATGGCGCGCCGTTCAATGCCGAAGCAGTAAAGGCCAATCTCGATTGGATGCTGAACACCGATAACAACGCCCCCTTCCGTGGCACGTTGCTCGGCAAAGTAACCGAAGTGAATGTGATCGATGATTTCACCGTTCAGATTAAGACCAATGGCCCCTTCGCCCCACTGCCAGCCCACCTTTCGCACGGGGCTGTGGCAATGGTCAGCCCGAAGGCCCTTGAACAAGGCGTAGACTTCCTGGCTGAAAATGCAATCGGCACCGGCCCGTATGTTCTCAAATCTTGGGCGCGCGATGAAGCCGTAACCCTTGAGCGCAACCCGAATTATTGGGGCGATGCGCCCAAGATTGATACCGTTGTATTCAAAGTGGTTAAAGAAGACGGCGCTCGTATCATTGAAATCGAAGCCGGCACCGTCGATGTCGCCGTGCGCATTCCCCCGGTTGAGATTCCGCGCCTTCAGGCCAATCCTGATATTGAGGTTGTTGTCACCCCCGGTTTGCGCACCATCTACATCTTCTTCAATGTGACCGAACCGCCCTTCGATGATGTGCGCGTTCGCCAGGCGGTTAACTACGCCGTCGATAAACAGGCGATTGTCAGCAACCTGTTTAATGATGCCGCTCTGGTTAGCACTGCGCCGTTTGCGCCGCCGATTTTTGGTTATGCTGAACAGCCGGTTTACGAACGTGATGTTGAAAAAGCCAAGGCCCTGCTGGCTGAAGCAGGTGTTGCGCCCGGAACTGAAGTTCGGATGTACCACCCGACCGGTCGCTATGTTCAGGATGCTCTGGTTGCCGATGCCGTTCGGGCTTCGTTGAAAGAAATCGGGCTGGAAGTGAAACTCGAAACTCTTGAATGGCCGCAGTACGTTCCAACCGTCCGCAAAACCAAAGAGGACGGGAATGATGTTCAATTTGCCATGCTTGGCTGGGGCACACCGACGATGGACGCCGACTATGCCCTGTACGCTCTGTTCCACTCTGGCGAAATTCCGCCTGGATTTAATGGCGCTTTCTACAACAATCCTGAGGTAGATGCCCTGCTTGAAGAGGCCCGCTCTACCCTCGATACCGCCGAACGCCAGGCGGCTTACAAGAAGGCCATCGAAACCATCTGGCAAGATGCGCCCTGGCTATTCCTGTACAGTGAAATTCAGGTAACTGCTATTCGCAAGAATGTATCTGGTTTCATTGTCCACCCGGATGAGAGCCTGATTGCCCAATTTGCAGATAAAGAGTAATTCGTTTCTAAGAGTATGTGGAGACGGGACGTTTGTCCCGTCTCCATTCACAATTTCACCTGAAAATAAATGACAACATACATTCTGCGCCGTTTGCTGTTGGCTGTCCCTGTGCTGTTAGGTGTTTCCTTTCTGGTTTTTTGGAGCATTCGTATGATTCCCGGCGACCCGGCAGTGGCTATTGCCGGGGAACTTGCCACGCCCGAACTGGTAGCCAAGGTGCGCGCAGATATGGGCCTCGACCAGCCAATTCTTGTTCAGTACTCGCGTTACCTGTGGCGCACCTTACAGGGCGATATGGGCCGCTCGGTAAAAAGCAATTTGCCTGTTGCCAATGAAATTATTGACCGCCTGCCCAAAACGCTAACCCTGGCCTTCACAGCCCTTATTCTTTCAGCCATTATTGGTATTCCAATTGGAATTTTCTCTGCCACCAAGCCAAACTCCTGGTTTGATGGCGGCAGCATGACCTTTGCCCTGATTGGTGTTTCGATGCCAATTTTCTGGCTGGGGTTGATGCTGATGATTCTTTTCGCTGTTCTTATCCCGCAGTGGTTTGGCTTGCCGGGCCCTTTGCTTCCGCCAACCGGCAGCGGCACCTGGCAGCATCTGGTCATGCCTTCGATTGCGCTGGCCGCCAACTCGATGGCCATCCAGGCGCGCATGACCCGCGCCGCCATGCTTGAAGTTTTACGCCAGGATTATGTGCGCACAGCGCGCGCCAAAGGCTTGCGCGAACAACTGGTCATCTATCGCCACGCCCTGCGCAACGCCCTGCTGCCCATTGTCACCATTGTTGGCTTGCAGTTTGGCACGCTCATTGGTGGGGCGGTTTTGACAGAAACAGTGTTTGCCTGGCCTGGAATTGGTCGGCTGCTTGTTGATGCCATCGGTTTTCGTGATTACCCGGTTATTCAGGCGACAGTTATCGTGATTGCTACTGGTTTTGTTCTGACCAATCTTTTTGTTGATATTTTATACGCGTATCTCGATCCTCGCATTCGTTACAATTAGGCGCATCGCATGGCTAATTCTTCATCTACCTCTGTTTCTTCTGGCTTGAAAAATTTATCTACCATTGTCTATTTTTGGGTTTCGCCCTTACGACGCTTAATGCGTAATCCAATGGCAATGATTGGATTACTGATCGTTGTTCTGTTTATTTTTGTCGCCCTGGCAGCCGATTGGATTTCTCCGCATGATTACGATTTAGCCAACTTCATGATGGTGCGTCAAGGGCCTAATGCCGAGCATTGGCTGGGCAACGATGAACTGGGGCGTGATATGCTCTCGCGCCTGTTTCATGGCGCGCGAATTTCACTAATGATTGGATTAACCTCGGTGGCAATTGGCGTTGTTTTTGGTACTTTTTTGGGGGTAATTTCAGGCTATTTCGGCGGACTGACCGACTTAATCGTAATGCGCTTAATTGATATTATGCTTGCTTTTCCAAGCATTTTGCTCGCAATTATGATGGTGGCTTTCCTCGGGCCGAGTTTGCAAAACGCGATGATTGCAATTGGGGTGTTGTCTATTCCGATTTATGCCCGTTTGGTGCGCAGTTCTACACTAGCCTATAAGCAAGAAGTTTTTATCGAAGCCTCCCGCGCTTTGGGTAGCGATCATTTAATGATTATTGTGCGCCATATCTTGCCCAATGTGCTTGCGCCGATTGTCGTCCAGTCCACGCTTCAGGTGGCGGCGGCTATTCAATCTGCGGCTGCGCTTGGTTTTTTGGGCCTGGGCGCGCCGCCTGATGTGCCGGAATGGGGCAATATGCTTCAAAAAGGACGTACCTATATCTTTTCCGCGCCGCATATTGTCGTTTTTCCAGGCCTGGCAACCATGTTTGTCGTCCTCGGATTTAGCCTGCTCGGTGATGGACTGCGCGATGCGCTTGACCCACGCTTGAAGTAAAAATCCACGCCAACGCCCAATCCACGCCAACGCCCAATCCACGCCCGGACATAAATGTCCGGGCTATTTTTACAAAGCCCGCTAAAGCGGGCTGGGAAAACAGACGCAAGTCATTTTTGATGGTTGCGCCAGGCCCCAACCAAGTCTATAATTCAGAGTACTCTGTCCTTCGCCCTTCGACTGCGTTTCACTCCACTCAGGGCTTGGTATAAAAATGTCATCTATCGACGAAATTAAAGCCCGCATTGATATTCTCGACCTGGCCGCTGAAGCGGGGGTGAAATTGCGCCGCGCCGGGCGTAATTATTCGGGTTTTTGCCCTTTCCATGATAACAAACGCACCCCGGCTTTTGTCGTTTGGCCTGAGACGGGAACCTGGCGTTGTTTTGGCGAGTGCAACGAGGGCGGCGATATTTTCAAGTTTGTGATGAAGAAGGAAGGGGTCGATTTCAAAGAGGCCCTGCAACGATTGGCGGAAAAGGCCGGGGTAACGTTGGAACGGCTTCAGCCTGAGCGCCCCGAACAAAGGGAAGAAAATGAGCGTTTGCGCAACCTGCTCGAAGATGCGGTGCAGTTTTACCGCCATCAGTTGCTTAATACGCCAGCGGGCAAATCTTCGCTCACTTATTTGCTCGAAAAACGCGGCCTGACCATGCAAACCATTGAAACCTGGGGGCTGGGTTATGCGCCGCAAGGCTATGAAAACGCGCTCAAACATTTTACGGCCAAAGGCTATCGCGAAGAGGATCTAACCGATGCTGGCCTATTAAGCATCATCGAGGACGAAGGCCAGGCGCGGCGGGTGTTTGATCGCTTCCGTCACCGCATTATGATTCCGATCCGCGATGAGAATGGGCGCATGACCGGCTTCGGCGCGCGCATGCACCCCGACGATCCCAAAACCAACCAGGCCAAATTCATCAACACATCTGAAACCCCTTTGTTTAGCAAGGGACGCCTGCTCTATGGCCTCGACCGCGCGCGCAAGCCCATTCGCGCCACCGACCAGGTGGTGATTGTGGAAGGCTATCTCGATGTGATTGCCGTCCATCAGGCCGGGTATGAAAACGTCGTCTCGCCAATGGGCACCGCCTTAACCGAAGACCAGTTGCGCCTGCTTAAGCGTTTTACGCGCAAAATCGTGCTGGCCCTCGACCCGGATACCGCCGGGCAAAAAGCCGTCTTGCGCGGCCTCGATGCCGCCCGCGAAGCCATGGATCGCGAGGGAGAAATCCGCTTCGATGCGCGTGGTTTGCTCAGGCACGAGGCCCGCTTGCAAGCCGATTTACGCGTGGCAAGCATGCCCGATGACCTCGACCCGGACGAGATTGTGGTCCGTGACCGCGAGGAGTGGGCGCGTCTGATTGAGGCGGCCAAACCAATTGTGGAACATGTGCTGGATGTTCTGATTGCCGAGCGCGATGTAAACGACCCGAAGGCCAAGGCCGATATTGTCAATCAGATAATTCCGCTGATTGAGGATTTGCCCAACCCGGTGGAACGCGATTCGTACCGGCAGTTATTGGCGCGGCGTTTGAAGGTGGATGAACGTTCTTTAACCGGCGTAAAGCCTGGGGAGAGAGCGATCCGCCCGGCGCCACGCCCACAGGCCGGCCAGGCCCCGGTTCAAGAATCGGCCCCAGCGCAGAGTCAGGCCCGCATCTCCCCTTACCGAAAAATGGAAGCGACCTGCCTGGGAATGTTGCTGCGCCGCCCCGACCTGTTGCCGCGCCTCGACCGGCGTTTGCAAGAGGCCGGGTTAAGTGCTTTAGGGGCGGCAGATTTCGAGTATACTGATTATCAATCGCTTTTGTTGCTCATTCAACGTTCGCTGGAGCAGGATGAGGCCGATACAGCCGCTTTTGTCTTTGCGCGGCTGGTGGATGAGTTGAGCGAAACCCACAAGGAATTGCTCGGCCTGCCCGCCCCCAAAGGCGCCGATGACCGCCTGTTAGATGATCTGACCCGCCAGGTGCTGCAAATGCGCCGGGTTGTGATGGCGGAAAGTGTCAATCAATTACGCTTCCTGGCCGAGGAAAATCAGGCTGACGAGTTGAACCAGACTGCCCTTAAATATGCCCGCGTTTTGCAGGCTATCGACCATGCTCGAAAACGTTTGAGCGAATACCGACGGGAGTAAAGATGCCACGTAAACCCAAGTCCCAGGAGATTCCCCTGCCGCCCGGCAGTGATTTGGATGCTTTTACGCCTGATGTGGAGGAAAGCGATCTTTCACTGGATGATGATTTTGCGCTGGAAGATGAGCCGGTTGAGGCAGTTCGCGTAAGCGCAAGCCGCGAGATGTACCAGGACCCGGTTCGCCTGTATTTGAGCGAAATTGGCAAGGTCAAACTGCTCGATTCAGACAGCGAGTTTCGGCTTGCGACGATGATTGAAGCCCACCGTCTGGTGGAGCGATTGGGGCGGCGCATACCGCGCAAAGGACAGGGCAAAGCCACCCTGATTTATCGCGCGGTGCTGGATGAACTTGTGATTGCCTGGCGGCGATTTGGCGAAGACGCCCGCCGCTTGAATGTGACTTTGCCTGATCTGGGCCTGGTGCTGGTTGAGTCTCAATCATTACGCAAAGGCTGGGAGAGCAATGGACATTCGTATTTGCGCGCTTTTTTAGACAATGGCCGCTGGGGGCGGGAGGTTGAGTGGAATAACCTGGCCGCCAATGCCTTTAATTTTTTTATTGGGTTTTATATTTTGCCGCCCGAACTGGCCGAATGGGTGATGAAGTATTGCGCGCAGCATAGCACCTGCCCGGCTTTGCGCTCCTTGCAAAAGTATTTGCCCGCTGAAGATACCCTGTTACATGATTTGCAAATGATTGAGATGCGCGCCGATCAGGCAGTGGAAGATTTGGTGCGCGCCAACTTGCGCCTGGTGGTTAGCGTTGCCAAACGCTATATCGGGCGCGGAATTTCTTTTCTGGATTTGATTCAAGAGGGCAATTTGGGGTTGCTGCGCTCCATTAATAAGTTTGACCCGCGCCGCGGCTTCAAATTTAGCACCTATGCCACCTGGTGGATTCGCCAGTCGATTAACCGTTCGATTGCCGAACAGGCGCGCACAATTCGCATCCCGGTGCATTTGTTCGAGTCGATTAGCCGCATTTTACGCATTCAGCGTTCGCTGGTACAAAAATACGGACGCGAGCCAACCGCCGAAGAACTGGCCCTGGAAGTGGGATATCTCTCTGCGGCAGATGTGCAGGAAATTTTACGCGCCAAAGCCGAAGGCAAAGAACTAACCCAGGAGGTTGCCCAACGCTGGACCGCCGCCAGCAGCAAGGTGAACAAGGTACTGCGCTCAGCAGAGGAGCCGGTCTCGCTCGAAGGGCCGGTGGGGGATGAAGAATCGTCGCAGTTGGGCGATTTCATTCAGGACGACGATGCCCTCGAGCCGATGGACGCCGCCGCGCGCGAGATGCTGCGCGAACAGGTGCAGCACGCCCTGGGCGCGCTCTCGGAACGCGAGCGTCAGGTGCTCGAACTGCGCTTTGGCCTGATTGACGGCAAAGACCACACACTCGAAGAAGTCAGCCGCTACTTCAACGTCACCCGCGAACGCATCCGCCAGATTGAATCGAAAGCGCTGCGGAAGTTGCGCCATCCGACGCGGAGTAGGCAACTCAGAGATTACTTGGGATAAACAGGAGCAACGATGGGATTTTTCGACAAACTTTTCAAAATGCTTTCCCCCGCGCCGCCGAAGCGCTATTACTTCATCAAGGTCAAATGCAAACGCTGTGGCGAAATGATCGAAGGCCGGGTCGATTTGGATAACGACCTGAGCATTGAATATGAAGATGGCGGCGATGTCTATTATGCCCGCAAGGTGCTGATCGGCGATGGCAAAAATCATTGCTATCAGCAGGTAGAAGTTGGCCTTAAGTTTGACAAAAAACGCAACCTGCTTGAAAAACGGGTCGCCTCGGGCGGCGATTTTGTAGAGCAAGAGTAACGCAGCCCCGCGCACAAAAAAAAGTGGTTCCCGCCATGCGGGAGCCACTTTTTTTTGTTGTTGCGCAACAGGTATATCGCCTTTTGGGGTTGCGAGATGAATAGCGGCTATGGATTAAGCGTTGCCACAAACGTATAAAACCCAAGCGGATAATATTCATACGTTGAGGCACACAACACATACCTGCCGGTTGTCTCAATCGCCGCCTCCAGGGTTTCGCTTCCGCCCGCGCTGGTGCTGGTTCCCCAAATATAATCGCCATTGCTGCGATACAACTCAATTCGCGCAAAACTCTCAGGGTAGGGCTGGCCCGTTGGCGAAGTAAGCAACACGCGCAAGGCACCGGTCTCTGCGAAATCGAGCGCGTAACAATCCTGATCGTGGCCGCCCTGCCCAACCAGGCGCACCGAAGTCCCGCCAATTTCCTGGCCTGGCACAATCGGCAGCGCCTCGCCAATCAACCCGCTCACATCGCCGCCGGTATTGGCATCATTTTCCGCCTCCACCACAACATCAAAAGTATAGCCAGCCACATCCCAAGCCGAGAAATAAATCGTATTAAACTGCTCCTGATTGGCCGCCAGCACCAGCGTATTGCTCGAACCCGGCAAAATATCATAATTAAAAGAATACTCGCCGCTGGTATTCTGCATATACACATTCAATGGCTCACGGTTGCTGGCATCTGCCGTCACCGTTACAGAAACAATTTCAAACGGCGCAGAGCGCACCCGATAGACATCCAAAGGATCGTCAGATGTAGCCACAAGCCCACGGTACTCCGCGCCAGGCTCAAGGATCAGCGCCGAAGGCTCATCATTCCCGGCATCTTTGCCGCTGCCAGCATCGTTCTGACCCGTCGCATCAGATGGTGATTCCAGCGGCGCGGCAGGCGCAGATGGCTCCGCTGATTGCGCCTCTTCCACGGTCCCGCCTCCCAAAACACGATCGGTTAAACCACACGCGCTCACCGCAAACCAGGCAACCAGCGCAAACATCAACATTTTTCTCATCTGAACTTCTCCTTTTCTTTTGCCTTAATATTTCTGTCAAAGGTAGGAACTTCCTACGAACTGATATTCGTACGGCGACACATCGTCCCCGAATGGGGGTTTATGTCGCCTGAAAGCAAATTCTCACTGTCTTACTCCTAAACGCGACTTGAAAGTCGCGCTACGGTAGGCAGTTAC
>DAOUML010000016.1:0-5369 GCA_034411635.1 Anaerolineales bacterium
TTGGGCAAATAACGCACTTTTTGTAACTGCCTACGAACTGATATTCGTAGGGCGACATTTATGTCGCCTAAAAGCAAATTCTCACTGTCTTACTCCTAAACGCGACTTGAAAGTCGCGCTACGGTAGGCAGTTACCACCTTTTGCACAGCACTTTGCGCAGGCTGTTAATTTGCCTTATAGTGCTTTTTTCGCAAGCGCAAATGCGCCTAATACCCCGGCCTGCGCGCCGAGGGCGGGCGGAACAATGTATTCGTCGATATTTTCCAAAATATGGGGCGATTGAACGTAGCCGTTGAGCAGTTCGGCAGTTTTGGCGCGCACGAGCGGGAAGAGATGTGGCTGCGACATGACCCCGCCGCCGATGATGATGCGTTGCGGTGATAGGGTGCAAATGAAGTTTTGCAAGCCGAGCGCGAGGTAGTGGGCTTCCAGTTCCCAGGCGGGATGGTCAGGTGGCAGGGTTTCGGCGCGCGCGCCCCAGCGTTTTTCAAGTGCCGGGCCGGCGGCCATGCCCTCGAGACAATCGCCGTGATAGGGGCAGGTTCCGGGGAAGGGGTCGGCGTTCCAATCGTGGGGGATGCGGATGTGGCCCATTTCGGGGTGTATCAGGCCGTGCATGAGGCTTCCGCCAACCAGCCCGCCGCCGCCCAACCCGGTGCCGATGGTCAGGTAGAGGAAGGTGTTGAGGCCCTGGGCGGCTCCCCAGAGTCCTTCGGCCAGGGCCGCGCCGTTAACGTCGGTGTCGAATCCAATTGGCAGATTGAGGGCGCGCCCAACCTCCCCGGCCAGATCGGCGTTTTGCCAGCCGGGTTTTGGGGTGGAGGTGATGTGTCCAAAAGTTGGGGAGGCGCGGTTGGGGTCGAGTGGGCCAAAGGCGGCGATGCCAACCGCGGCCAGCGGGCGGTGCATAATTTCTTGCTGTTCTTGAAAGAAATCAACCGCTTTTTGGATGGTTTTTTCAGGGCTGGCTGTCGGAAAACGGATTTCGGCGCGGATATCTTCCGGGCCGGTGCCAACTGCGCAGACAAATTTTGTGCCGCCTGCTTCAATTCCGCCGAATACTGGGGACATGGGGTGGGCCTTTCTGTTATGTACCGCCGCCTTCAGGCGGCAAATACCTGCCGCTTGAAGGCGGCGGTACTAGATTTCATACCATTGAAAACCGTACCCTGGCAGGTTGAAATCTGCTGGTTGGTTTTCGAGCAAAGGTTTTAACACGGTTGAGGGTAAATCGATGCTGAAGGTCTGTGGTTCGGCTGAGAGGTTGTTGACCGCTAGCAGGGTTTGAGTCTCGTTTTGGCGCCGGTAGGCCAGGATGGCGGGGTTTTGGACCGGCAGCAGCGTAAGGGCCCCATCTCCGAAGGCGGGATACAGGCGTCGGGTGGCGACGACTCGCTTGAGCCAGTTGAGGAGCGAATTGGGGTCTTTTTGTTGGGATTCGACGTTCAGGCGGAGGTATCCATAGATGTCATCCGCGATGAGGGGGGCGTAGGTGGTTGCGGAGGTCGAAAAACCGGCGTTGGGGCTGGCATCCCACTGCATGGGGGTTCGCACGCCGTTGCGGTCATCCAGCCAGATATTGTCGCCCATGCCGATTTCGTCGCCGTAGTACAGGGTGGGCGAGCCGATGAGGGTGAGCAAAATGGCGTGGGCCAGGCGGATGCGGGCGGGGTCGTTTTCGAGTAGAGGGGCCAGGCGACGGCGGATGCCGCGATTGAGGCGCATACGGGGTTCGGGGGCATAGAAGTCCCACATGAACTGGCGCACTTCGGGCGTGACCATTTCAAGAGTCAGTTCGTCGTGGCAACGCAGGAAGGTGGCCCACTGGCAGTTGCCGGGCAGGGCGGGGGTGCGGGCTAGGATTTCTTCGATGGGGGCGCGGTTGGCCTGGGCCAGGGACTGGAAGATGCGCGGCATGAGCGGGAAGTGGAAGTTCATGTGCATTTCGTCGCCATTGCCAAAGTATTCGATGACATCTTCGGGCCATTGGTTGGCTTCGCTGAGCAAAAGGGCTTCGGGGTTTTGCTGCTCAACAAAGGCGCGGAATTTTTTGAGATATTGGTGGGTTTCGGGCAGGTTTTCGCAACTGGTGCCTTCGCGCTCAAAAAGATAGGGCGGGGCGTCGACGCGGAAGCCATCGATGCCCAAATCGAGCCAGAATTTGGCGACATCGAGCATGGCTTGCTGGACGGCGGGGTTGTCGTAGTTCAGGTCGGGTTGACTGTTGTAGAAGCGGTGCCAGAAGTATTGCCCGGCGATAGGGTCGAAGGTCCAGTTGGATTCTTCGCTGTCGATGAAGATGATGCGGGCGTCTTTGTATTCCTTTCCGGTGTCGCTCCAGACGTAGTAATCGCGGTAGGGTGAGTTGCGATCGGCGCGGGCGGCTTGGAACCAGGCGTGCTGGTCGGAGGTGTGGTTCATGACGAGGTCGGTGATGACGCGCATGCCGCGTTTGTGCGATTCTTCGAGCAGGCGTTTGAAGTCGTCGATTGTCCCGAAAACCGGGTCGATGTTGCAGTAATCCGAGATGTCGTAACCATCGTCGCGGCGCGGGGAGGGGTAGATGGGCATCAGCCACAGACAGTCTACGCCCAGATCACGCAGGTAGTCGAGTTTGGCAATCAGGCCGGGCAGGTCGCCGTGGCCGTCGCCGTTGCTATCGTAAAAGGCGCGCAGGTTGACTTCGTAAAAAATGGCGTGCTTGTACCAGGCATTCAGTGAAGGTGAATTCATATAAATCGGATTGTCCTTCAGGGGTGAAAAACGAGACCTGACAGGTTTCACAAGGCGCTTTGTCTATCAGGCGGCTTGCGTGATAGAGTCGTATGACGGTTATACCTGTTTGAAAACCTGTCAGGTCTGTTTCAGATAATAGTATTATCCCTTTACCGAGCCAGCCATCAGGCCGCGCACGAAATAACGCTGCAAGGCGAAGAAGACGGTGAGGGGCAAAATCATGCTGACAAATGCGCCAGCGGTGAGCAGATGCCAGTCCTGTCCTTTTTCGCCGACCATGGCTGCCAGGGCGTAGGTGAGAACGCGGTTTTGGTCGCCAAGGAAGACGAGGGCTACCAGGTAATCGTTCCAGACCCACAGGAATTGGAAAATGGCGAAGGAGGCCAGGGCCGGGACGGAGAGCGGCAAAATCAGACGGAAGAAGATGGTGAAGTGCGAGGCGCCGTCGATGAAGGCTGCTTCGAGGGTTTCACGCGGCAGGGTGCCGATGTAGTTGAAGAGCAGGTAAACGGCCAGGGGCAGGCCAAAGCCGGTATGCGCCAGCCAGATTGCCAGGTAGGAGCCGGTTAGTCCGAGGCGGGTGTAATCTTGCAGGATTGGAATGAGCGCAATTTGCAAGGGAACCACCAGCAGGGCGACGACAACGATGAAGAGCACTTTGCGCCCGGGGAAATTCATCCAGGCGAAGGCGTAGGCGGCAAAAGCGGCAATTAAGATGGGGATGATGGTGGCTGGAATGGTGACGGCAACAGAATTCAGGAATGCGCCGCTCAGGTTGCTGCCCTGGCGCACAATTTCGGCCCCGCTGGCATCTTGAAAGCGAATTTCGCGGCCAACCAGAACGTTTTGATAATTTTCGGTGGTGTAGCCATCGTAGAACCATTGCCATTGCAGTTCTTCGACCATAATCAGGCGGGTGCGTTTGTTGCCAAACCAGACATAGCGGCTATCGCCATCTTGCACGCCCTGACGAAATTCTTCAAAGGTTGCGGTGGCATTGCCGACGGTCATCAGGCCGTTAACATCTGCCGATTCATCGAGGCGAATTTCGCCAGTTTGAACCCAGGTGCGATGGGGCAAAACGGTCCACCAGCCGGATGAGAAAATGTCTTTGCTGCTGCGAACGGAGGTGACCAAAATGCCCAGGGTGGGTAAAATCCAAAGCAGGCTAATCAGAATCAGCGTGCCTTCAACCAGAAAACGTGAAAGTTTGCTCTTGGGGGATGATTTTGCAGCCATTAGAAAGCCTTCCTTTCACGGAATGAGCGCAGGTTGTAAATCATGACCGGAATAACTGCCACGAGCAACACAATCGCGATGGCCGCGCCGCGGCCTGTATTGCTGTAGGTGAATTGCTGCAAGTAGAATTCGTTGGCGATCACGTTGGTTCCGTAATTGCCGCCGGTCATTACGCGCACAATATCAAAGAGTTTCAGGCTAAAAATCAGGACCGTTGTTGAAACGGCGACCAGGGTGGCCTGAATGGAGGGGATCATAATCTTGAAGAATACCTGGAATTCATTGGCGCCATCTACGCGGGCGGCTTCGATAATTTCTTCGGGGATGCCTTTGATGGCTGAGGAGAGAATGACCATCGAATAGCCGGTTTGCAGCCAAACCATAATTGCGATCAGAAAGAAATTATTGATGGGTGGCTGTAAGAGCCAGGGTTGGGCTTGCCCCCCCAGGGCAACGACAACGGCGTTGATCAGGCCGATTTCTTCAATGCCCACGCCTTCGCCGCGATAGGCATATACAAATTTCCAGATAACGCCTGCGCCAACGAATGAAATCGCCATCGGCATAAAAATAATGGCTTTGTAGATTCGTTCATAAGGGCTGCGATCAGCCAGGACGGCGATGAGCAGGCCAAAGGAGACGCAGAAAAATGTGCCGAAAATCATCCAAAGCAGGTTGTTTCGGAAGGTTTCGAGCATAACGCGGTCGGTAAACGCAAAAATGTAGTTTTCCAGGCCGACAAAATTTGCGCTGCGTGGGCCAAAGAAACTGAGCCAAAATGTGCGCAGGGTGGGAATTGCCAAAAACCAGGCCAAAATTGCCAGGGCCGGGCCAACAAAGACAAAAGGCTGCAAGCGATTGGTCCATGCGCCTGGCAGGCTTTCAACCAGATAGTTGGCAATGAAGTACAACATGGCGACGCCGCCTACCCCCCAAATGATGGAAACAACCACAATGACCACCTGGGGGGCGTTGCTATCGCGCAGGAAGAGAAATCCCTGCCACAAGACCAAGAAAGTGACCACTGGCACGAAAAGTGAAATCAATATTCGGCTTACATTGGCTGCCGCCCAGGTTAATAGGCCGGCCTTTTCTGGGGAAACCCTGGGATTGTCCATACTCGATTGCTCCTCTCCAGGAAGTAAATAAAAAATTGATGGGCTGGGCAGAGGTGGAAGGAGTAAACCACCTCTGCCCTTTTATTACCTGCGCGCTACGAACGATTGCGCGGTAATTCGTGCAGGAGCCTCAGGCTTATCGCGGCCAGGAAGCGTCAATCTGTTGCAGGGCGGTATCGAGGTCGATTGCGCCAGAGACGTAGTCGGTCATGCCTTTCCAGAAGGAGCCAGCGCCCACTGCGCCGGGCATCAGGTCGGAACCGTCGAAGCGGACG
>DAOUML010000017.1:0-4853 GCA_034411635.1 Anaerolineales bacterium
GCTGGTAATCGTCCGCGTTCAGCATGTGATGGCTACCGACCAGGATTAATTTCGAGCGCGGACGCGTGACTGCCACGTTCAGGCGTTGCGGCTGGAACAGGAAATCAGCCATTTGGGCAGCAAATTTCGGGCTGGCGGTCGCAAACGAAACCAGGACTACTTCCCGTTCCTGGCCCTGCATCCGCTCGACGGTATCCACCACCAGGGTCTTGGTTACTTCGTCTTCCATCAGCACCCGCCGCAGCAAGGAGCGAATCAGGCGGCTCTGGGCGCGATAGGGTACAACCACGCCAATCTCCTCCGGCGAGACATCACGTATCAGGAGCGAGAGCACCAGTTCGGAGACCACTTCGGCCTCGATGCGGCTGCGGACGGTGGTGTTGGTGTGGCACAGGTCAAGGAAAACCGCCGGGGAAGCGGGGTCAAGCACCAGGTCCCAGCGCGTGGCTTCGGCGGAAAGAGTCAAACGGCGCGAAGCAGCCTGTTGGCTCGGTTTCAATTCACTGCGATAGAAGGTCCGGCTGGGCCAGTCGGTCAGCACGTCATTCAGACGGTAGGTGACGTTGAGCATGGTTTCCTGTCCGCGCCCGGCCAGGTAGGCAAAAATCGAGGTCTGGGCGGCGTTTTCAACGGAGAAAGTCGTTACCGGCGGCAGTTGGTTTTCGTCGCCGATGAAGATGTACTTGCTCCCTGCCAGCATGCCCATAATCGCCAGCGGCAGGGTGATTTGCGAGGCCTCGTCAAACAGCACCACATCAAATTCAACATTCTCCAGGCGCTGGGATTGCAGCGCAAACGGCGTCGCGCCAACCACATACCCGCCGTTGATGTCAGCAAAATGGGATTGATCGAATGTCTCGAAGTTTGGCACGTTCAAGTCGCCAGTATGGCGTTCTTCGCCAATTTTGCAGACCGGAATATCTTCATCCACCTGCGGAATTTTGTTGAGCGCGTTGTGGATGGCGCGATGGGTCAGGGCGGTGACAAACACGCGCAGGCCATCCTGTGCCAACAACTGGGCCAGGTGCGCCAACATGAGCGTTTTGCCGGTTCCCGGTGGCCCCTGAATGAGATGAAGCAGGTCGGTGGCATAAGACTGGGCAACCGCCTCGATCTGACTTTCGTTCAGATTGGTTTCGCGCAGGGATTCGCGGGCGCGCTCGTAGCGGGCAAAGTCAACTTTGGGTGTCAGCGCGCCTTGCAAAAGCGGCAGGATGGTCGAACGTCCGCGTTGGGAGTCTGCAACTGTATCCAGGGCGGAGAGATAAAACGGGCTGGAGTCGAACCAATCCTGGTCGAGTATCCAGCCTTCGGGTTGGAGAGTCATAAAGTACGGATTGCCCTTAATCAGCCCGGCTTCGAGCTCATTTTCCCCATCGTAATACAGCTCAAAGTGCAGGGCATTCGGGTCTGCCGGGTGACTCTGGTGCAGCACGACCAAATCACCTTCGCGGAAACGCGATTGGTTGCTGGCGCAAACCAGGCGGACGATGCCTTTGTCGAAACCTACCACGCGCAGGCCTTCGATTGTCCAACCCTTTGCCACCCGCTCCCCCAACGGACGCGACCACTGCCTGTCCAGGGCCTGCCACTGGGAATCAGCCTCAGCCTGGACAAATTTGCGCAAGCGCTGGAGAAAATCGGCGGTGGATGACATGGGTTTGGGTGGTTTTTCTGTACGTTGGTTTTGTGATGTAATTGTACTGTGCTATTAGGGTGCGGGCGAAATCTGCTAATCAGCCTGGTTCGCATTGGGCCGGGCAAGCGTAGCGGTTGCCTGTGTTTCAGTCAAGTCTATGTCCAATAATTTCCTGGCGGCACCCGGCTCTTTCACCATTTTGCGGGCCGACTCATTATCAAGTCTCCCCAAACGCGCCAGTTGCATCAGGGATGCAAGCATGCCCGTGCCAGCATTTTCCGCGTAGCGCTTGCCCTGTTGACGCGGGGTGAGTGCACTGAAACCTGGTTCCTGTTGCAGGCTAGCCAGCAGGCTTTCGTTAGCAAACCTGGCTTGCTTCACCAACTTATCCACGAGAAGTTCGTCCTGTGCCGTCCAGGGAATGACTGGTTTGGGTGGAGATACAGGTTTGTTGTAGGTGCGGCGCACCTGTCGCCACAGGTCGCCTCGGCTGGGGACGGATACGATTTGGAAGGAGGGCAACAACAGCCCGGTCAGCGTTTTGCCGTGAACGCAGTCGGTATCCAGGCCAAAGATTCTGTCCTGGTGGATGAAAGGTTGGTCGCTATCGGTATAGTTATAATGCCCGACAATGACCGGCTTATCCCCGTGCCCATACTCATACCAGGGACGCTCATAGCGTTCACGCAGGATTTTGTCGCCGCCCATTGTGCCGCAGACGACAGATGGATTCTGCTCTAAAAGCGGCAGACCCGGTTCGAGATAACCATGCACCAGGACAGCCTCTGGTAGTTCAAGAAAGAGCGGCAGGCTGCTCATCCAGGTGAGAGCGTTCTGGTACTCATCCCCAATTTGCCGGCGGCTGATGTGTTGTGAAATTGCCAGTTTGACTTCACCCCTGGCCGCGCGGACGTGCTTGCGCTCATGGTTGCCCATCAGAGCGCGGGCATTGGGCGTGTGACGGAAAAAGTCGAGCACCTGCGGCGTTTCCGGCCCCCGGTCAACAAAATCCCCCAGCGAGATGATGGAATCGCCGTCCGACAGGCCTGCTTTGTCCAGCAAGGCCTGAAGTTCAAAATAACAGCCGTGAATATCGCCGATGACGAGGGTTTGCATGGCTGGATTTTACCTTGATGGAGCGAGAAACAGGGACTTAAAGCAACCGCCACACGAATTTAGCATCCGTGTGGCAGGGTGCAACTGGACGAACCAGCCACATTGCTGCCCCACATTGCTGCCAGTGGGATTTTGCATCCACATCTCCCGTCTAAAACGGGACGCTACTTGTCCTTGTAATGCGTAGAATTACAAAGCGGCTTATTCATTCGCCTTACGACATGGCATTGCCGGAATTATACCGGGAGTTCCAAGCGGTCTCTCCCTTTTCTTTCTCGATAGTATTTTTTGTCCTTGTGCTCTGGGAAAACAATGTTTGTGGGGTGGTATGAAGGAGAATACATCCACACAACCCCTGTTCTGTGAGCATATTCCTGTCAGCCACAAGACGGGACAAACAGGCTGTTGTGGCTATTTTCTCAGTTGACCCAGCAGCGCGTCCAGGTCTTTCAGGGTCACCAGGAATCCTTGCGCCGCTTGGATTTCTGCGCTGGCGGCGGGCGTAAAGCCGCTGCGGGCAAACAGGGCGTGGTGGACTTTCCAGCCTTCGCCCTGGTCGGGCAAATCGCGCAGGACCAGCGGAGTCTTGTGTTCGATGAGTTCGCGGGCCACCTGGCGGTCAACCGGGTCGGCGCCCCATTTGCATTCCCCCAGCAAAATCTCGTGCGTTTTCCAGTTCAGGGCGACCACATCCACCTGGACGCGGCTGCTCCAATGGCTGCCGATTTCGTCGGGCTGAAAGGGAAACGCTCCCGCCCTGGCCTGGGTCGCAACCCAGATTTTGGCGAGTTCTTCAAATGCAGTTCGGCCAACAAAACTGCGCAAATTGCGGCGCACGGCTTCAATGACCTGCTCATTCTGAAATGGCGATGACGACAGAAAAGGCTCAAGGAATTGAAAGTAGAAGCGGAAATAAGGGTCGCTGAGATGATAGCGTCCGCTTTTGGAGTTGGCGCGCCGCGCCCTGGGCTGGGTAATCGGCAGACGGCGCTCGACCAGGCGCAATTCCTGGAGCGTGTTCAGGTAGAAGTTGACGCTTGTCGATGGGATAAAAGCCCGGTCGCTAATTGCAGTCAGGGTGTGCGCGCCGCCGCCAATCGCTTTTAGCACGGCCAGGTAACTGTTCGGCTCGCGGACTTCATCGTAGAGCAGGAAGGCTGGCTCGGCCAGGAAGATGCTGCCCGGGTTGAGAATCACCTGCCGGATATTGCCAATCAAATCCAGTTGTGGGTCGAGCCAGTTGAGATAGGCCGGGATTCCGCCCAGGATGGCGTAGGCGGCCACGCGCTCATCTGCGTCCCAGGCCGGGAAGAATTCCGCCAGACTGGAAAAGGGCAGCGGGGCAAGATGCCACTGGGCGGTCATGCGCCCAAAGAGCGGCGACTGGCGCGAAAGCAGGGTCTCCATCGCGCGGACATGCGAACCACAAAGCATCATCACTGTTTCTGATTTCTGGAAATGCTGATCCCAGGCATATTGCAGGGAGGAAAGCATGGCCGGATCGGCATCGGCCAGGTAGGGAATCTCGTCCAAAATCAGGATGTGGCGTTTGGCTTGCAAAATTGGGGCGGCGGCATCCCACAACTCAGGCCAGGAGCGGTAGACCGGCGCCGATTGAACCGGAACCCGCAAGAGTTTTGCCATCAGGCGGGCGCGCTGCTGGGTGGGGGTTTCCTTGACGGCTTCGAAATAGGTATAAGGCAGGCCGCTTTGTTGGGCCCACTGTAACAGCAGTTCAGACTTGCCTACCCGCCGGCGGCCAAACATCAGCGCCAACTGGGCTGGCCCGGGTCGGTTGCGGGTAAGCAGGTTGTTGAGAAACGAGAGTTCTTCATGCCGGTCGACAAACATCACAGCCTCCTGATAATCATTGTTATAACTATTATAGTCGCGGCTATTATATTTTCAAGGGCTTATTCGACAACCCGCCGGAATGAGTCCACATCAGCTAGCGTAGCCGTTGTGCAATCAGTGGCCGAATCGTGGAAAACGGCTTATTCCATCAGTCACAAGTTAAGGTTTTTATGAAACTGTCAAGGATTGAACGAAAGCCAATGGGTCGGGTTTATCGGATTTGTGTTTGCGTTTGACGATGCCA
>DAOUML010000018.1:0-18169 GCA_034411635.1 Anaerolineales bacterium
ATTTGTGGGAAACCTTACAGACAAAACGCTTGCAGATTGGCTCAATTTTTGTACACGGATAACACGGATTGACGGATCAACACGGATAAAAACCTAAAAAATCCGTGTACTACCGTGAAATCCGTCCAATCCGTGTACAAAAGTTTTGCTGAGCATAATCATAGCCCACAAATCTGATAAGAGCCATATTTTTCGGACAGATTGTTAGCCCAGTTTGCGGGCAATGTAAAAGCCATAACTGTAGTAGTCTTTGTATTGCTCGTAGAGTTCAATCTCGCGCCGTTCAATGGCAGCAATTTCCTGGGCTTGCGGGCTGTTAGCGTTGCGGCGTAAAAAGTCATCCAGCCGCGCCTGAATAGGACGGTAATAATTGTCCAGCCAGCAGGATTGTGGCAGGAAAAAATAGCCCAGCAGCGCATAACCGCTCTGCTCCAATTGGCCGATCTTGACAGAAGCCACATCAATTTCAGGATACTCGGCCAGCCAATAAGCCTCAACCTCCGCCGGGTGCGAGGCTGTAATCCAGGTGATTTCTGAAACCGCCAGCACCCCGCCCACTTTCAGGTAACGCTTCCAATCGTTAACTCCTTTTTCAAAGCCGATGTTGTAAATGGCTCCCTCCGACCAGATCAGGTCATACTCTGCTTCGGCAAAGGGCAACGCGTCCATCGAGCAGGCCAGGGTACTGATCTTATCGGCCAGCCCGGCGGCTTGGGCGTTTTCCTCAAGCATCTGAAGGAAATCTGGCAGAAAATCGACCGCCGTCAGATGAGCATTTAAGAGACGCGCCAGAGTCAGCGTCGAAGCACCCGTGCCGCAGCCGATATCGGCAACCTTGAGCGGCGCAGAAGAATCGAGCCTGGCCAGGCGCAGCGCATTTTCCGTTTCCATCTCACTGCCCGGCCCTTGTCGGGTTGCAGTTTTATGCAGGTCTATCAACAGTTGATAATCTTCCATTGAATGCTCCTATTCATGCCGCCTGGCAACCGGCGGGCATCCTCTCAAATGCTTACCTTTTCGCCATTCGCGCGGATCGATTCGACTGCCGCAAAACTGGCCCGGGTGACGCCGATTAACTGCTCATACCCAATTGGCGGGATACCAGACCGAACCGCGCCGACGAGGGCCTGCATCTCGTTAAAGTGACCTTTATCCTGTCCCCACAGTTTGACCGTTTTCCGCTTGCCATCCCGAACCGTTTCCAGGCTTCGGAAATCGTTCAGCACCGCCACCATGCCGCCGCAAAAGACCTCCACCTGCTCTTTGGCGAAAGACTTATCGCCATTGGCAAGATAATCGACAATTCCAATCGAGCCGTCGGCAAAGGTGAAGGTCATGCTCACATTGTCCTCGCGGTATTTACCGCCATTGGGCAGGGCCGCCGCTCGAACGCTGACCGGAACCGAACCAGCCAAAAAGGTTAGAAAATCGATAAAGTGGCAGCCCTCGCCGATAATCCGTCCGCCGCCCTGTTCGGGGTCGTGCGTCCAGTGGTTAAGCGGAATGTAACCCGCATTGACGCGATAGCGCATGTAAAGCGGCTCTTGTCGCGTAGCCAGGTTGTTGTGAAGTTGTTGGGCGAGGGGCGCGAAGCGGCGGTTGAAACCGACGGTTAGTAGGGGCGTTGCATGCAACGCCCCTACGATTGTTTCTAACTGCTCACTGTTCACCGCCAGCGGTTTTTCCACAAAAACATGCTTGCCCGCCTGCAAAGCGCGCACCGTCAAATCGGCGTGGCTGTCGTGTCGGGTGAGAATCAGGACGGTGTTGATCTCGGGGTCATTCAGGATTTGCGCCTCGTCTGAACAGGCATAGCGGAATCCGAATTTTTTGCCCGAGTGGGCCGCATGCAACCCGCCCGACGAGGCAATGCCGACCAGTTCCACGTCCTTCACTTTTTTGAGGGTGGGCAGGAGCGTGGCGTTGGCGAAGAGGCCGGCGCCCAGGACGCCCAGTTTGACGGTGTCAGGTTTTTCGGTGTCAGGTGTCAGGTGTTTGGGTGTCAGGGGTGTTTTACCTGACACTTGATACCTGACACCTGACACTGCCTCACCTGACACTGTCTCACCTGACACCTGATACCTTAAAAGAACCCCCAAAAACGGCTCTTTCTTTTTGCCGGTAATAATTTCGTAGGCTTCGGCGGCTTGTTCAATCGGGAAGCGGTGCGTAATGAGATTTTCTACTTTCAACCTTCCATTTTCCAGCAACCCAACCACTGCCTCGAAATTGCGTCCCTCGGTCCAGCGGATGTAGCCGATGGGGTAGTCGTGGCCGTTTTCTTCGTAGGATGCGTCGTAGCGGCCCGGGCCGTAGGAGCGCGAGTTGATGAAGGAGAGTTCCTTCTCGAAGTAGATTTTGCGCGGGAAGGTTAGCCCAACCGCGCCCGTTGCTACGATCTTGGCCCGGTCGCGGGCGATGGCCCCGGCCAGGGTGACGGGGTCATTCGAGGCGGTATCGGCGCAGATGATGACACTGTCGAAGCCGCGATTGGCGGTAAAGGCCCGGGCGGAATCTTCGGCGGTTTGACGGGAGCAGGCCGAAATCCCGAACTGCGAGGCGAGCGCGACTCGCTCCGGGGCCGTGTCCACGCCCCAGACGCGGCATCCGGCGGCAGATGCCAGTTGAATCGTCAATAATCCCAAAAGACCCAGGCCAATCACGGCCACGTTTTCGCCCAGTTGGGGTTCGGCCAGCCGAAAGCCATGCAGGGCGATGGCGCCGAGGGTGGTGAATGCGGCCGATTCAAAGTCGACGCTTTCGGGCAGGGGGGTGAGCAGGTTGCGCGGGATGAGATTGTATTCGGCATGGACGGCGTAGTTGCCGCCCGCGCAGGCCACGCGCTGGCCGATGTGAAAGCCGTCCATGCCGGGGCCGAGGGCGGTGATGACCCCGGCGGAGGAGTAGCCGAGCGGCATGGGGCTGTCGAGGCGGTTGAAGGCGGCTTCGAGGGTGGGGAGGATGCCCTCGCGCTGCATTTTGTCGATGACTTGCTTGACCAGGTCGGGGCGCGAACGGGCTTTGCCGACCAGGCTTTTTTCGGCGAATTCGACGACCATGCGTTCGGTGCCAGCCGAGACGAGCGAGGCGGCTACTTTTACGAGGGCCTGCCCGGCGCGTGGGCTGGGGATGGGGACTTCTTCGATGGTGGTTTGGCCGTTTTTCAGGTTTTGCAGGAGTTGTTTCATTTTTGGTATCCAGTGTTCAGTCGAGTAACGATGGTCGAGTAGCGCGGCAGCGCGTACCGAGACCAGTATCCGGTTTTCATTTGATTAACGATGGTCGAGTAGCGCGCCAGCGCGTACCGAGACCAGTATCCAGTGTTCGATGGTAAGTTTACCAGTTTTCCGGTTTCTCTACAGCACTTCAAAATCTAAAATCCACTTGTCAGCCAGCCGCCTTACTGACCGTACCCGCCGGAACCAGCTTCCCGTGATAAGCCCCCGCATTTTGGGGTATGAGAGCGCGTACGCGCTCTCATACCCCAAAATGCGGCCTTCTTTACCCCGAAGAGCGCCGGGGCAGGCAGGCAAATATCAGAGATCCCGAAAAATAAAACAGTTAGACGGTGATATAATGCTTTTATCTTTGAATAAAGGAGAATTTTTGTGAGCGACGCGAGAGTTGACCGTTTTGCCCGTATTCTGGTGGATTATTCTGCCGCTTTGCAGGCCGGCGACCGGGTGCTGATTGAAGGCACAACTGCCGCTGAGCCGCTGGTGCGCGCTATTTTCCATCGCGCGCTGGAGGTGGGGGCGCATCCACATATTTTGTTGGAATTGCCCGACCAGCAAGAAATTTTCTACGAAACGGCGAATGATAGTCAGTTGGATTATGCGCCGACTTTCCAAAAACTGGCCTACGAGACTTTTGAATCGCGCATTCGGATTCACTCGCAGACCAATCCGCGCGCCCTTTCAGGGGTCGATTCGGCCAAAATGGGCCGCCGTCAGAAGGCGCTTGCGTCTATTCTGGAAACCCAGATGCGGCGCGGCGCGGCGGGCGATCTGCGCTGGGTGACGACTCTCTTCCCAACCGAGGGCTATGCGGTGGAAGGTGGCTTGAGCCTGCGCGCTTACGAAGATTTTGTCTACCGCGCCTGCCATGCCACCGAAGCCGACCCGGTGGCTTACTGGCGCAGCGTGCATGATGAGCAGGTGAAGATGATTGCGCGCATTCAGGGCCATGATGTGGTCAGCCTGCATGGGCCAAATGTCGATTTGAGCCTGTCGATTAAGGGTCGCAAGTTTAATAACTCCTGTGGGCGTCATAACATGCCCGATGGCGAAATTTACACCGGCCCGGTCGAAGAATCGGTCAATGGGTGGGTCAAGTTCACTTATCCGGCCATTTACAATGGCGTGGCGGTGGAAGGCATTGAACTGACCTTCACCGATGGCAAAGTGACGGCAGCCAAAGCGCAGAAAAACGAAAAATACCTGCTCGAAATGCTCAATTCTGATGCCGGCTCGCGCTACCTGGGCGAATTCGCCATCGGCACGAATTTTGAGATCGATAAGTTTACTGGCAACATTCTCTTCGATGAGAAAATTGGCGGCACCTTCCACATGGCGCTCGGCGCGGGCTACCCGGAGACCGGTTCCAAAAACAAGAGCGTGATCCACTGGGATATGATCTGCGATATGCGCCAGGATGCCGAAATTACGGTCGATGGCGAGGTGATCTACCGCAATGGTCAGTTCGTTTTTTAGAATTTTGATGTAAAATGACAACGGTGGAGGCGATTCCAGCCTCCGCCGTTTTGTTTTGTGATTATCTAAGGAGGTGGCATGGAAACCAAGTATATTGTTTTCACGGGTGGGGTGGTTAGTTCGGTGGGCAAGGGCGTTACAGCGGCGGCCCTGGGCCTGTTACTCAAACAGCGCGGCTTCAAAGTGGCGGTGCAAAAACTCGACCCCTATATCAATGTTGACCCTGGCACGATGAGTCCGTACCAGCATGGTGAAGTTTTCGTGTTGGATGACGGCGCGGAAACCGACCTTGATCTGGGGCATTATGAGCGTTTTATTGATATTCGCCTGAATCGGGTGTGCAACTTTACCACCGGGCAGGTATATGCCGAAGTGATTCAGAAAGAAAGACGCGGCGATTATCTGGGCGGCACCATTCAGGTTATTCCGCATATTACCAACGAAATCAAACGGCGCATCAAACTGGTTTCGCGCGCGATGGGCGCTGAAATTGTCATTCTGGAAGTGGGTGGCACGGTTGGCGACATTGAGTCTTTGCCGTTTGTTGAGTCGTTGCGTCAGTTGCGCAGCGAAGTTGGCCGCGAAAACGTCTTCTTCATTCATGTCACCTGGCTGCCTTTCATTGGCGCAACCGACGAACTGAAGACCAAGCCCACCCAGCACTCGGTGGCTGAGTTGCGCTCGATTGGTATTTCGCCCGATATGATTATCGCCCGCTCAGATTACGAAGTGCCAGAAGATTTGTGCGAAAAAATTGCCCTGTTTTGCGATGTCGATAAAAAGGCCGTTGTGCCAATGAAAACGGTCGATGTACTTTATGAAGTGCCACTTTTGCTGGAGAAGTTGGGCGTGGGCGATTATGTGGTTCAGCGCATGAAACTCTCTCCTACCAGCCAACCCGATTGGCGCGAATGGGAGACGATTGTTTCGCAGGTGCGCAAGCCGAATAAGCCCGAAGTGCGCGTGGCCCTGGTGGGCAAATATGTCGAACTGCACGATGCCTATATGTCGGTGCGCGAATCGCTTAAACATGCCGCCCTGAGCATTGGCGTCGATGTGCATATCGATTGGCTGCACTCGGCAGAATTGGAGAAAAACAAAGGCTGGGATATTATCGAGAAAGCCGATGCGATTCTGGTTCCGGGCGGGTTTGGCTCGCGCGGCATTGAGGGCAAGATTAATGCTGCCCGTTATGCGCGTGAGAACAAAGTTCCTTATCTCGGCCTGTGCCTGGGAATGCAGTTGCTGTGCGTTGAATTTGCCCGCAACGTGATTGGCTACGAATACGCCAACTCCAGCGAGTTCGACCGCGCCACCACCCACCCGGTGATTGACCTGATGCTCGAACAGCGCGGCATTACCGATATGGGCGGCACCATGCGCCTGGGGCTGTATCCGTGCGAGTTGCAGCCCGGCACGAAAGCGGCCCAGGCTTACGGCGTATCGCAGGTCGACGAGCGTCATCGCCATCGCTTCGAGTTCAATAACAATTACCGCGCCGAGTTCGAGAAGGCGGGCATGGTTTTCTCTGGTCTCTCGCCCGATGGCAAACTGGTTGAAATTTCGGAAGTGAAAGACCACCCCTTCATGGTCGGCAGTCAGTTTCACCCTGAATTTCTCTCGCGCCCCAATCGTCCGCACCCGCTCTTTTTGGGTTTCGTGCGCGCCGCCGCAGAGCGGGCCGGGGTCAAGTTGAAGAAGTCTAAATAGCGGTTGTCATTCGCGGGAAGCCTGGCGCGATTTATATCCGCGGGCATTGTATCAGGGTGGGGCAATTCCTGCCCTGATAATTTTTAATTGAAAGCCTGTTGTGCCGGTTCTATTCTCAACCCATCCCTGCACATCGAATCAGGTAAAATAAGAGAATATGAATCAAAAATCTGTTGCCTTGCGCAACACGCTCACCACCATCTTTTTTATCGCCTTTCTGTTCGCCACCCTCGGTGGATTGTTTATTTTTAACCTTACTTATGCGCGCCAGGCTGAATTGCCGCTCGAATTTTTACCAGTTTGGAAAGCCGCCAACAACCTGCTCATCGAAGGCTTATCGCCGTACAGCGAGTTCACTACTTACGAAATTCAGAAAATCGCCTATGGCCGCGCGGCAGGGCCGGCAGAACAGCCCTTGCGGGTGGGCATGCCTCTGCCCCTGATGTTGGTTTTTCTGCCGCTGGGCGCGTTTGTTGAACTGGAACAGGCCCGCGCCGCCTGGATGGTCATCCTGCAAACCAGCCTGGCGTTGCTGCTGGTCTTTTCCCTGCGCCTTTCAGGTTGGCGGGCGCATTGGGCCTGGCTTTTTATCGCCTTTCTGTTTGGTTTTTCGTGGCTATACAGCCTTTCTGGAATGCGCGATGCCAGTTTTTCGATTGCGCTGGCGATGTTTCTGTTTGGTTCACTGCTGGCCTTCCGCGCCTCGCTCGACGAATTGGCGGGCATGTTGCTGGCTTTTTCCTTTTACAATCTTGAGATGGGCGGCTTGCTGCTTTTATTCCTTCTGCTTTGGGCCGCCTTCAGCGGACGTTGGCGCATTTGGGCCGGGCTTTTTATGACCCTGGCGATTTTAATGACAATCGCTTTCATCCTTGATTCAAACTGGCTCATGTCATTCATTCGGTCGACGCTTATTAACTGGTACGCCAATCAGAATGTTTCCACCGTTTCATTGTTCGTTGGCTGGTTTCCTGGCCTGGGCGAGCGCATTGCTCTGGGGTTAACCCTGCTCACCTTGCTGGTGTTGTTGATGGAAGGCCAGCAAGCCCTGGCTGGTCGCAATGAATTGCAGGCTTTTTGGGTAGCCTGCCTGGCAGCCGCGATTACGCCATTGGCGGGGCTGCCAGTCCATGAGAGCGGACTGGTCTTTTTCCTGCCGGCTTTCATCCTCTCGGCTTCGGTCATGTCGCAACGCTGGGCGGTCATTGGCAATTGGGTGGCCTTGCTGATCCTGATTTTTGCTTCTGCCGCCGCCTGGTTGTTGAGCATCTACCAGATTGAATCCGGCTTTCTGTGGATGTCGCTGCTGACGGTGCTGCTGCTTTACTGGGTGCGCTGGTGGGTGGTGCGTCCGCCCCGCCTGTGGGCCGATCAGATTTCTACCACGCGGAGACCTTATGCCCCGCTCTAACCTGTTGGCGCTTTTTGTGCTTGGTCTGTGCGTGGCAACTGGGGTGGCCTATCTGCAAAATTCTCCCGGTTATATGGACGCCGATTACTACATGGCCGGCGGCTTGCGCCTGGTACAGGGCCACGGCTTTAGCGAAATCATCCTGTGGAACTACCTCGACGACCCGCAAGGCCTGCCGCACCCCTCCCACAGTTATTGGATGCCGCTGGCATCAATCATCGCCGCATTTGGCATGTGGCTTACAGGGCAGCATGATTTCTTTTCGGCCCGCATCCCGTTTATCCTGCTGGCTGGCCTTGTTCCGCCTCTTACCGCTGTGCTGGCTTACCAAATTACCCAACGCCGCGAACTGGCCTTGCTCTCTGGCCTGCTGGCCGCTTTTCCGACGTATAGCGTTTCATACCTGGCTTCGATTGATAACTTCACGCTCTATCGTATTTTGGGGGCCTTGTTTTTTATTTTCCTGGCAAAATTCTCCTATAAAACCGCTTTTGGCCTGGGCTTGCTTGCCGGCCTGATGAACTTTTCTCGCAGCGATGGCCTGCTCTGGTTGGCCCTGGCTTTGCTGGCTGTCTTCTTGCATTTATTTTCAGCCCATCGATTGGCCCTGCGTCGTTGGGTTGGCCCGCTTTTGATTTCTGCCGCCTTGATTTTTCTCGGCTACTTTCTGGTGATGGCCCCCTGGTTTGCCCGTAACCTGACCGAACTGGGGTCGCCGATGACCCCCGGCGGATCGCGTGCCATGTTGCTGGTACAGTATGAAGATACTTATATTTATCCCGCCTCGCAATTGACGCTTGAACGCTGGCTCAATGCTGGCTGGCAGTCCATCACCGCGGCGCGTCTGAACGCGCTTTGGATCAATCTCGGAACCGCTTTTTTTGTTTTTGGCGGCCTTTTCCTTGCGCCTTTCATTCTGATTGCCAACTGGAAATTGCGCCGCGATGCGCGCATTCAGGTTGGCGTTTTGGGATTCCTGGCCCTTTTTCTGGTGATGACCCTCGTTTTCCCCTTTGCCGGTTCGCGTGGCAGTTTTCTTCATGCCGGGGCGGCTTTTATGCCCCTCGGTTGGGCGCTTGCGCCTATTGGCCTCGAAGCGTCGGTGGCGGCGGCCCGGCGGCGTAACTGGTTCACGCCCCAGGCTCAGCGCATCTTTCGCGGCATTTTGTTGTTCGCAACCCTCGCCCTTACCCTGCCGCTCGTCTATGAGCGCGTCCTGGCTACAGATTGGGATCTATCTCAACAAACCTTTCGTCAGGTTGAGGCCGCATTGACGCAATCTGGCGCGGGGCCAGAGGATGTCGTCATGGTCACCAATCCGCCCGGCTACTACCTCGCCAGCGGCCGCGCTGCGGTTGCCAGTCCCGATGCCGAACTTGACCAGGTGCTGCAAGCCGCTCGCGTGTATGGCGTCCGCTATCTCATCCTTGAACGTACCTCCATTCCCGACCGACTGGTCCCTTTTCTTGAATTAAAAGTCTCTTCTCCCGCCTTGAAATTGCTGTTCACCCTTGAAAATGGCGTGGTGGTGTACGAATTTATTCTGGACGATTAAACATGCCCCGAAAAACAATTTTCACGCTCGCCATTTTTTCGACGCTGGGGGTTGGCCTCTACATCCTGGCCGCTGCCCTCACCTATCGAATCGGATTTCCGCTGGATGATTCGTGGATTCACCTGACCTATGCCCGCAACCTGGCTTTGCTCGGCGAGTGGGCCTTTTTCCCTGGTCAAAGTTCTGCCGGTTCCACCTCCCCCTTGTGGACTTTTCTGCTTGCGATTGGCTTCTTCCTGCCCGGCGCGCCCTACTTGTGGACGTATTTTCTCGGCGGCCTGATGCTCTTCCTGCTGGCCTGGCGGGTGGAAGCCGTTTTGCGTCAGTTGCAGCCAGCCTACCGGTCTGTCATTCCCTGGGCAGGCTTGCTGGTTATCCTGGAATGGCGGCTGGCCTGGTCTGCTGTTTCGGGCATGGAAACCTTGATGCACGCCCTGATTGTGTTGTTCGCGCTTTCGCTTTTGGTCTTGAACCAACCGCGCTTTCTGCTGATGGGCATACTGGTTGGCCTTAGCATCTGGTCGCGCCCGGATGGAATCACCCTGTTGGGGCCGGTTGGCCTGTTTGCGCTCTTGCAGCCTGCCACCTGGCGTGAAAAAATGAGCGCGGTTTCTCAGGTTTTGCTCGGTTTTTCTTTTTTGTTCGTTCCTTATCTTTTATTTAACCTTTCGCTGGCCGGCACGCCCTGGCCGAATACTTTTTACGCCAAACAGGCCGAATATGCCTTTTGGCAGAACGAGCCACTAACGAGGAAGTTGTGGGAATTTGCCAGCACTTATTTTTTTGGCGTAACCCTGGCCTTCATTCCGGCGGTTGTGCTGCTGGTGCTGAAATCCATCCAAAAGTGCGGTTGGGGTATTTTGCTCTCGTTTGTGTGGCTGGCGGGTTATGTTGCCCTTTACACGGCGCGTATGCCGCTTTACCAGTATGGGCGTTACATCATGCCCACGCTCCCGATTTTTCTCTTGTTGGGGCTGGTTTTTCTCGTCTTCTGGCTGCCCGTGGCGCGTACCCATGCCCTGCGGCGATTGCGCTTTGGTTGGCTGGCTTTAATTGGTTTGTTTGGGATTATCTTTTGGGGCTATGGGGGCTATTTCCACGCCCAAAACGTGACCTGGATTGAGAGCGAAATGGTGCAAACCGCCCACTGGAGCAGGCAAAATCTTCCGCCAGACGCGCTGGTTGCCGTTCACGATATTGGCGCGTTGGGATATTTTTCCAGCCAAATGCGCGTGATCGATTTGGCCGGTTTAATTTCGCCTGAAGTGGTTCCGTTTATCCGCGACGAAGAAGCCCTGCTTCGTTATCTGCAACAAAAAAATGCGACTCACCTGATTATTTTTCCTGATTGGTATCCTGTGCTGGCTTCCCATTGTCAGCCGCTTTATGAAGCCGATGGCCCTGCCGCCGGGCAGAGCGAATTGGGCAAAATGACCGTCTATGATTGCCGCAAACCTTAAGAAATTGCTTTTCCTGTGCTATACTCGCGGCAGGCAGGTTGACCGATGAAAGAAATTTCCCTTGTTATCGTTGATGACCATCCACTTTTCCGTCAGGGCATCGTGGATACTTTGTCATTGGAACCAGATTTGCGCGTGATTGGGCAGGAAGCGCATGGCAATTTAGGGCTGGAGATGATTCGCTCGCTCGCGCCCGATGTCGCCATTGTGGATGTCAACTTGCCGGGCATGAATGGACAGCAAATCACGCACGAACTCTGCGCTGAGAAAACGCGCACCCGCATTATTTTGCTGACCGCCTACGATGACGCCGAGCAAATTCTGCACGCGGCCATTGCCGGGGCTGCCGCCTATTGCTCCAAAGACATCTTGCCTGACGATTTTCTGGCCGTTATTCGTTCGGTGGCGGCAGGACTGTATGTGATTAACAACCGCGTGATGCCGCCCGATGAGTTTAAGCAGTGGCTATCCAGCCAGGTGGATGCCTCGCGCCGCTCTTATGCTGAACCAGGCAATCCGTTTCATCCGCTTTCTGAACGCGAGATGGAAGTGCTCAATTGCGTGGTGGATGGCATGAGCAATAAAGAAATTGCCGTCATGCTTGGCATCAGCCACCAGACGGTTAAGAATCACATTACCTCGATTTTGCGCAAATTCAATGTTGAAGACCGCACCCAGGCCGTTGTCTATGCCCTCAAGCGCGGATGGGTGAAATTACATTCAGATGATCGTATGCAGGAGTAAGAATGGCAGAATCAGAAGAATCAACCAATCCGCTCGAACAAGCCCGCAAGACGGTTCAATCGGCCCTCACCGAAACTGAGAAATCTCTGCGCGAAGTGACCTTGATGCTTGAGCAAAGCCAGGCCGATGTGGGCAAATTGGCCCAACGCAACACCGCCATTACAGCCCACCTGCAACGCGTTCAGGCCCAGGGCCGCGCGGTAGACGTGGAAGAGTTGCGCAATACTTATGCTTCGGCGCTCGAGGCCCAACAGCGATTGCTGGTCATGCGCGGCCAGTTGGACAAGTTGCAGAGCGACCAATCGCACCTCGAACAGTACAGCGATTCGCTCAAGAACATTTTGAACCTGATGCATCAGGGAGAAAATGTTACCTCGAATGCCAACGCTCAAAAATCGCAGCCGGCTGGCATGGAGATGATCATTCAAGCCCAGGAATCTGAGCGACAGCGGCTTTCGCGTCAGATGCACGATGGCCCGGCCCAGGCGCTCTCGAACTTCATTCTACAAACTGAAATTGCCATGCGCCTGATCGATATGGATGTGGACAAGGCCCGCGATGAACTCTCCAGCCTGAAGGCCTCAGCGATGGGCACCTTCCAGAAAGTGCGTAACTTCATTTTTGAGTTGCGTCCAATGATGCTCGATGACCTGGGGCTGATTCCGACCATCAAGCGCTATGTCGACTCCTTCAAAGAACAGACCGGCATGGACGTTACCCTGACTGTTACCGGCCAGGAGCGGCGGCTGGAATCATATATCGAGGTAATGGTTTTTCGCGCCCTGCAGGAATTGCTCGGTAATGCGGCGCGCCACAGCCAGGCCAGCCTGCTCAAAGCCCAGGTCGATATTAGCGAAAACGCCATCAAAATGGTGGTGGATGACAATGGGAAAGGTTTCGACCCGCAAATTCTTGAACAGCGCAGCAGCCTGGGACTGGGGCTGATTCGTGAACGCGTTGAGATGTTGGGCGGTTCCTTTGAACTTTCGGCCCAGCCTGGGCGCGGCACGCGGGTTACTTTCTCGATGCCCGCCGCGCCAGTGGCCTGACTTTCATTTTTGTAAGGGCATTGCCACTTGTATTTTCGGCGTTTTTATATATAATAAGTTTAGTCTTATTTATTGACGAGTTTATGAACTGAAAGGAGGTGAAAGTCATGTTGTTCGCGAAGAAAGAAAAAGGTCAAGGTTTGGTTGAGTATGCATTGATTCTCGTTTTGGTCGCTATTGTTGTTATCGCAGCCCTCACCATTCTCGGCCCGATCATCGGTAACGTCTTTACCAAGATTAACACCGGTCTGGCCAACTAATTTAGTTTGTCTTTTAAGAAAGGAACCTGTCAATCAGGTTCCTTTTTTTTTATCAATAGGACACGTTCAGAGTCGATCTGTCTAGTTGGGCATGTCATCCTGAGGCAGGAAGAGTTGCCCCTCGGCATTGACCAAGCCTTCGAGCCATGCCAAGCTGGCTTGGGTGGGGAAGGAGGTTTCCTGAAGCGCGAGCAACCCGCAGCAGGTCGGCTCAGGGTATGCCTGCGTTCCGTGCTGGTGATAGGCCCAGCCTGCGCCCGGCAGGTGGGTGTTTATTAAGAAATCTTGTGCCTGTTTTAGAGATTTTTCCATTGTCTGCGCCTGATTGTCGTTTTCCATCTTTTTCAGTTGCGAACGCTTATAATTGTCAATATCACTATGTTACCCTCTTTTTGCGCCGCCTGTCAAATATGAATCGTTTTTCTCCAAAGACTTTGCTTCTGGCAATTTTTCTACTGGCCTTGTTCTTACGCCTGCCTGGAATTGTTTCGCGCCCAATCTGGTACGGTGAATTGTTTTTACTTTTAATTTGTCATCAGAATCAGGGATGCTTGTATATATATTCATTAAATCGCTTTTCAACTTGTGGAAGGTGAATTTTGGCAGGTTTAATAAACGATCACGATACAAACAAAAAAAAGGTAATCATTCAAGGTGTTGTTATTTGGCTGGGCTTCATTTTCATCCTTTTCTGGTTCTGGGACATCTGGCAGTTAGATGGTCCGCACGGCCCGTATCGCTGGGTTGGCATGGATTTTGTTCCATTCTGGGTGGGAGTGCAGGAAATGCTTGATGGTTTGAATCCATACACACCAGAAGTAACCTTGAAAATTCAGCAAGAAGTTTACGGCGGCCCGGCTGGCGATTATGACCCGATGATGTTTGTTTACCCGGCCTGGTTATTTGTTGTTATTCTTCCCTTTTCGCTGATTCCTTTGAAGTGGGCGGTACTTCTGTATGGTAGTGCGCTTATTCTGCTTCTTTTCTTGTTATTGAGAAATTTGTCGTTAGTTTGGACAGCGGAAAAAACAAAGATTTTTTTTCTGCTCCTCCTCATTTTTGGAGCCTTGCCGTTTGTGATTGTATCAGTCACCAAAGGGCAGTTAGGCTACATCAGCCTGATTGGATTATACTTGGCTCTTTATTGGTGGAAAGAGAAGCCTATTCTTGCAGGGATTGCGCTTGGTTTTGCTTTGATTAAGCCAACTGTGACGGTTATTCCAGTGATTGGTTTTTTGTTTTGGGCGTTCTATGCCAGGAGATGGTCATTCTATTTTGGATTTGTGGGTTTGATGTTTTTCTTGTCGTTGACCAGTTTTGCGGCCTCCGGTTTCTGGATACCTGAGTATATACAGATGTTGAGCATAACCGGAGGCATGCCGGTTTTATGGAGCGCTCAAATTCTTGCCCCGCCCTGGAACTATTTCTATATTCTTTATTTTCTTGCCCTTTTGGGATTTGGCTTGTTAAAAGCAATAAACACCGGTGATAACCGCCCCTGGTTTTCCGCAACAGTCCTGACCGGGATGGGGCTTACGCCTATGCGCTGGATATATGATTTATTTTTGGGTATCCTGGTTCCCAATCAGAATCCCAAGATTTCATTCATGTCTCGGGTTAGTCTCGGCCTGGCCATTCTGTCACCCTGGTTACTGGTCTTTGTCGATGAAACAATTCGCGGTGAGTTTGCTGTGATTTTCCTTCCGCTTATCTGGTCACTGGTTTTTCTTGTTGAAAATATTCCCTTTGGCCGCATCGCGGCTTTTGGAAAACGGCTGCTAGAACAACGGGGCGCAAATGAGTAAACTTGAAAACCGAACCTGGCTGGTTTTGACCATTTCCCTCACCTGGCTGCTACTCGTCAGCCTGGCCTATGTATATACCCACAAAGCCATCTCCCCCGAAATGTTGCTGGCGGTGGGCAAAAACACCTGGATTTTAGCCCTGGCGTTTTTGCTGCTCGGCCTTTGCGGTGGATTGGGACGGGAAATCTTGAGACTCGTCTCCCACCCTCACCCTGACCCTCTGCCCCCGGGGGGAGAGGGTCAGGGTGAGGGTGGGGCTTTTTTGGCTCTCGCAATAGGGCTGGGCGTTTTTTCGCTGCTCGTTTTGCTGGTCGGCGTGTTTATTACCGCCAATGGTTGGGCCTTTGGCCTGCTGACTTTGGCCTTGCTGGCCTGGCTCTGGCGGCAGGTGGTCGCGTTCTGGCAGCAGGTGGGGCGGGACTGGCGGGGGCTTTTTCCCGCGCAGGGGGCGGAGAAGGCGCTGGCCTTTTTTGCGGGGCTTATCCTGCTCTTGAATCTCTCGGTTGCGCTGGCCCCGCCCCTGACCTTTGACGCTCTGGTTTATCATCTCACCCTGCCGCTCCGTTATCTCCAACAGGGGCAAATCACGTACATTCCCGACATCATGTTTTGGGGCATGCCGCAACTGGCCGAAATGCACTATCTCGTTATGCTGGCCCTGGGCGGCGAATCGGCCCCGGCGGTGCTGGGCTGGCTGCTCGGCGGCCTGACCCTGCTCGCCCTGGGCGACTATCTCCGCCAAAAATTCGACCGCCCGGCGGCCTGGTTTGCGATTGCGGCCCTGCTGAGCGGTTTCACCCTTTCGCGTTTGCTGGGCGCGGCTTATCTCGAATGGTTTTTGCTTTTTTACGCCCTGGTCTGGTGGCAGTTGCTTGAAAAAGTTTACACGGGCGCGGGCGGGCGCGTCGACGTCCTTTGGTTTGGCGTTGTGGCTGGCCTGGCCCTCAGCCTGAAATACACCGCCGGGGTGCTGGTTTTGTTGGGCGGCCTGGCTTTGCTCTTTCGCCCGGGCGGGGACTGGCGGCGCAATTTCAGCCAGGCCTTCCTCTTTGGCGCTCTGGCGACGCTGGTCAGCCTGCCCTGGTGGGTCAAAAATTTTGCCTTCACCGGCAACCCCTTCTACCCGCTGCTCTTTCCCGCCGGCGCGATGGACGTCATTCGCTACGATTTTTATCACAACATCCCTTCCAGCCTGACCTGGTCGCAGGCGTTGTTCATGCCCTGGTACATCACCATCTGGGGCGTGGAGGGCAAACTCGGCCCCTCGGCCTCGATTGGCCCGTTGCTGCTCGCTTTCTGGCCGCTGGCTTATCTCGGTTGGCGGGGCTGGGCGGATTTGCAGCGTCGCAGTCTGCTCCTGGCGACCCTCATCCTGCTGGGCGGCTTCGCCTTGTGGGTGCTGGCCGCTTTTCAGAATGGCCTGCTGATTCAAACCCGTCTGTTCGTGGTCTTGTTCCCGGTTTGGGCTGTGTTGGCGGCGGCTGGCTTTGCTTACGCCATTCAGGTACAGGTTGCCTCCGTCCGCCTGGGCCGGATTGCGCTGGCGATTGTTCTGCTCTTCCTATCCTTCAACCTGTTTGAAACGCTTTCGGAAGCCTTGCCCAAAAGGGCCTTGGAGCATAACTTCGGCTTATTGGGCCATGAGGATTTCCTCGCCCGCAATCTGGGCGATTTGTACGCCGCCAGCGCAACAATCCAGCAATTGCCGCCCGGCAGCCGGGTGGTACTGCTCTGGGAAACGCGCAGTTTCTACTGCGCCCCGGCTTGCGACCCGGACGAGGTCATCGACCGCTGGTATCACGAAGCCCGCTTGCACAACTCTGCCGAGGAGATTCAAGCCGCCTGGCTCGAACAGGGCAATACCCATATACTCATCTGGGAGTTGGGCTTTGAGTTTGTGCGCGATTTTGACAACGCCAAATTCAACCAGCGCGATTGGCTTCTGCTGGCCGAACTGCGCGAAACGCTCGGCCCCGGACAGCAAATTGGCAGTTACACGCTTTATCCGTTGCGATAGCAATCTGTGTGTAAAGAGCATTTACCACGACGGCTACGACGTTAACGAGGTAATGCCAATGGTTTCGATACGCCTCGCAAAGAGCGTGGGCCCACTCAAACACCTGCTCTAACTGAAACGAAGAAATGCCCACAAAGAATTTCCGTCGTGCGCCGTTGTTCCGTTGTGGTAAAAAAACGATTTGCAAACCTTAAACCTCTTATGAAAATTGACCTCCCCTCCTCCCTCCTCCGCTCCGAACGCAACGCAGCCCTAACCGGCCTGGCCGCCTTGCTGCTCATCAACCTGCTCATTGGCCTGCTCACCCTCACCCACTACGGCGAATCGTGGGATGAATACAACTTCTTCAACTACGCCGAAGAATCCCTGGCCGCCTACCCGGGCCTTTTCCAGCCGGGTTTTGAGCGTACCTTCAGCGACCCAACCCTGCGCCATTACGGAGCCTGGTTCCTGATGACCTGCGTCCTGGCGGCGCGTCTCTTTCCTGACCTGATTATCTCGGATGTCGCCCATTTCCTCACCTTCCTGGTTTTCCAGGCTGGCATCGTTTTTCTTTACCTGCTCGCCCGTCGCTGGCTGGCACCCTGGCCTGCTTTTGGCGCAGCCATGCTCTACGCCACCCAGCCGGTCTTTTGGGGCCACGCCTTCATCAATGCCCGCGATATTCCCTTCCAGGTCACATTCATCGCCGCCATCTATTTCGGCCTGCGCTTCAGCGATTCGCTCGCGCCCTTGCCCTCCCAGCCCAGGCAAAAGACCGATTTTTCAGAATGGCCGGCTCTCAGTCTCGCCTGGCGCGTGGCCCTGCCGATTCTTCTCTTTTGGGGGATATTGGGGATTGGATTGCTGACCCAAAGCCTGTACCAGGGCTGGATGACCGCCGCCCCCGCCCTGGCCGACACTTCCGACGCGCGCGAACTCGACCTCTACCTGCGTCCGATTGTGGGCGGATTCTGGGCCGGATTAATTTTCCTGACTCTGTCCCTGGCCTGGGCCGGGCTGCTCTTCCTGCCGAAACTGCCCAAACTGCGCGCCGCGCTCTGGCAGGTTGAGTTGCGTCCCTTCCTGGCCCCGCTCTGGCCGCTGCTCAAAAGCCCGGTTTTCTGGCTGGCTGCCCTGTCCCTGGCCCTGACGGTCGGGATTCGCGTCATGGGCGGCATGGCGGCGGCCCTGGTTCTTGTCCACGCCTTATGGCGCGCGCGGCGCGGGGCGTTCCTGCCGCTTTTCTTGTATGGCCTGTTCGCCATCCTGCTCGTTATTCCCACCTGGCCCTACCTGTGGGGCGAGCCGCTTCTGCGCCTGTTAATTACTTTTCGCCTGATGACCGCCTTCCCCTGGCCGGGCGAAGTTTTGTTCGCTGGCGCGTTTTATGCCGGCAATGAACTCCCCCGCGCCTACCTGCCGACCCTGTTTGCCCTCCAATTGACCGAGCCGCTCCTGCTGCTC
>DAOUML010000019.1:0-2565 GCA_034411635.1 Anaerolineales bacterium
AAGCCCTGAACAACGCCTTTTGGCGCAGCACAGGGCTTGAAAGTATTGCCGAACGATACAACCAACTACGTTATTCTCATTGAACCGCCGGATGCGGACTCGCATGTCCGGTGGTGTGAGAGGGAGCGGTTAGCCACCGCTCCCTACTCGATTTTCAGCAAGCGCGCTATTTTTTAATCATCAGCCGCGCATCGGAAGCCAATCCGGTTTGTGGCTTCGCCTTTGTAAGACTGCGCGCTTGGGTCGGCGTTCAAATCAGGGGCGAGCGAGAATCCGCGATTGGATAGACGGATGTCTTTGCCGCTATCCTGCCAGGATCCGCCGCGCAGGGAGCGGCGCAGGCCATTCACGCCGGGCTTATCTGGGCCGATTGGGTCTTGAGCCGGGCCGCCTTCGTAATATTTCTCGTCGTAAAAATCGGAAACCCATTCCCAAACATTGCCCGACATATCGAGAATGCCAAATGAACTGGCTCCGGTGGGGTATGAGCCTACGCGGCTGGTATCGCGCACCAAATAGTTAAAGTTGGCAAGTTGGTCGGTGGGGCTTTCGTCTCCCCATGGGTAGGAGAAAGTGTTTGTTCCGCGCGCGGCATATTCCCATTCTGCTTCAGTGGGCAGGCGGCGTCCGCCCCATTCGCAGTAAGTTTTTGCATCTTCCCAACTCACGAAAATAACAGGGTAATCGGCAAATTCGGGGTCAATGAAGTATTTTGTGCGGGTGGCAGACCCTAAGTCGCGCGGTATGGCGCACACCCCGGCCTCTACGCACAGGTTATACATGCCATTGGTTACTTCAACTTTGTCCATCCAAAAACTGCTGACGGTGACGCGGCGGGCCGGTTTTTCATTGGCTTTGGCATCTTCATCCAAACCACCCATGTAGAATGTTCCGGTAGGAATAAAAACCTGAATCATTCCATCGGCAGATGCGGTGCGTTCATCACCAAGTTCTGCGTTCGAAGCGGGTTTTTCGGTTGGGGCAGCCGCTGGTTCAGCGGTTGGCTCGGCAGTTGGTAATGAAATTGGGGTAGGCTGGGCATCGCCTCCCTGCCCGCAGGCGCTCAAGAACAAAACCAGTACCATGAGAATCGGGAATAGTTTTTTCATCGGTATCTCCTTTGTGTAGTCTTAATTCATCTTAACCTATCAAGAATGCAAGGTCACTCCCCCATTTGTGGGATTGCTATTTTAGGACTCGTGGTGATTAACGTGGTTACGAATCGCTAAACTCAGGTTTGGGGTTATCTCCTTCCCGGCGGCCTGCGAAGAAGTAAATGGCTCGCAGCCAGGAGAATTGTTCGCCCTGGGTGCGCGGGGCGTTTTTGTCGAAATCGTATTTTGTGATGTGACCGCGCATATCGTTATCGAGTGTTTGCAGGGTTGCGATGCTGTCTGTGAGTAAGAATTCCAACCCGTCGGCGTGGGCCGGGGTTGCCGAATCGAGGGACTGGCGCAGGTGGTCGAAACACAGTCGGTTGGATTGTTGGTAAAGGCGGCGAATCTCGTCGTTGTTCGGGTCAGACAGGCCTTCGAGCAGCCAGCGCACATACGAAACATCTGATTCGGCGGCCATCTGGCAGACGCGGCAGGGGGTATTGGTGCGCAGGGAGGCCGAGGGAAGTGATTTTTGGGGCAGGTAGGATTTGATTTTTTGCCAGAGAGCGTTTTCGTGCCGCAGTTGAGCAGGGTGGCTGCGCAGTTCCTCCAGCCGCCGTATGACCACCAGAACAAGGTTTTCGTAAATGGTGCTGGTGCCCAGAGTTTCGCCGTCTTCGCGTTTTTCGACTTCGGCGATTTTCCAGGTATGGGCGGGGCAGTAGCCCAGAGAGTTGACAATATGCACCCGGCTGGTGGGGTCGTTGATGTGTTCCATGATGAGCGAGTGAATGTATTTTGATTCGGCCTGCTGGCGCATGTAGCACAGCGGGCAGCCGGTTACTTTGGCGGCTTGCTCAAATTTGTTGGCAAAAAATGGATTAATCATAGAATCAGTATATCTTAATTTTTGGGTAACGAACATTAGCGCCAGAAATTCTCAAGATGGAAGTGAGCCAGCCTGTTTTGAATTTGAATACGTAACGCCGCCTTTGCGCAGCACTTCGCGGGTGGCAACTCACCGCCTGAAGGCGGCGCTACATGTCGCATATTGAGAATTTCTGCATTAGCGCTGTCCATCCCATTCCGCATAAAACTGGGCCAGGAATTCTTGCATATAGGCATGGCGGCCCGCGGCGATTTTTTTTGCGGTTTCGGTGTTCATCAGGTCTTTGAGCAAGAGCAGTTTTTCGTAGAAGTGGTTAATCGTTGGGGCGGGGCTGTTTTTGTAGGCTTCAAAGGAGTCGTGCATTTCGAGCGGGATGTTGGGGTCGTGCAGCAGTCGGCCTTTCGAGCCGCCGTAAGCAAAGGCGCGCGCAATGCCGATTGCGCCGATGGCGTCCAGCCGGTCGGCGTCTTGCACGACCATGCCCTCGCGGGTGCGCATGGGGGTGGCGACCTGCGCGCCTTTGAAGGAGAGCGTGGCGATGATTTCGGTCACATGCGCGACAACGGTTTCTTCGACGTT
>DAOUML010000020.1:0-9205 GCA_034411635.1 Anaerolineales bacterium
TCACGAAGAAAAACACCCGTAAAAGCGCGTCACGTTCCCCCTTTGTGTACTTTGTGACCTTCGTGTTTAGGCTTTTTCCCGCCAAGTACGGGAGAGCCATAAAAGGATATACCCCATGAGCAAACGAGAGTTTGAAGAAAACTATATCGATGTTTTGCATAATATTGAAGCCGCGATTGTATCGGCGTACCGTGAAGCCGAAGAAGAAATGACAGACTGGGACGTTTTACGCGCGCTCGAAACAATGATTGCCAATTATCAATCAGAGCGAAAAGGGCGCGAGCCGCGAGATGTTTTTCTCAAACCATCAGCGCAATCAATTTCTGATCGCGTATTTACGGTCTGTGAGTTTACGCTCGGACGATTGCCCATGATGGTTGAAACCAAAAAGAAGAAATGGGGCCTGATACCTGTCACCACGCGTGAAGAAATAAAGCCTGAGCCAAAAACGATTGATGAACTGATAGCCTGCCTGCGGCATATCCAGAAATCAGTTCAGTTTTGGACCAAAGAAGCCGGAAGGCAAGGCTACCTAAACTATATCGACCAATTCATTGAATAAGTTTCACGAGGAGATTTTTATGTCCAAATATATTGCCTCCATCGATCAGGGCACCACCAGCACCCGCTTTATCCTCTTCGATCACAGCGGCAACATTGTCGCTGTCGAACAACGTGAACATAACCAGATTTACCCCAAACCGGGCTGGGTTGAGCATGATCCGCTCGAAATCTGGCGGCGCGCCCAGGAAGTCATCAGCGACGGGTTGGCAAAAGCCGGCGTCAGCGCCGCAGAAATTGCCGCGCTGGGCATCACCAATCAGCGCGAAACGACTGTCGTGTGGGACAAGGCCAGCGGCCAACCGGTCTATAACGCCATTGTCTGGCAGGATACCCGCACCGCTGAAATCTGCAATGCGCTTGGAGAGCAGAATCTCCTGCGCCCCAAAACCGGCCTGCCATTGGCAACTTACTTTTCTGGCCCCAAAATAAAATGGATTTTAGACAATGTCCCTGGCGCGCGCGCCCGCGCTGAAAAGGGCGAACTGCTCTTTGGCAATATTGACACCTGGCTCATTTGGAACCTGACCGGCGCGCACGTCACCGATGTGACCAATGCCGGCCGCACCTTGTTGATGAATCTGCACAGCCTCGATTGGGATGCCGAAATCCTGGCTCTGCTCGACATTCCGCGCGCCATGCTGCCTGCCATCCGCTCCTCCTCCGAAGTCTATGGCACCGCTCGCGCCCCACTCGGCGGCGTCCCGGTATCTGGCGACCTGGGCGACCAGCACGCCGCGCTCTTCGGCCAGACCTGCTTCCAGGCCGGCGAAGCCAAAAACACCTACGGCACGGGCTGTTTTATGTTGCTGAACACTGGCGAGAAGCCAGTCGAATCAAAAAACGGATTATTGACCACGATGGGCTACAAAATCGGCGATCAGCCCGCTGTTTACGCCCTCGAAGGTTCGATAGCCATGGCTGGCGCATTGGTGCAATGGCTGCGCGATAATCTCGGCATCATCGAAAAATCAGCCGATGTTGAAACCCTGGCCCATAGCGTGGAGAATAATGGCGGCATTTACTTTGTCCCCGCTTTTAGCGGACTGTTCGCCCCCTACTGGCGCTCAGATGCGCGCGGCGTCATCGTTGGCATGACTCGTTTCATCAACAAAGGCCACATTGCCCGCGCCGCTCTGGAAGCCACCGCCTACCAAACCCGCGAAGTGTTGGATGCGATGGAGAAAGACTCCGGCGTGAAACTGACCGCGCTGAAGGTGGATGGCGGCATGGTTTTCAACGAAACCCTGATGCAGTTCCAATCAGACTTGCTTGGCGTGCCGGTTATTCGTCCAAAAGTGGCCGAAACCACGGCCCTGGGCGCAGCCTACGCCGCTGGTCTGGCGGTCGGGTTTTGGAAAGACCTCGACGAATTGCGCGCCAACTGGGGCCTCGACAAAGCCTGGTCGCCGCAAATGGATGCTGAAGATCGCGCCCGTTTCTACGCCGAGTGGAAGAAAGCCGTCGCCCGCACCTTTGATTGGGTCTAGGCATGGATTTCCTCAATCAACTGACCTGAGAGCATCTGACTCTCGTTTCGTTCCAGCGCAAGCCGCTAATAGAACCAGGAATCAAAAGCGGGCGCTTTCCAAAAGTAAGTGGAAAGCACCCGCTTGATTCTTGTCGAATTCTACGATGGGGTTTCTCTACCGAACATAAAAAACGGACGCGGATAAACGCTGAACACGCGGATTTCTTAAGAACGACCCGCGTTAATCCGCGCTCGTCCGCGTTCTATGAGAAATTTGTCTGGTAGAGAAGATGGCGTTACGCTTTTTTCTGGGTGAGCAACGAGACCGCTACCAGCGTGATGAAACTGAGCGGAATAGAAATGATGCCTGGGTTGCTGAAGGGAATCGGCGCGTCAAGCGGATTCATGCCGTAAAGCGTGAACAATTCTGGCGAAAAGGCGATCAGCCCCAGTGAAGAGACAATCCCGACTACGATTGAAGCGGCAATGCCCCGCGCGGTGGTTTTCTTCCAGAACAAGAGCATGACGATAGCCGGCAGGTTGGCAGAGGCCGCCACAGCGAATGCCAGCCCCACCAAAAAGGAGACGTTCATGCCTTTGAAGATGATTCCCAACACAATGGCGATGCCGCCAATGATAAAGGCGGAGATTTTCCCGGCCATCACTTTTTGGCGGTCGTCCATCTTGATTTGCAGATAACGGTCAAACAGGTCGTGAGCCACCGCGCCGGAAGCCGCCACAATCAGGCCGCTAACGGTACCAAGTACGGTTGCAAAAGCAATGGCTGAAATGACCGCGAAGAGAATCTCGCCAAACGAACGCGCCAGCAGGGGGGCGGCCATATTGCTATCTGCCGGGTTCATCGTGCCGCTGACCATTGCGCCCAGTCCCATGAACAGGGTCAGGATGTAGAAAAAGCCAATCGCGGCAATCGCCACGATGGTCGATTTGCGCGCGCTGGCCGGGCTTGGCACGGTATAGTAGCGAATCAGGATGTGCGGCAGGGCGGCAGTTCCCAGAAAGAGGGCCAACATCAGCGAAAGGAAGTCCAGGCGTTCGAGCAGGCTGCCTTCCACTTTGAATTTCAGGCCGGGGCGCATGATTCGATCTCCGGCGACATCATGGGGATAGTACACAGTTACTTTTTCGCCGGCTGCGTTGCTAAAACTGGCGTTTTTCCAGGTGCGGACAATGGTCTCTTTATCGGTGATGGCCGCCAGGAACTCAAAAATCGACATGCTGCCGGTTTCAATTTCATTTTTTCCGCGAATTTTTTCGAGATTTCCTACCTGGCGCAACTGATTTTCTTCTGAGGCTGGCGCGCCATTAATCCACTGGCCGCTGGTTTTGACAACCACAGATTGCGATTCCTTCAGCGTAACCACGCCATCTGCCTCAGAAGCGTACCACCAGGCTTCCTTGCCATCATGGTTGAGCCGCACGAAGGTCAATCCGCCTTTCACATCCACCTGCTCCAGCACCTCCACGCTCGCTGATTGGATTTTGCCGTCCGTTTTCGTTGCCTCGACATGCGCGTAAGTGTAGAAGGGAACCGCGCCGCCCTGATCAGGCGTGGTTGAAAGGCCTCGTATGACAACCGCGCCGACCAAAATGCTCGAAAACACAATCAGCAGAGCGCCTTTTAGAAATTGGACATAAGTGGTGGAAGCCATGCCGGCTGTGGCGACAATGGTAATTACAATCGCGCCTACCATCACCACGCCCCAGGCATGTGGAATGCCCAGCAGTGGTTCAATGAGCACGCCCGCGCCAACCATCTGCGGAATAAGATAGCAGATTGAGACAACCAGGGTGCTGATGGCTGCCGCCAGTTTAATGCCGCGTGAGTTGTATTGGGCGTCTACTGCATCGGTGAAGGTGTACTTGCCCAACTTTTTGAGCGGCTCGGCCACTACGAAAAGGGCCACGATCCACCCGGCCAGGTAGCCGATGGAGTAAAGGAAGCCGTCATACCCGATGGTGGCAATCAGGCCGCAGATGCCAAGAAAGGAAGCCGCTGAAAGATAATCTCCGGCGAAGGCGATTCCGTTTACGCTCCAGTGAATATTTCCTCCAGCCGCATAATATCCGCTGGATGTTTTGGCTTTGTTTCCCAGGTAAAGCGAAAGGCCAACCACAAAAACGACGAAGGCAATAAAGATGAAAATAGCCATAAGATTTAAGCCCTGCCTTTTTTATTCGATTTACCGGTTGTTTTTTTGCTCTTGGGCGTTTCGCGCTCCATTTCAGTTTCTTTTTTGCTGCACAGTGCGTTATAAATGAGCGACTCTACGAACGCGACAATAATCAACGCCATGCCATAAACCGTTGCCAGGTTCAACCCGGCAAAGACAATTTTGCCCATCGTTTGCGGGCTGAGCAGGTTGATGGCAACAAACCCGGCATAAAACAAGGCATAGAAGAGAAACATCCAGACCCCCAGGCGCATTTTATATGGCCCGGCGGGATCTTTTCCTGCAGGTGTGGCTGGCTCGTGTAGCATACAATCTCCTTGTTTGTTCAATTGCGCGAATAGAGGGGCTTTGGTTGCGCGAATTATAACCGAGACAGGATGACTTGTGAAAAAACATACTTACTCTGGGCAAAACCAACAACAAGCCTTACCGATTTGTTGTAAAATAGACCTGTTCACTCACCCCCACAGGAGACCCCAAAAATGGCAAAAACTGACAAAAAACTCGCCGAACTCAAAGCGCGGTTGCAGGAAGTCAACGACCTGAACAGCGCCAACGCCGTCTTAAACTGGGACCAATCTACCTACATGCCGCCCGGCGGCGCGCCCGCGCGCGGACGCCAGATGGCCGTCCTGGCCCGCATTGCTCAGGAAAAATTCATCGACCCGGCCGTTGGCAAACTGCTCGACGACCTGCAACCCCATGCCGAAAGCCTGCCTTACGACGATGACGACGCCGCCCTCATCCGTGCCACCCGCCGCGAGTACGAGAAAGCCACCAAAGTTCCCCCGGTGTTCATGGCCGAAGCGTATGAGCATTCCGCGCTCTCGTACCAGGCCTGGACTGAAGCCCGCCCGGCCAATGATTTCAAAACCATGCAACCCTTGCTCGAAAAAACGCTTGAGATAAGCCGCCAACTGGCCGATTTCTTCCCCGGCTATGACCACATCGCCGACCCGCTGATCGACTTTTCCGATTACGGCATGAAAGCCGCCAGCGTGCGCAAGGTCTTTTCAGAACTGCGCGAACAACTCGTGCCGCTGGTTGAAACCATCACGGCCCAGCAACCTGCCGACGATTCGTGCCTGAAACAACACTTCCCCGAAGATGCGCAACTGGCTTTTGGCAAAATGGTCATCGAAAAATTCGGCTACGACTTCAACCGTGGCCGGCAAGACAAAACCCACCATCCCTTTGAGACCAAGTTCTCGATTGGCGACGTGCGCATTACCACCCGCGTTAATGAAAATGATTTTGGCGAGGCCTTTTTCTCCACCACCCATGAGTCCGGTCATGCCATGTACGAACAGGGCGTAGACCCAGCCTACGAAGGCACAACGCTCGATGGCGGCGCCAGTTCTGGCGTGCATGAGTCGCAATCGCGCACCTGGGAAAATATCGTCTCGCGCAGCCGCCCCTTCTGGGAGCATTTCTACCCCGAACTGCAAAAAACCTTCCCAGGGCAGTTGGGCAAGGTCTCGCTCGATACCTTCTACCGCGCCATCAACAAAGTCCAGCGCTCGCTCATCCGCACCGACGCCGACGAAGTCACCTACAACCTGCACGTCATGATTCGCTTTGAGTTGGAACTGCAATTGCTCGAAGGCAAACTGGCGGTCAAAGACCTGCCCGAAGCCTGGCATGCCGCCTACAAAGCCGACCTGGGCCTCGCCGCTCCCAGCGACGTGGATGGCTGTTTGCAGGATGTCCACTGGTACGCCGGGATGATTGGCGGCATGTTCCAGGGCTACACCCTCGGCAACATCCTTTCGACCCAGTTCTATGCCAAGGCGCTCGAATTCCATCCTGAGATTAAAACCGAAATCGGACAGGGCAAATTCGACACCCTGCACACCTGGCTCAAGGACAACATCTACCGCTACGGCAGCAAATACACCGCGCCTGAACTGATTGTCCACGCCACTGGCCGCGATTTGGACATCGTCCCCTACATCCAATACCTGCGCGCCAAGTACGGCGAGTTGTATAAATTATAGGGTTTCCAGCGAACAGACACCTGGTTAGAAAGATGGTCGAGTAGCCCCGTGTTGGTCGAGTTTATCGAGACCAAATCCACCTGTACAAAACCTCCATTCCGGGTATAATCTGCCCGGCCCGAGGCACAACCCCATGATGAAATATTTATTCCGCCCCTTTCCGCGAGTTCCAACCCTGATACGTTGATTCAAAAATCCGAAGTCTACAAGACTTCGGATTTTTTATAATAAGGAGACCAAAACATGCCAACTGATTCCCAATCCCCGTACCTGCCCTTTGGAGAAAACAAAACCGCCCCCTGGTACGGAAAAGACATCATCTCAGTCAAACAATTCAGCCGCGCCGACCTCGAATACGTCTTTGGCGTTGCCCACGAAATGCGCGGCATGGTCGAACGCGTCGGCACCTTTGACCTGCTCAAAGGCAAAATCCTCGCCAACCTGTTCTACGAACCGTCCACCCGCACCTCGTCATCCTTCACCGCCGCGATGGAACGCCTGGGCGGCAGCGTCATCCCGATTAACGAGGTCAAATACTCGTCCGTCTCGAAAGGCGAGAGCCTCCCAGACACCATCCGCACCCTCGAGTGCTACGCCGATGTCATCGTCCTGCGCCACCCCGAAACCGGCTCGGCCGCCATTGCCGCCAAAGCCGCCCGCAAACCGGTCATCAACGCCGGTGACGGCGTCGGCGAACACCCCACCCAGGCCCTGCTCGATACCTTCACCATCTTTGAAGAACTCGGCGCCGGCCAAATCGACGGCATGACCGTCACCATGCTCGGCGACCTGAAATATGGCCGCACCGTCCACTCGCTGGCGCGCCTCCTGTCGCTCTACAACGTCAAAATCAACTACGTCTCGCCTGATATTCTCAAAATGCCCCGCGAAGTCATGGACGAAGTCGCCGCCAAGGGCATCCCACAGGCTGAATACAGCACCCTGGCCGAAGTCCTGCCCGAAACCGATGTGCTTTACGTCACCCGCGTCCAAAAAGAGCGCTTCGAAAACCCCGAAGACTACGAAAAAGTCAAAAGCGCCTACGTCATCGACCCCGAAATCATGAAAGCCGCCAAGCAGGAAATGATCGTCATGCACCCGCTGCCGCGCGTCGGCGAAATCAGCCCCGACTTCGACGACGACCCACGCGCCGCCTACTTCCGCCAGATGGAATACGGCCTGTATGTCCGCATGGCTTTGCTGGCGATGGTTTTGGGAAAGGCGTAGGAGCGATATTCGATAGTCGATACTCGGAAGCCCGAATATCGACTATCGAGCATCGAATATCAAACTATGGAATCCTTCTTCTCTTTCCTCGAAAGACGTGTCGACGACTGTTCCTCGCTCCTGTGCGTGGGACTCGACCCGCACATTTCCGACCTCGCCGAGCCAACCGCTCAGAGCGCGCTCGACTTCAGCCTGAATCTCGTTAAACAGACCGCTCGCTACGCTGCGGCGTTCAAACCCAACGCCGCCTTCTTCGAACAATTCGGCGCGGAGGGTTGGACGGCGCTCAAAACCGTCATCGACGCCATCGCCGAAGAATCAGCCCGCATGGGTTCGATGATTCCCGTCGTGCTCGATGCCAAACGCGGCGACATCTCCTCCACCGCCGAAGCCTACGCCAAATCTGCCTTCGAGTCTCTTGGCGCGCACTGCATCACCCTCAGCCCCTACCTCGGCAAAGACTCCATCGACCCCTTCATCGGTAACTCTGAAAAAGGCGTTTTCCTGCTCTGCAAAACATCCAACCCGGGCGCTGGCGATTTACAAGATGTGATGGTAATGGACAATCACCAATCACCAATCACCAATCACCCGCTCTACATCCACGTCGCCCACCTCGCCAAAACCTGGAACACCCGCAACAACATCGGCCTCGTCGTCGGCGCAACCCAGCCCGAAGCGCTGGCAAACGTCCGCGCCGCCGCGCCAGATTTATGGTTCCTGGCCCCCGGAGTCGGCGCGCAGGGCGGCGATTTGGAAGTGGCGCTCAAATCTGGTTTACGCAAAGACGGCAAAGGCATGTTAATCCCCGTCTCGCGTGGCATTTCGCGGGCGGCGAATCCGTCTCAGGCTGCGGCAGCGTTGCGGGATGAGATTCTCAATCTTCAGCGTTCGATCAAGTTGAGTTAATAGTTAATGGTTAATCGAATATCGATTAACCATTAACTATTAACCATTAACTATTAACTATTAACCATTAACCATTAACTATTAACTATTAATCATTAACCACCCCGGAGTTCCCCTCATGACAAATCCCCAATCCCCAATTACCAATCCCCAAACCTCCCTGGCCGATGCCCTGCTCGAAGCCGGTTGTATCAAATTTGGCGAATTTACGCTCAAATCGGGCTTAATCTCACCCATCTACATTGACTTGCGCCGAATCATCACAATTCCCGCCCTGCTGCGCCAGATTGGCGAGGCCTACCTGCCCCTGATTCGGGACTTGCAATTCGACCGCCTGGCCGGCCTGCCCTACGCCGCCATCCCGATAGCGACTGCCGTTTCACTGGCCGGTAACTACCCGATGATTTACCCGCGCAAAGAAGTCAAGGCCTATGGCACCAAAGCCGAAATCGAAGGCGACTTCAACCCCGGCGAAACCGCCCTGGTCATCGACGACCTGGCGACCACCGGCGGCAGCAAATTCGAAGCCATCGAAAAACTGACTGGTGCGGGATTACTCGTCAAGGATGTGGTTGTCCTGGTTGACCGCCAGTCTGGGGCGCGTGAAGCCCTCGAAGCGGCTGGTTTCCGCCTGCACGCCGTCCTGACCATTGGCGAAATGCTCGATTATTGGGAAGAGACCGGCAAAGTGGAAAAGGACAAAATCGCCGCTACGCGCTCCTTTTTACACAGTTCGTAACTTTAAGCCCATCAGTCACAAGTTAAGCATTTTGTGAAATAATCAAGGCTTGATTTTGGAGAACTTATCGAGTAACTTTATTGGATGAGCCAAGAAACCAATATCC
>DAOUML010000021.1:0-2607 GCA_034411635.1 Anaerolineales bacterium
CGGTGGGAGAGGGAGAAATGCTCCCTTCTCCCACCGGGAGAAGGGTTGGGGATGAGGGAGAAAGGCCGACTTTAAAAAGCGTGAATACGTTGCATCGCCTTCTTTACAATGCGCCTATCTTATGTTAAACTAACGAAACTTCATTGACGCTCTCTTACAGAGGGCGTCTTTTCCTGTGTCTGACTCATGCGCACTGTTTCCTGGAATTCCGAAAAAAATACCCTCGAGATGATCGACCAGCGGTTTCTGCCTGGCGCGCTGGAAATTGCCTCGTACCGCGCCCATGCCGAAGTAGCCCGCGCGATTACGGATATGGTGGTGCGCGGCGCTCCGGCGATAGGCGCTGCCGCCGCTTTTGGCCTCGTTTTGGCCGGATATGAATCGAAGGCGCGGACGACCCGTGACCTGTTCGCCGATTTACAGGCCGCTGCCAGCACCTTGAAATCTGCCCGCCCGACGGCTGTCAACCTGGTCTGGGCGGTGGATAGGCTGATGAAGGCAGTTCTCCGGTTTTCCGGTTCTTCGGTTGACGAAGTTCGGGCTTTCTTATTGGCCGAAGCCCAAACCCTGGCCGACGAAGACGTCGAAATCAACAAGCGCATGGCCGCCCACGGCGCGGAACTGCTTGCCGATGGCGACACGGTCATCCACCATTGCAACACCGGCGCGCTGGCAACCGTCGATTGGGGCACGGCGCTGGGCGTTATTCGCCTGGCCTGGGAGCAGGGCAAGCGCATCCACGTCCTGGTCGATGAAACCCGTCCGCGTTTGCAGGGCGCGCGTCTCACCGCCTGGGAACTGGAGCAGTACGGCATTCCCTACGAGATTATCTCAGACAATATGTCTGGCTACTTCCTGCGCAGCGGGCAGGCCCAAAAAGTCCTGTTCGGCGCCGACCGATGCGCCGCCAATGGCGATGTCGCCAACAAAATCGGGACGTATATGCTGGCCCTGGCCGCCCACGACAACGGAATTCCGGCCTACGCCGTCGTCCCGACTTCGACGATTGACCTGTCGCTGGCGCACGGCGGCCTGATTCCGATTGAAGAGCGCGACCCTGCCGAGGTGCTCGGAATCCAGTTTCAGGGGCAGCAGGTCGCCCCGGCGGGCGCGTCGGCCCGTAACCCGGCCTTTGATATCACCCCCAATCGTTTAATCAGCGGCATCGTCACCGAGAATGGCGTGGCGCTTGCGCCGTTTGAAGTGAGTTTGAAGAAGATGGTTAATGGTTAATCGAAAATCGTTAATGGTTAATCGAATGTCTTTCGTTGAAAACCCACCATTTTCCCATCCACCATTAACCATTAACCATTAACTATTAACCATTAACTATTAACTATTAACTATTAACCATTACCCATTAACCAATTACCAAGAGGCTTTTTATGGACATCATGCTTTCCGGCTCTGTCGCCTACGACTATTTGATGACCTTCCCCGGTCACTTTCACGAGCAAATTCTCCCCGAACGGCTCAAGAATATCAGCCTGTCTTTTTTGGTTGATGAGATGACCCGTCAGCGCGGCGGCACGGCCCCCAATATCGCCTACACCCTGGCCCTGCTTGGCGAGAAGCCGCGTCTGATGGCTACCGTCGGCGAGGACTTTGGCGATTATCGCGCCTGGCTCGAAAAACAAGGTGTCGATACCGAATGGGCCAAAGTGGTCGAAGGCAAGTTCACCGCATCGTTCTTCGCCACTACCGACAAGGTCAACGCCCAGATTGCATCTTTCTATCCTGGCGCGATGGCCCATGCCGCCGAAATCAGCCTGCGCGATGTCGAAAAACGCCCCGACCTGGTCGTCATCTCCCCCGACGACCCGACCGCGATGAAGAACCGGGCCGCCGAATGCCGCGAATTGGGCATCCCCTACCTGTACGACCCCTCCCAGCAAATTCTGCGTCTTGAAGGCGAAGAAATCGCCCGCGATATGGAAGGCGCGCGCTTCCTGTTTGTTAATGACTATGAGTATGGCCTGGTCGCCAAGAAAACCGGCTTGAGCCTCGATGAAATGCTCAAACATGTCGATATTATCGTTGTCACCAAAGGCGCTGAGGGCGCGGTCATTTATGCCGATGGCAAAGAGATTGTCGTGCCGGTTACGCCCGAAGAGCGCATCGTCGACCCAACCGGCGTGGGCGACGCCTTCCGCGGCGGCTTCCTGGCGGCCTATGCCCGCGGCTGGGACTGGCAACTGTGCGGACAGGTCGGCTCGCTGGCCGCTGTGTACGTCCTCGAACAGAACGGCACCCAAAACCACCACTACACCCGCGAGCAATTTGTCAAACGCTTCCGTGAGCATTATGAGGATGGTGGTAAACTGGATGAGTTGATTTGATATTCGTTAATGGTTAATTGTTAATGGAACATCGAGTACACCTCCTCCATTTAACGACCAACCGATTAACCATTAACCATCCTCCATTAACTGTCCTCCATTAACCATTAACCATCCTCCATTAACTATTAACCATCCTCCATCCTCCATTAACCAATTAACGTATTTTCAAGCTTACTATCACGGAGTCAAGTCCTTTCCAAACGAGTAGCGAAGAAGCGCAAAAAGAGAACTCACAAAACAGAAATTTTGGAGCAACAGGCCGAGT
>DAOUML010000022.1:0-17448 GCA_034411635.1 Anaerolineales bacterium
CGTTTGGAGTAAGGCATTTGAGAATTTGCTTTCAGGCGACATAAACCCCCATTCGGGGACGATGTGTCGCCCTACGAATATCAGTTCGTAGGCAGTTACGTTGATTTTTTTTAAGGTTGCCGATATGAGATTTTTTTTACTGGTTTTTCTGTTTATGTTTTCCCTTAGCGCCTGTGGCCCAACTCCTGCACCTGGCGAAGTGACCTCGTCTGTTCCTGCCACGGCGCGGCCTGTTGCGGCAGAGTCGGGTTCTTCTCAGGTAGATTTATCTCCTGTTGAATCGCAGCCGGTTGCGGAGGGCGAATCTCCTGCTCTTGATTCTTCGACCCCTGTGGTTGCGACTGCCATCCCAACCCGCCCGTTGCCTGAAGATTTCGACTGGCGCGAAGCGCCGATACTTCCCGATGTGAGCGACCGGGTGATTGAAATTTTCCAAAATGGCTTGGCGCAAGGCCGTGATCCGACCCACTTTTCGGTGGTGGGAGATTGCCAGGGCATTCCTTTTGTGTTTATGGGGCCGATTGGACGCCGCGAATTATTACCCGGCGGCAATGAGCAGCATCTGTGGGATTCGATTCGCTATTTCGACTCATCCATGAATCGCGAGAGCATTACCGTGCGCGGCGGATTTACAGCCGCTTCGCTGATGAACCCCATGCAGGCCGACCCGCGTCAGTGCAAGCCCGGTGAAACGCCGCTTACCTGTGAATATCGCCTGCACAATCCCGCTTTTTTGTTTATCACCCTCGAAAACTGGCGCAATCCCGATACGATTGATCGCTACGAGGCCTATTTGCGCGATATTATCGAATATGCCATTGCGCGCGGCAGCGTCCCGATTTTGCTGACCAAGGCAGATGCCTCGGAAGTGCCGGAAAGGATTCATATTATCAATCCGGCGGTGGCCCGGCTGGCTTATGAATATGACCTGCCGCTGGTCAATTTCTGGCGCGCCGCTCAGAATTTGCCCAATCGCGGTATTGACCCTGAACGCGAGGGTTTTCATCTCAGCCAGCAAGGCTATGACCAGAAAAATCTCCTGGCCTTACGCGCCTTGCATCAGGTTTCACAAAAAATTGAAACAGATTCCGCGCAATTATCCGCCGCGCCGACTCCCGAAGTGGCGGCTGAGCCGCAAGCGACCATGCCTGTTAAGCCAGAAATCGATGTGCTTGTTGAGCCAAATTGCGCCGGCGGATGCGTGTTTTTTGGCATGGCTCAATCGCAAGATGGCGAAATAGAGTCTTTGGGCGTTTTTGCGTATGAATATGACCGTCAGAATCTGCGCCAGTTTTTGCCGGCCGGTTTCGATTTGCAAGATGTTCACCCGGATGGTCGCCGTTTGTTGGTTAATCAGAAAAACCTTCTGTATTCGCTTAATCTCGACGATTTTTCATCGGAACTGCTCAGTGAATCGCTCTACTGGCAGGGTGAGCGTGGCGCTTATTGGGCCGGCAACGGGCCAGATGCGCCGGCTGCCCTGATTGATGCCAACCAGCCCTATCAGGGCGGCCAGGGACAGGCAACCCGCCTGTTTGTTTCGCGCAATGAACAAGCCGTATTCTTTGATAGCGGTTCTTGCCAGGGCAAGGACTATTGCGAGAGCGAGGGTATTTACTATCAATCTGCCGGGCAGCCCGCCGAGCGTTTTGAAGATACAGTTCGCCCGGCTTTCTCACCCGCTGGAAGTTGGTACGCGTTTATCAATCCTGAAGCCCTGACTCCCGAAAACTTTGGCAAGGTGCGCTATTTTGCCGTGCAGAATTTTGAGGAAGGGATTTTGAGCCGCAAGGTAATTTACCTGCCCGCGCGGCGCGGATTCAGGGTTTTCCCCGACGTGCGCGCCCTGGCCTTTTCACCCCAATCGGACAAACTTTTCATCTACTACGATATTTATAGCGCTTACTTTGAGAAATCTTTACGCTTTGAAACTTATCTGCTTGATTTGAAAACCGGCATCTTGAACGAATATGGCGATAGGCTCGGCAACAGCGGTTCGCTCAACCCCAAAATGGTCTGGTCGCCGGATGGTAGTCAGGTTTTGTTCTTTCTGACCGAGTTGGACGCCGAAGAGCAGTATTCGCTTGGCATTTATCGGACAGTGCTTGGCACAGAAGAGCGTTTACGCCCGTATCATGGCGCGGTTTATCGAGGCGAGAATTATTTTTACATCACCAATATCGCCTGGGCCTCTCCCTAAGTTTACAGGCTGATCATTCGGGCCGGTACGCCGCTCAAATCATATTCCATCGCCCCGGTGATTGTGACCGGGGTGATTTCATTAACCGGCAATTTGCCCTCGATGAAAACCAACCCGTCGACTTCGGGGGCGTCGCGGTACGAGCGACCAACCGAAATCCCATCGCCGTAGCCTTCAATCAGCACCTTCAAGGTTTGTCCGACATATTCCTGATTGACTTCGAGCGAGATACGCTGCTGGAGTTCCATCAGCGCCCCGCGCCGCTCCTCTTTGACGGATTGCGGAATCGGGTCGCCCAGCGGCTCGGAACTTGTTCCCGGTTCAAAGGAAAAGGTGAAGGCCCCGGCGCGGTCGAACCGGGTTTGGGCGACAAAATCGTACAGGGCTTTGAACTCCTCTTCGGTTTCACCCGGATACCCAACGATAAACGTCGTGCGTATCGCCAATTTTTGGGGTTTATTTTGGAAAGCGGCGCGCATTTTGTCGAGGGTTTTGTGTACCCATTCGATGTTGGCCGGCCGCTTCATGCGTTGAAGCGTTTGGGGGTGGGCATGTTGCAGGGGAATATCGAGATAAGGCAGAATTTGTTCGCGCTCGGCCATGACCTCAATCAGCCGGTCGGTAACATAGCCGGGGTAGGCGTATAGTATCCGAATCCAGTCCATATCTGGCACGGAGTCGGTCAGTTTTTCGAGCAGGGTGGCTAAACCATCTTTCATGCCCAGATCGTGACCGTAGTCGGTGGTATCCTGGGCAATCAAGTTCAGTTCGCGCGCGCCGTTATCGCGCAGCAGGCGCGCTTCGTGGACGATGCTATCCAACGGGCGGCTGACCGCCGTCCCTTTGATGAGCGGAATGGCGCAAAAGGCGCACGGACGCCGGCAGCCGTCGGCAATTTTCAGATAGGCGCTGGCTCCTGCCACCGAAGCGCGAATCGCCGTCCCCTCGTCCTGGCCGACGATTGGGTTCTCAGGCAGATGGTAAAGCGTGCCGGGGTGTGGGTTTTTACGTAACTGTTGAACGACATGCACAATATCCATCCAGCGGCGCGTCCCTAAAACGCCATTGATGCCCGGAACCTGTTTGACTACCTCGGCTCCGTAACGTTGGGTCAGGCATCCGGCGGCAATCAGCAGTTGGTCGCGCCGTTTTTCGCGCGCCAGTTCACGCAAAATGCGAAATGATTCTTCTTTGGCCGGGCCGATGAATCCGCAGGTGTTGACAATTAAGACGCTGGCCTGGGCCGGTTTTGGCACGCTTTTGAAGCCTTCATGCTGAAGCAATTGGGCCATTGAGTCGGAGTCAACCGTATTTTTTGCGCAGCCCAGGCTGACAAGGTGGAAAGTTTTTCGGTTCATTTTTTATGGAATCTCTGTAATGCCCGGCGTACCGGTAAGCGTGGGGGTGGGGGTTGGTTGGAAGCGTGGCGTGCTGCTTGGGGTTGGGCTGACAGTTGGTGTGGGGGTTTGAATGCCGTCGAGCGTGTAAATACGGTTGACGACGGTGCCAGGGTTGCCAAGCGTTCCCAGTTCTATTTGGTTGTAGATGACCTGCACGGCGTTCCCGTTGCCGGTCAGCACTTCGATGCGCTCCCTGGCGTCGAAAACCAGGGCCGCGCCGGGGGCAACCCGGCCATTTTGCTTCACTTCACCATCTACAATAACGCGCAGGAAAACGCGCTCATTAATCAGCAAGGTTACTTGCAGAATTGAGCCAGTTCCTTGCGTTGGAATCGCGGTTGCGGGCTGTTCCGCATCTATTCCTGGTGCCAGGATAAATTCAGCGTTTGTGCTGATGGGTTGGATATTTTCAGGGGTGGGCGTTTCGCTGGGGGCCTCCAGCAGCACCTCAACAATCGAAGGGGCTTGCAGTTCTTCTTCTGGAATTTCCTGGGATGCAATAATGCGGGCGGCCCCCCAGATGATTAGCCCGGTGATACTAAAAATAAGAATTGATCCGAAAATCAGATCTGGCGTTATCAGATTGCGTATCCAGGTGGGCAGCAAGGTGCGTTTACGCGGCGGCGGCGGTGTTAACTGGCGTTCGCCGTGCCGCATTTGCAGGGCATCGGCAAATTGCAGCAAGATGATTTCGCTGTCCATATCCAGAAAGGTGCTGTAGGCTTTGAGCATGCCGCGCGCCTGTACTGGCGATGCCATTTTGTCAAAATTGGCATTTTCAATGATTTGCAGGTTCGCTTTGCGGATGCGGGTGTGGCGTTCGATTTCTTCAAGCGTAAGGCCAAGCAGTTCGCGTCGCGCGCGCAAAGTGTCGCCAATTTTCCGAAAGGCAATATCAGAAGGCTGCGCGATTTGTTCTGCCGGGGCTTCTTCTGGCTGTGGGAATTGCTCTTCGCTGCCGATTGGGGGTGTCTCAACGCGTGGCTCATCGATGACTGGTTCGTCTTCTTCTATTTGCGGTTTTATCTCAACCGGTTCAGCCGTTTGGTCGATTTCGCCCTGCGCCGGGGTCGAGCTTTGCAGCAGGGTTTCCATATCCAGCCCCAGAAAATCGGCATAGGAGCGCAAAAATCCGCGCGCCTGCGTTGCCGATGGCATGGTGGAAAAGTCATCGGCTTCCATCGCTTCAATGTAGTAACTGCGAATACGGGTCGCTTTTACAACCTGAGCAATGCTCAAGTTACGGAATTTGCGCGCATTACGTAGTTTTTCGCCAGGAGTAGACATGGTTGCCTTAAAAAGACATCACCGATGCCCCCCTTTTATGCCGGGTTGTATCGGTGATGTCTTTGATTATAGCGCGAGACTAAGCCTCAGCCGCTGTTTCCTCGGCAGGAACTTCTTCACTAGATTTAACCTGAGCAACAACTTCTTCTTTGGCTGCCTTGACATCTTCCAGCGGGTTGATTTCGCCTTCGCGGTAGACGATTACTTTAATTTCAGGAACCAGATCAATTGTCAGACGGATGGAAGCGGTATATTCGCCCAGTTCGCGCACCGACTGTAGATCAACCTGCTGACGCTTGACTTCGATGCCTGTTTTTTCTTTGATGGCATCTGCAATGTTCTGGCTGGTAATCGAGCCATACATTTTACCGGTATCACCAGCCTTCACGCCAAAAGCCAGCGCTACGCCGTTCAACACTTTGGCAACAGAGTCCATTTCCTGATTGAGAGCCGCGCGGCGTTTGGTTGCATCTTCGCGAATGCGATCTGCCTGGCGCAACGCTCCAGCAGTTGCTAAAACAGCCAGGCCTTGCGGCAAAAGGAAGTTGCGGCCATAGCCATCGGCAACTTTTTTAATATCGCCGGCACGCCCCAGTTTGTATACGTCTTTAATGAGTAAGATTTTCATGTTTCTAGCCCTTTCGTGGCAAAAAATTAGAGCGAAGGGTACAACGCTCTTTGACACTTCATTTTATCAAAAAGTTGCGCGGGCGTCAAATATTTTGCAATTCTCACAGTAATTCTCAATATGTCAGAGTAGCGCCGCCTTCAGGCGGCAAATCCCTGCCTGCGAAGTGCTGTGCAAAGGCGGCGCTACCTATTCAAATCAGGCACGTTTTGTTGAAAAATGAGAGTTGCTGCAATTCTCATTTTTCAACTGATCATGAAACGCACCCTTTTTATAAGAGCATCAGCGCGACATTTATGCCGCGTTACGATTCCGCCGGCAAATCCAATTGGAAGTCGTCTGTAAGTCTGGTAGAATTTTGCTTCGTAATTCGCCGCAAAGGAAGGAAGTAGTTTGATGAAAAAATTAAATCTGAAATGGTTTTTTGCCTTGTTTGTTTTGATTGTTTTTGCAGGCATTGGCGTTCTGGCCTACATGCAGGCCCAGCGCGAAGCCTCACGGTTCCGCCCGAATATTCTTTTCATTTACACCGATGATCTGGATATGCCGCTAATGCCTTACATGCCCAACACAAACCGCTTGATCGCTGAACAAGGCGCAGTGTTTGCTAATTCTTTTGTTACATCTTCAATGTGTTGTCCCTCGCGCGCATCCACCCTGCGTGGTCAATACCCGCATAACACAGGCATTATCGAAAACGCGCCCGGTTTCAAAAAATTCTACCGCGATAAATTGGAAAAAGAAACCATTGCCATCTGGCTAAAGCGGGCCGGGTATCAAAACGCGCTGCTTGGCAAATATCTTAATCTGTACCCACTGGCTGCCCCCAGCAAGGAATATATTGCCCCCGGCTGGGATGACTGGCATGTGTTTGTAGATGAAGGCACAGGTAATTATTATTTTGCCTATACCATCAATCGCAACGGCACGCTGGAGCGTCAATATAAAAAACCTGAAAACTATAGCACCGACCTGCTCAACCTTCAGGCTCAAGATTTTATTCGTAAGACTATCGCAGATGGCAAACCCTTCTTTGTCTTCTTATCGGTTTATGCTCCACATGGCCCGAGCATTCCTGCGCCGCGTCACATGGACTTATTTCCAGACCTGCAATACCCCAAACGCCCATCGTTTCACGAAGAAGATATGTCTGACAAGCCGCTCATCATCCAGGATTTGCGCAGAACCGGCGGATTATTTGAAGAAGAGGAATCCGATCAACTTTTTCGCAAACGGGCGCAGTCGCTTCAATCCGTTGATGAAATGGTGGTCGATTTGGTAAACTTGCTTGAAGAACTCGGACAACTGGAGAATACCTACATCTTCTTCACATCTGACAACGGCTTTCACATGGGAGAGCACATGTTACCTTCCGGCAAAATGCTGGCTTATGAAGAAGACATCCTCGTGCCGCTCTATGTGCGCGGGCCTGGCATTCAGCCTGGGCTGGTAATTCCTGAACTCACCCTCAATGTAGACCTCGCGCCTACTTTCCTCGAAATGGCCGGCGGCAAGACAGCCCGTTTTATCGATGGACGCTCGCTCATGCCGCTTTTGCTTCCAGATGGTCAGCCTCTCGAATGGCGTCAGGCCATTATGATTGGCACTGGCGAAATAGAAAAAGAATCCATCGAGATCGGCTGGCGCGGCGTGCGCACCGATAAGTTTAAATATGTCGAATACGAGAATGGCGAACTGGAGTTCTATGACCTGATTGCTGACCCGTATGAAATGGAAAACCTTGCCAGCGCGCTCGATGCCGAAACATTGAAAACCCTGAACGAATGGCTCACAAAACTAAAAACCTGCCAGGCCGACGAATGCCGCCAATACGAAACTACCGTACCCGATATTCGTTATTAACCACGCTTGCTGGGCCGTGCTAAGAGATACCCTGACGGGCGCAAGAACTTCCGCCTCCCTTTTTGGCATCTGTGGCTTGTGCAGGCAGTCACATTTTTGCAATAGGAAAATCGTTTAATTTTTGATACACTTGCTATAGTGAAAAGTTTAGAATTCCTCGCTATGCCTGTTCCGGGTGAAAATTGCGCGTTCCTGCGCTGGAAAAAGCGCGCGCCTTCTCACCCGCGGGCCTTAATAAAAATAGAACGGAGCAAAAATGGACGAACGCAGAAGAATTCCCCGCAAATACTTAATGGTCTATTCGCGTGTTTTTGATCGCGAAACCGGAAAAATTCTTGGCTATCTCTCTGATCTCAATCTGGTAGGAGCCATGATTATCAGCGACGACCCCATGGTCGAGGGAACAACCGTCGCCTTGCGCTTCGACCTGCCCGACCCGCCGCTCTTCTCCGCCGACCATCTTAACCTGAATGCCCGGGTCGCCTGGTGCCAGCCTGATATAGACCCGGCTTTTTACAACGTCGGCTTTCAATTTGGCACAGTAACATTGGAACAGAGCAAAATCATCGAAGATATGATCGAAGCCTACGAATTTCGGCGCGACATCCCGCAATACCCGCCTTCTCCCAACTCTCTCAACGACGATTTCTAATCTTGCGCCTGAAACCTGAAACCCCCGTGCTGCCCATCCCCGAATCCTACTGGCTCGTACCGGGCAAAATCCTGGCTGGCGAATACCCCGCATCGGCATACAGCCCAGAGCGCGCCCGCCAGCGCATTGCCGCCTTCCTTCAGCACGGCTTCAACACCTTCATCGACCTCACCAGCCCCGGTGATAGTCAACCCTACCAGAACCTGCTCCAACACGAAGCCAATGAATTTGGCCTTCAAGTAACCTACCATAACTTTCCCATCCCCGATTACAGCCTGCCCACCCCCGAACAAATGCAAACCATTCTCAACCATCTCGACCAGGCGCGTCGCGTGGGCCGAAAAACCTACCTGCACTGCCAGGGCGGCATTGGGCGCACCGGAACCGTCGTCGGGTGCTACCTGGTTCGACACGGCTTGAGCGGCCAGGCCGCCCTCGACCAACTCGCCCAATGGTGGCAAACCGTCCCCAAATCGGCCCGCCACCCTCACTCCCCCGAAACCCCCCAACAAGAAGAATTCGTGCGCAACTGGCGCGAATAATCAGCGCATGGACTGGCACGCCCGCTACCAACAACAAGCCCACTGGACCAAAAACACGCGCGACTATTTATTTAACCGCGCCGGTTTGGATACCGCCAAACGAATTTTGGAAGTCGGCTGCGGCACGGGCGCATTATGGGAACATTTACCCGCGCCCACCGGCACAGCGAATCACGGCCTCGACCTGCGCCTGGATTCCGTCAAACAGGCCCGCTTCAATGCCCCTGGCCTGTTCGCCGTTAATGCCGCCGGTGAGCATTTGCCTTACCCCCAAGCCTGTTTCGACATCACATTTTGCCACTACCTGCTGCTCTGGGTGCAAAACCCCGGCCTGGTGCTGCGCGAGATGGCGCGCGTCACCAGGCCGGGCGGCGCAATTCTCGCCCTGGCCGAGCCAGACCACGCCGCCAGAATCGACTATCCGCCCGAACTCCAATCTCTTGGTGAATGGCAGACCTCCGCCCTGGTTCGGCAGGGCATTAACCCGCGCATGGGGCGCGCGTTGGCCGCCGCCTTCGCCGAGGCGGGAATTGCGCTTATCGAAAACGGAGTCATCTGCGGCGGGTGGAGCGTTCCGTCCACCGCCGAAACGGAACTGGAATGGGCCGTGCTGGAAGACGATTTGGCGGGGCAAATTTTGGCCCGCGACATCCAGCCAATGAGAATACAGGATGAGCAGGCTCGCAGCGCAGGCAAACGGGTTTTGTTTGTGCCAACCTTTTACGCTTGGGGCCGGGTTTAGCGGTATAATCGGCGCATCATTGGAGGCAGTTTTGGAAGAATTCGTTACAGAAACAAATGCGTCCGCCCCTGAAGCCGCTGAAGAAGCCGCGCAGGTTGGCCGGGCTGGTTGGTACCAACTCGCGTATGATATTTTAGAGACAGTTTTACTGGCGACGGTGCTTTTTTTGCTCATCAACGCCCTGACGGCTCGCGTTAAGGTGGAGGGGTCGAGCATGTTGCCGACCCTGCAAAACGGTAATTTTGTGCTGGTTAACCGCCTGGCCTATCAGTTTGGAGAGCCTGAGCGGGGCGATGTGATTGTCTTTCACTTTGACCTGACCCGCCAGGATTTAATCAAGCGCGTGATCGGTTTGCCCGGCGATGAAATTCGCATAGCCAATAATTCTGTTTCGGTTAATGGGGTGGTGCTGAATGAACCGTATATTGCCACCGCGCCGCTTTATAACGGAACCTGGGTTGTGCCTGCCGATAATTTTTTCGTTTTGGGTGATAATCGTAACGATTCTTCCGATTCACATTCCTGGGGAACTTTGCCCGCTGATCAGGTGGTGGGCAAGGCGGTTTTTGTCTATTGGCCTTTTGAAGATTGGCGCTGGCTGGATCATGTTGATTTACTAGAGGTAAGCAAATGATTGATTTAAAGAGTATTCTTTCTCAAGCAGAAAGTTATTTAGAAGCGTTGCCGCCCGCTCCTGCCCCTCTGGTTTTGCCGGTGGGGGTGGAGATTGCCGGGTGGATTGATCATACCGCGCTGAAAGCCGAAACGACAGCCGATCAGGTGATCAAGTTATGCCAGGAAGCCAATGAGCATCGTTTTGCGACGGTTTGCCTCAATCCGGCTTATATTCCGCTGGCGGCGGGCGTTCTACGTGCTGGGGTTGGGGTGTGTACGGTGGTTTCTTTTCCATTGGGGGCGCATTTGCCTGCTTTTAAGGCGGTTGAGACGCGCATGGCCATTGAGGCTGGCGCAACCGAGGTCGATATGGTGGTTAATATTGGCGCGCTTAAGGCCAATGCGTTGCCGCTGGTGTATGAGGATATTCGTTCAGTGGCTGAGGTTTGCCATGAACATGGCGCAGGCCTGAAGGTGATTTTGGAGATGTGCTATTTAACCCGGCGCGAGAAGATTCTTGGCTGTTTGTTGGCAAAATCTGCCGGGGCTGATTTTGTGAAGACCTCGACCGGTTTTGGCCCTTCTGGCGCGACGGTGGAAGATGTGGATTTGATGCGTCGCGTGGTTGGGCCTGAGATGGGCGTGAAAGCGGCTGGCGGTATTCGCACGTTGGCCGATGCGCGGGCGATGATTCGCGCCGGGGCTAACCGCCTGGGGGCCAGCGCGAGTATTTCGATTTTGCAGGAGTCGCTTGCATGAGAGATGATTTACAGGTATCTTCTTCTGCTTCTAAGCCTGTTTTTACCTGTCATCAGTGCCAGGCGGGTGTAATGAATTTGAACTTTCTGACCTACTTTACCTGGTTGGATGATGAACTGGTGATGGTGCCGAATTTTCCGGCCTGGGTTTGTGATGTTTGCGGCCGGCGCGAGTATGACACGCGCGCGGTGAGTTGGCTTTCTACGTTGCTGAGCCCGAATGCCGGGCATGGTTCGCGCAAAAGGCGCTTGCTGCAACCTCGTTCTCGTCGCCGCAGCCGCGACCATTTCGTTCCGCCGGCTGAATAGCGAATCTTTATGTATAACGAACCGAAAACCGGCTCTCAGCGTTTGATTTCTGCTGATTTTTTCACGTCCAGTTATCGTATTGTTGGCAAAATTGCTGTGCCTACCAATGGCGTCATGGGATTGCTCAATGATGTCAATCATTCTTTTGCCGAGATTTTGGATGCGCGCCTGGCGCGTTTGCACATGCCCACCAAACTGGTTGATCGTTACCAGATGGTTAAGGTGGTCAAGTCAGAATTGTTTGCCGTTTGTCTGGCTCGCCGCGAAGACCTGGGCCCGCTGGCGGTGACTCGTGGTGGCTTTTCAAAGGTTTCTGAGTATGCGGTGCGGATTGCTACGCCTGTTTATGATTTGCTCGGTACTCTGGAGTGGTCGGGGCGTTTTGATTTTTCGGCGATTATGGTAGATGGAACCCGTGATTTTTTGCCTGCTTATGATGCTTCATTGACCGCAATCTTAATTTCGGCCTTAAAAGTGGAAAGTCCGGCGGTTTTATTTAACCGCAAGCAGATTGATTTGTTGGCGCTCAAAAGCCAGCGGGTTGAAGATGTATGAGTTTTGAAATTCGTGCTAAAAAATCCTTGACAAAAAAAAAGCATAGCGATAGAATTCAGCCCGCTTGAAAAAACCAAGCCAAAAATTTTGCCCCCATCGTCTAGTGGACCAGGACGCAGCCCTTTCAAGGCTAAAACCGGAGTTCGAATCTCCGTGGGGGCACCTCGATTTACACACAGTATTGCGTTTGAATTTGTCATCCAACGAAAACCCCGCTCGAAATGAGCGGGGTTTTTGTATTTAATTTTAACTGTAACCTATACATCCAGCCGGTAGCCAACGCCGCGAATGGTGTGCAGGAATTTTGGTTGCTTGGGGTCTATTTCAATCGCCTGGCGCAGCCAGGAGATGTGTACGTCCAGGGTGCGGGTGTCGCCGGTGTACTCTGTTTCCCAAACATGTTTGAAAAGTTTTTCTCTTTCAACCACCTCGCCGCGATGCTCAATCAGCAATTGTAGTAGCAGCGCCAGGCGTGGGGTGAGGCGGGGATTTTTTCCCCATGCAACGAACCCGCCGATTTTCCATGTCGAGGCGTAACGGTCCGGCGTGGATGATGTTGGTTCCCTCGCCAGGTAGATAAGGTTTCATCCGGTTGACCAGTTTTTGAATTGTAAATGGCAGTGTGATGGTTACGTCTGCGACTGTCTTTTCGCCCTCTACGCCATTCGCGACCAACAAGAGGATCGGCAGGCGCTCCACTTGTTTCTCGCGCAGGGATTGCACAATTCGCACGCCGCTCGAACCAAGCGAAGCGGCATTTACGATAATTAAATCAGGCCCAATCTCGTTTACTTGCTTTAACGCCTGGCTTCCATTCGGAACAACAAAAACAGAAAAGCCTTTTTTTTGCAATTGCGTTGCAAAGACAGGCAATTCAGACTTTTTTCCTTCTATAAGTAAAATTGTAGCGTTAACCATGTTCAATTGTTATCCAGTAAAAAAAATTATTGACTGACAGGATGCCCCGGTCATGATAAGAAACAATTTTTACCGTCCCTCTATAATGTTAAAGCATTATACATCAATCTTAATAAAATGTTAAAAACAAAAGCGACTTTTGATGGATTTTTTTTCCTTGACTTTCACCTTGTACTCGATTATCATATCCCTACCGAACGTTCGGTAGGGAGAAGCGATGACAAGAGACGATATTTTAGTAGCCGCAGCGCAGGTGTTTCGCCAGAAGGGCTTTCATGGCGCGTCGATGGCTGATATTGCCGAGGCGGTCAACCTGCAGAAAGCCAGCCTGTACCATCACGTTGCCAGCAAGCAAGAAATTTTGCTGGAATTGCTTGATCGCGCCCTGGGGATGTTGACGGAGGGCATGAACGATGTTATGGCTCAGGATGCGCCTGCCGATGAAAAAATGCGTCTGGCAATGCGCTCTTACTTGCAAGTCATGACCGACAATCTGGACGTGACCGCAGTTTTGTTGATGGAGCATCGCTCATTAAACGAGGAACACAAAATGCGTCATATTCCCGTTCGAGACCATTTCGAGGAGATGTGGCGCGATTTGATTCGGGAGGGAAACCAGGCCGGGATTTTCGACTGTTCTGACGTGCCGATGACGGTTCGCGGTCTGCTCGGCGTTCTTAACTGGACGATTACCTGGTACCGTCCCGACGGCAGTCTCTCCCCCGAACAAATTGCCGACCATTTTGCAGAGATGTTTTTGGAAGGCATTCGCAAGAGCGATACTCGGTAGTCGATAATTCGATAATTCGGTACTCGATATTCGATACTCGGTACTCGAAAGTCGAACGTCGAATGTCGGAAGCCGAATATCGAATAACCAATATCGAATGTCGAATATCGCCTTTCAACCTTCAACTTTCAACTTGTAACCTGTAAGGAGGAGTGATGTATTCTTTTGACCCCAATGAAGAACAACAAATGCTGATCGACGCAGTCAGCCGCTATGCAAAGGGTGATTTGCGTCCGGCGGGGCATGATGCCGAGGAAAGCAAGTCGCTGCCCAAGAAGTTGATTGGCAAGGGCTGGGAACTGGGCGTTTTGCAAGCCTCCATCCCCGAAGCGTATGGCGGGTTTGGCGAACGCTCGGCAGTGACCGGGGTGTTGGCCGCCGAGGAAATGGCCTGGGGCGACCTGGCCGGCACCCTGGCGGTGATGACCCCTGGCCTGTTTGCCATGCCGATTTTGCTGGCGGGCAGCGAAGAGCAAAAACAGCAGTGGATTGAACCTGTCATCGAAGGCGATTGGCCGAAGTTCAGCGGCGCGCTGGTTGAACCGTCCTTCGACTTCGACCCGAACGAACTCAAGACAACCGCCACGCGCGAAGGGGAGGACTTCGTGCTGAACGGTGTCAAGACGATGGTGCCGTTCGCTGCTGGAGCCGAGTCGCTGGTCGTTTACGCCAATCTGGATGGGGCCACGAAAGGCTTCATCGTCCCGGGAGCAAGTGACGGGTTGAGCGTGTCCGAACCGGAAAAACTGATGAGCTTAAATGCCCTGCCGCTTTATCGGGTGACGTTCGAGAACGTAAAAATCCCCCAATCCCATTTATTAGAAGGTGATTTTGCCCCGGTTCTGGCGGCCATGCGGGTAGCCAATGCGGCCCTGGCCGTGGGCGTGGCCAATGGCGCGATGGAATATGCCCGTGATTATGCCAAGGAGCGCCAGGCTTTTGGAATGAAGATTGCCCAGAAGCAGGCGATTGCCTTTATGCTGGCTGAAATGGCGACCGAGATCGAGGCTATTCGCCTGTTGACCTGGGAGGCGGCCTGGATGCTGGATACTGGCAAGGACGATGCCTTCACCCACGCTTACCTGGCCGCCACCGGCGCTGCCGATATGGTGATGATGGTCACCGACCGCGCTGTGCAGATTTTGGGCGGCCACGGCTATATCCGCGAGTACCCGGTTGAGATGTGGATGCGCAACGGGCGCGGTTTTGCGACGTTCACCGGGTTGGCGATTGTGTAGAGCGATATTCGATACTCGGCATTCGTTCTTCGATGCTCGAATTATCGAATATCGAATTATCGAATTACCGTACCCCGAAAGGATTTTCTTATGACCATCGAATTTGAATCCCCTAAACCGATTAATAACATGCGCTACATGCTGCAAACCGTAGCGGATAACATGATGCGCCCGGTGTCGCGTGAAATGGACGAGAACGAGCATGCCATTCCGTATGGCTACATTGAATTTATGCACACCGCCATGCGCTCGACTGGGGCCGGGTCGCTCGCGCCACAGGAAAAAGCCCCTCGCCCTGCGGGAGAGGGGGCAGGGGGTGAGGGCAAACCCAAGCACCCGCCGATTGGCTACCAGTCGTTGGCTTCAATGCTTGAAATGCTCTCGTGGGGCGATGTGGGCATGTACCTGATCACCCCCGGTGGCGGATTGGGCGCGGCGGCGGTGCAAGCGGCGGGCACGCCCGAGCAGAAGGCCAAATTCCTGGCGCGCTTTGCCGAGGAAAAGCCAACTTTTGCCGCGATGTGCATGACCGAACCGCAGGCCGGGTCGGACACTTCGGCCATTCGCGCCACCGCCGTTTTGGACGAAAAGACCAACGAATGGGTGCTGAACGGTGAGAAGATTTTTGTCACCGCCGGGCATAAGTCGTTTGTGCCGGATGAGCAGTTTGGCAAAGGCTTTATTGTCGTTTGGGCGACCATCGACCCGACGGCTGGCCGGGCCGGGATGCGCGCTTTTGTGGTCGAGGCTGGCACGCCGGGCGTGAAAGTGACCAAGTTGGAGCACAAGATGGGCATTCGCGTCAGCGACACGGCTTCGATTGTGTTGCAGGATGCGCGGGTGCCGTTCGATGCCCTGCTCGGTTCGCCGACCGTCGAGAAGACCACCACCGGCTTCAAGGGCGCGATGGCGACCTTCGACGCGACCCGTCCGCTGGTGGCGGCCACCGGCGTCGGCGTGGCGCGCGCGGCGCTGGAGGAAGTCAAGAAGATGCTCGAGGAACAGGGCGTGACCATCCGCTATGGCTTGCCGAGGCAAAAACTGACCGCGATCGAGCGCGACATCATCGATATGGAAATCATGCTCAAGAGCGCCTGGCTGATGGTGCTGAAAGCGGTCTGGATGGCGGACAACCAGAAGTCGAACGCGCTTGAGTCGTCGATGAGCAAGGTCAAGGCTGGCGACATCGTCACCAAAATTACCCAGAAAGCGGTTGAAATCATGGGGCCGCTCGGCTACAGCCGCGAGTACCTGCTCGAAAAATGGTTCCGCGACGCCAAAATCACCGACATCTACGAAGGCACCGGGCAGATCAACCGGCTGGTGGTGGCAAGGCAGATTTTGGGCTACAGCGGAGCGGAGTTGCGGTAAATCGCTATTCGATACTTGATACTCGATATTCGATGCTCGATGTTTGGCTAGCCGAATTGTCGAATAACGAATATCGAATTATCGAATTATCGAATATCGACTGGAGAACCTATGAACAAATATAAAATCAATCACGCCGTCATCATCGGTTCCGGCACCATGGGCGCGGCGATTGCGGCGCATTTTGCCAATGCCGGGGTGGCGGTGACGTTGTTGGATATTGTTCCCCGTGAAGGTGATGACCGCAACAAAATCGTCAACACCGGCCTGGAGAACGCCAAAAAGGCCAAACCAGCGGCGTTTTACTCGTCTGAGGGGCATGCCCTCGTCAAGACCGGCAACCTGGAAGATGATTTCGAGGCCGCCATCGGTGGGGCCGATCTGGTGTTGGAAGTCATTGTCGAGAATCTCAAAATCAAGCAATCGCTGATGGAGCGCATCGACGCGGCCCGCAAGCCGGGCAGTATCATCGCCTCGAACACCTCCGGCATCCCGCTCAAGGACATCGCCGCCGGGCGCAGTGACGATTTCAGGCAGCACTTCCTGGGCATGCACTTCTTCAACCCGCCGCGCTACCTGAAACTGCTCGAAGTCATCCCGACCGCCGATACCCTGCCCGAAGTCGTCACCTTCATCAGCCATTTTGGCGAATACCGCCTGGGCAAGGGCATTGTGCTGTGCAAAGATACGCCCAACTTCATCGGCAACCGGGTTGCCTTTGGCACCGGGGCTTTTGCGCTCGATTTCATCATCGAGAACGGCTACACCGTCGACGAAGTTGACGCTCTCACCGGCCCGCTGATGGGCCGCCCAAAAACTGCCACCTTCCGCCTGATTGACCTGGTTGGTATCGATGTTTGGGATCACGTCGGGCGCAACCTGGCCCCGGCCATCCCGCACGATACCTACGCCCAACCCTATTTGCAGGCCGAAAAGCCGAACGCGTTAATCAAGTCTCTGCTGGAACGCGGCTGGCTGGGCAACAAAAGCAAGGTCGGATTTTACAAGGAAGTGCGGGGCGAGGGCTGCAAGAAGGAATTCTGGTCCCTGAACCTTTCCACGCTGGAGCATGAAGCGCCGACCAAGCCGCGATTTGATTCCGTTAAACAGGCCAAAGACACCGAAGACCTGGCCGAGCGGCTGACGGTTTTGCTGGCAGCCGACGACAAAGCCGCCAAACTGGTGCAAGCCCTCACCTGGCAGGGATTCCAGTACGCGGCGGCGATCATCCCCGAAGTGGCCGACACGCCCAAGCCGATTGATGACGCCGTCCGCTGGGGGTTCGGGCACGAGGCCGGGCCTTTCGAAACCTGGGACAGGCTCGGGGTGGAACGATCCGCGCAGCGAATGGCTGAAGCCGGGCTCCCGGCTCCGGAATGGGTATCCGAAATGCTCGCCGGCGGAATGTCCACTTTTTACCAATATGAAGGCAAAACCAAAGTCGGCGTGTATGACGTGGCGCAGAAGAAATATGTGCCGCTGACGCGCCCGGCCGGGTTTGTGACGATTTCCGGCTCGAAAAAGGTGGCCGAGAATGCCGGCGCGACGCTGTATGACATCGGCGATGGCGTCGGGCTGGT
>DAOUML010000023.1:0-4034 GCA_034411635.1 Anaerolineales bacterium
CGTTTGGAGCAAGGCATTTGAGAATTTGCTTTCAGGCGACATAAACCCCCATTCGGGGACGATGTGTCGCCCTACGAATATCAGTTCGTAGGCAGTTACCATTTTTTTGCAGGTATTGCCTCGCCACGCTCAAAAATTCTTGCGCCTGCTCAATAACAATCTGGGCATCAGCAGGTTCGATGAAAGTATCCATTGAACATCTTTTTCAGCCCCGCTTGACTTAATTGTCAGACAAGTACATAATAAACATAACAAAATAACCTTCAACGTAGAGCGGGATGCTGTCCCGCTCTCTTCTCACATCCAAAAGGAGCCTGAATGAACCAAAAAGCAGACTTGATTCTCTACAACGCCCACATCCTGACGATGGATGCAGAATTCACCCAATACCGACGTGGCGCAATCGCCGTCAGCGGCGATAAAATCCTCGCAATCAGCGAACAGGACGAGGTCCGGCGCGAATACGAAGCGGAACAAAGCCTGGATTGCGGCGGCAAAGTCCTGATGCCGGGTCTTGTCAACGCCCACACCCACGTCCCGATGACCCTGCTGCGCGGCCTAGCCGACGACCTGCGCCTGGATGTCTGGCTGATGGGCTACATGATGCCGGTTGAGCGCGAGTTTGTCTCGCCTGAGTTCTGCCGACTGGGCACGCTGATTGCCTGCGCCGAGTTCATCAAAAGCGGCGTGACCAGTTTCGCCGATATGTACTACTTCGAGGATGACGTGGCCCAGGCCACCGCCGATGCCGGTCTGCGCGGCGTATTGGGGCAAACGGTGATGAAATACCCGGCCCCCGATGCGCCCTCTTACGAGGAAGCCCTGGCGATGGCGCGCGCCTTTATCGAAAAATGGAAGGGACACCCGCTCATCGTCCCGGCGGTTTCGCCGCACGCGCCCTACACCTGCACGCCCGACATCTTGCGCGCCACCGCCCAACTGGCCCGCGAGTTTGATGTGCCGCTGCACACCCATATTGCCGAGACGGCTTACGAAGTCGAGAATATGCGCAACGAGAACGGCATGCCGGTGGTGCCTTACGTCAAGAAACAGGGGCTTTTCGATGCCAAAGTGTTGGCCGCCCACTGCGTCCATATTGACGAAGGCGAAATGCGCACCCTGCTTCATGCCGGGGCGGGCGTGGCCCATAATCCTTCTTCAAACCTGAAACTGGCTTCGGGCCTGGCCCCGGTGACGAAGATGCGCGAAACCGGCCTGAACGTGGGCATTGGCACCGATGGCCCGGCCTCCAACAATGATCTGGATATGTTCGAGGAAGTGCGTCTGGCGGCCTTTATCGCCAAGACCCAGAGCAATGACCCGACCTCCATCCCGGCCCGCGAGGCCCTGGCGATGGCTACCCGCCTGGGGGCCGCCGCCATGCACATCGGCGATATTACCGGTTCGCTCGAACCCGGCAAACGCGCCGATCTGATTCTGGTGGATTTGAACCCGCTGCACAATTCGCCACGCTTCGAGCGCAGCCCCGACAATGCTTACGCCCAGATTGTTTACGCCGCCAAATCGACCGATGTGACCGATGTAATGGTCAATGGACGTTGGCTGATGACTGAGCGAAAGTTGCTGACCCTCGACGAAGCCGACCTGCTGCGCCAGGCCGATGAATACGCCCGCAAGATTGACGCTTTTCTGATGGCGCGTGAGCAGTCGGTGTTGAGCAAATTGATTGCCCTGGGCGGCTCAATTGAGGAAGAATCCTTCGAGGTGCAGGCCAAAGTCAAGGTTCTTGACCCGGCGCTGGTCAAGAACGCGCTGAAGAAGCCGCAGGTCGAAATCGTCTACACCCGCCACTACCGCCAGTATGACAATTACTTCACCTTCAACGAACCCGGCCAGGGACGCTTGCGCTACCGCGAAGACGACTTTGTAGACGCGAAGGGCAAAACCACCAATGTCCGCCAGCGCCTGACGCTGATTGGCGAAAGCCGCGAAGGCGAAATTGCCCACGATGTGCTGCTCTCGCGCTCGCGCTACCTGGCTCCGGCCACCCAATCGCTGCGCTTTTACCGCGAATACTTCACCCCTGGTGACGAAAAAACCATCGAGAAAGAGCGCCTGCGCTGGTTTATCAAATATCAGGGCGAGGAGTTCTACATCAATCTCGATACAGTCGAAAAACCCGACCTGGGACATTTCCTCGAGGTCAAGAGCCGCACCTGGAGCCGCACAGACGCCGAAAAGAAAGCCCGCCTGGTGGCCGAACTGGTCGCCTTCCTGGGCGGCGGCGAGATGGTGACGCAGGATTATATTGAGATGGTGCGGTAGGGAGTAGAGAGAAGAAAGTAGAAGAGTAGAGAAGCAGCCCCGGCGCTTGGGAGAGCGTCGGGGCTGTTGTTTTGAAGCGCCTACTTGCCTTCAATCGCCGATTGCAAGACATCCGTCACCCAACTGTTGAGACTTTTGTCTTTCAATTTTGCTTGAATGTATGCCTTGCGGTGCAACTCTGCGGGCAAACGTAAAACAAATTTGCCCGAAAACGGTTTTTCTGGCGATTCACCGCGTTGGGCGCAAAAGTCCAGGTAATCGTCAACCGATTCTCGAAAAGCCTGTTGCACTTCTTCGACCGACGCGCCTTCAAAAGTAATCACATCGCGGACATTCAGCACTTCCCCATACAAAATGCCGGCTTCCTCGTCGATTTCAACTTTACCGATATAACCTTTATATTCCATCATGGCTTGACTCCTGCCGCTTCCAGAAAGCGGCGAACAGATTTTACCGCTCCTTTGTTGGTCTCCTTGCGTGGGTGCGGACGGTGAAACACAGCGCGGACACCTTTCAGGGCAACCCGAACCCGTGAGCCATTGCCTTGTGAAATTTCAGCACCCAAAGCGCTGAACAGGGACTCGACATCCCGCCAAAGAATATTGGCTCGTTCCGGTTTCTCGAAAATGGCTTCAAGGGTTTTTCGATGTTTGCTGTCCACGGCGGGATAATATCACAAAATGATACTACAAGCAAGGTTTTCAGCAGGATTCAAGTTAAGGCACTTCGACAGGCTCAGTACTCCGCCTGTCAGGTCTGGTTAAAGATACAGCCCCGGCGCTTGGGAGAGCGTCGGGGCTGTTGTTTGATTTTTTGTGGTTAACGGCCCGAGTTACCGGCAAAAGCGGGATTTGGCGGGAAAATGCCAAAAGGCCAAAAAAGCCAGTGATGTGAATCCCATCAAAAGCGGAGAACCACCCCGCTTTTGTCCGAGTGGAAGCAATGTTGGGTGCGTTTTACAAGGCGGCTTAGTTTTTGCTGTTATTCTCAACACCGCTTGAGCCTGTGAAATTTTTAGAAACTTGGGTCGACTTTTCCATTGTTTTTTTTATCTGTTCCAATAGCTGATAAATAGCTTCTCCTGCGTCAATGGGCCACTTACTCCACTCAACTGAGCCTTTTCCCACAGATAAAAGAAGCCAATATTGAGAAGCGTTTTGCGACAAGAAAAGCTCCGTGTGAAATCGAGAGTCATTCCTCGGGTGATTGTCTATTCGACCATAACCCCGAATGATTTCTCCTGCAGAAATGCCGGTTAGCATTTTTGTTACCAAACCAATAGCAATGTTCGTTTCCATTGCGCCCGCATTAACATCATTCAATAACTCATTAAACGGTTTCTTTATTTCTTCTAATTCCTTGAAGTAACAATCCACAACTTCTCGGTTGCCGGTATTTCCCCATTGTCGTCGCAAATCCAACCTTAATATCCATAACTCACCTTCTCGCATGAGTTTAGCGTCAACGGTGAATGCTTCATTACCCAATCTACCCGAATATAATCTTCCGAAATCTGTAATCAACTTCGCTGACCCATACTCTAACCAATTAATGATTCTTTTGAAAAATGACATCCGAATATTTATCTCCGTTCTAAAAAATCTTTCAGTTAGCACCCAACGAGACTGTCGAAAAACCCTTTGAGTGAAAAATCCTTGAAAAAATCTCCCACTGGAGCCTCAAAAATGGGGCTAAAGAGTTGCCAAAAAGCCACTTGGAGTATGAATACACGGCTTTTGGGCTGTTTT
>DAOUML010000024.1:0-2582 GCA_034411635.1 Anaerolineales bacterium
GTGATAATCTCATGCAGACGCTTTGCCATCAAACGCTCCGGTTCTGGCATCGCGGCAATGGCTGCAAGCACCGCTTTTTCGCCTTCATCCCTGTTCTTGACTGCGCGCGCTTCGGCTTTCAATTCCTGGGCGCGGGCTTTCATCGCCGCTTTTTCTTCGGCTGAAAATCCTTCACCAGAATTCCCGGTGGACTTTTTGGTATCTGCTTTTGAACTCATAAAAATCTCCATTATTGTCAATGGGTTACCCAACGCTATACCAGGGGAAGGCCTCCGGCAAACTTGCCGCTCTTATCGCGTCACGACCCGGTGCAGGCCAGATGTGACCGGGTACACGTCCACGATGACCATATCGCCGGGGTCCGGGTCGGTGGTGATTTTTTGTTGCAGGAGGGGGCCGATGGCCTGGCCGAAGATGAAGGCAAACATGGACAGCAGGCTGACCAACGGCAACCGGTCGAGGCGTTCGCGGGTGTTTTTGGTGCCGATAAAACCCAAAAGGGCCGCAAACGCCGCCAGCCCGCCGGTGACGGCGTAGTTGGTGCCGCAGCCAGGGTGAATTGCCAGGCCCGCTTCTCCATTTTGCAGGCGCGAGAGGGCAATGCCAACCGCTTCGCGCACCTGTTCGGTGGGCAGTTTGCCGACGATGAAGAATCCGGTTGGGTTGGAGTGCCCGCCCATGGGGGTTTGGGGGAAACGCGCCGAGAGAATGTGCAGGGTGGCGTGTTCGAGGGCGTGGTTGCGCCGGGTGGGGTGGACATAGGGGGCTTGCAATAGGTTGGTCATAGGATTACCAGTGCCAGGTGGAGCCTTGTTTGCTGTCTTCGACGGTGACGCCCAGGGCTTTCAGGCGGTCACGAATCAGATCGGAGAGCGCCCATAGTTTTTGGGCGCGGACTTCGGCGCGGACTTCGAGCAGCAGGTTCACGAACGGGTCGGCGCCGCCGGAGCCGGTTTTTTCCGTCAGGCGCAGGCCGAGGACGCCGGTTAGTTCGCGCAGGGCATTTTGGGCGGGTTGCAGTTGGGCTGCGGTTGCGCCAGAATCGCGGGCGGTGTTGATGGCTTTGGAAAGTTCGTACAAGGATGCCAGGGCGAGCGGGGTGTTGAAGTCGTCGTCCATCGCTTCGGTGAAGGTCTGTTGGGTCGCTTCGGCCTGGGCGGCGAGGGCGGATTCGGCTTCAGCGGGGATTCCGTTTGTAGAGGCCGAGGCAGGCCGCAGCGCGGCGCGTAGCCGGTCGAGGGATTTTTCGGCGGAGTCCTGGTTTTCGTCTGAAAAAATGAGCGGGGCGCGGTAGTTGCCCATCAAGACCAACATGCGCATAACATCGGCATCGCGTTTGCTCAAAAATTCTTGAATGCTGATGATGTTGCCGAGGCTTTTCGACATTTTTTCGCCGGCCAGTTGCAGCATGCCGTTGTGCATCCAGTAACGGGCGAATTGTTTGCCGGTGAAACTTTCGGTTTGGGCGATTTCGTTTTCGTGGTGGGGGAAGACCAGGTCGTTGCCGCCGCCGTGGATGTCGATTTGTTCGCCCAGTTCGTGCAGGTTCATGGCCGAGCATTCGATGTGCCAGCCGGGGCGGCCTTTGCCCCAGGGGGAATCCCAGGCGGGTTCGCCGGGTTTGGCGGCTTTCCAGAGGGCGAAGTCCATTGGGTGGCTTTTGGTTTCTTCGATTTCGATGCGCGCGCCGGCCTGCATGTCGTCTAGTTTGCGGCCTGAGAGTTTGCCGTAGTCGTCGTCTTCGCTGACGCTGAAGTAGACATCGCCATTGGGAGCGGCGTAGGCGGCTTCTTTGTCGATCAGGCCCTGGATGAAGTCGATAATCTGCGGCATGGTTTTGCTGACCTGCGGTTTGGCGGTGGCGGGCAGGATGTTGAGGTCTTCGAGGTTCTGGTCGAATTCGTCGATGTATTTTTGGGAGAGGGCGAAGGGGTCGATGCCCATTTCGTTGGCGCGGTTGATGATTTTGTCGTCTACATCGGTGTAGTTCATGACGTGGCGGACATCGAATCCGCGATATTCGAGGTAGCGGCGGACGATGTCGAAGACCAGGGCCGACATGGCGTGGCCGATATGGGCGTCGTTATAAACCGTTGGGCCGCAGACGTACATTTTGACCAGGCCGGGCTGGAGGGTTTGCAGTTCTTCTTTTTTGCGGGTGAGGGTGTTGTAAAGGCGAATCATGGCTTTCTCCTGACGATGGATGCAGTTATCTGCGCAAAAATTTAGGTATGTCTGACGTGTTTCTTTCGTGGGTAAATTATACCCGTCCCGGCGATAAGTTGAGGATTTGGGCGGGGCAATTCTCAATATGCGCCATGTAGCGCCGCCTTCAGGCGGCAACTCACCGCCTGAAAGCGGCGCCACGTATTCAAATTAACTTGCGATATGCAAGGTTGATTTGGCGCAAATAGCAAAATAGACATTATCGGCAATAAAGATTTGGACGCGGACGGACACGGATTGCGCGGAAAAACCATTAAAATCGTAACTGCCTACGAACTGATATTCGTAGAGCGACATTTATGTCGCCTGAAAGCAAATTCTCAACCGCCTTACTCCTAAACGCGACTTGAAAGTCG
>DAOUML010000025.1:0-20751 GCA_034411635.1 Anaerolineales bacterium
CAAAGCAACCCAACCCCTGCCCGCCGATACGCGCATCACCGTCACCGTCGGCCCCGGCACGCCCTCCGCCGAAGGCCCGCTGGTGACGAGCGAAGCCCAATCGTACAGTTTTTCGACCTACGCGCCCCTGCGGGTCGAATCACACGGCTGCTCGTGGTGGGGTGACGACGACTGCCCGCCGTTCTCGCCATTCTTCATTCACTTCAACAACGCGCTCGACCTGAATTCCTTCAGCGAAGACATGTTGACCGTTTCGCCGGAGATTCCCGGCGTCAATGCCAATGTATATGGCAACACCATCAACATTCAGGGCGAGACGCGCGGACGCACGACCTACACCGTAACCGTCTCCGGCAAAATCAAGGACGAGTTCGGCCAGGAATTGGGCCGCGACGCCACCCTGACCTTCCGGGTCGGCTCCGCCGCTTCGGTGCTGGTCGGCCCCGGCCAAAACTTTGTCAGCCTCGACCCGGCTTCAGAAAAACCCACCCTGGCGGTTTATGCGGTCAACTACAACCGGCTGAATGTCAAAATTTATGCCGTCGAGCCATCCGATTGGCCAAAATTCAAGACCTATCTGCGCGATTGGCGTGACGATGAACCGCCTGCCATCCCTGGCACGCGCCTGTTGGAGCAATCACGCAACCTGAACCTGCCCGCCGACACCCTCGAGCAGGTGGATATCGACCTTTCAGCCTACACCAGAGATGGCTTCGGGCAATTCATTGTGATTGTCGAGCCACCCAAACCCCTGATCGAGTTGGATAATGCCCGCTGGCAGCGCTATTCTCAGACTGTCGTCGCCTGGGTGCAGGTCACCAATATCGGTCTGGACGCTTACTTCGACAACCAGAACATGGTCGCCTGGGCCACCGACCTGCAAACCGGCGCGCCGTTGGCCGATGTCAGCATCCAGCCCCAGACCGGCGCAGCGGTCAGCACCGACGCCAGCGGCCTGGCGCGTTTCGACATCCCGAACGGGGCTTTCTACCTGACCGCCAGCAAAGACAACGACACCGCCATTTTGCCCAGTTCCACCTATTGGGGCGACGATGGCTGGCAATCGTATCAACTTTCAGACACCTTGCGCTGGTTCGTCTTTGATGACCGCGCCATGTACCGCCCCGGCGAGGAAGTCCATCTCAAAGGCTGGATTCGGCGCATCAGCGCCGGGCCGCAGGGCGATGTTGGCCTGTCGAGCGTGACTTCGCTTTCGTACCAGGTCTACGACGCCACCGGCAACGCCATTGGCGAGGGGCAGGCCGATGTCAGCGCCCTGGGCGGATTCGACTTTGTCATCCAATTGCCCGAAGTGGTTAATCTTGGCCCGGCCCAGGTTTATCTAAATGCGCCAGGCGAAGGGTATTCGCACAGTTTCCAGATTCAAGAATTCCGCCGCCCTGAATTTGAAGTCATTGCCCAAAACGAAACCAGCGGCCCATATTTTGTCGGCGGCCATGCGGTTGTTTCGGTCGAGGCCAAATACTTTGCCGGTGGCGCGTTGCCGAACGCCGAAACCAACTGGACGGTGACGACCAGCCCTGGCGCGTATTCCCCGCCCAACTGGCCCGGCTTCACCTTCGGCACCTGGCGTCCGTGGTGGCGCTATTATGACTTCTGGGAAGGCCCCGGCGGCGAAGGCGGCGAGACCGAATTCTTCAGCGGCCAGACCGACGCGGGCGGATTCCACTACCTGCGCCTCGACTTTACTCCCGAAGGCGACCCGGCCATTGACCCCAAACCGCTCTCGGTGGTGGCCGAAGCCAGCGTGATGGACGTTAACCGCCAGGCCTGGGCCAGTTCCGCCAGCCTGCTCGTCCACCCGGCGGATGTCTATGTCGGCCTGCGCACGGCGCGTTATTTTGTGCAAAAAGGCGCGCCGATGAAGGTCGATTTCATCGTGGCCGACCTGGACGGAAAACCGATTGCCGGACGCCCGGTTGAAATCGAAGCCGCGCGCATGGAATGGAAATACGCCAACGGTCAGTGGCGCGAACAAGCCGCCGAGACGCAAACCTGCGCCCTGCAATCCAACGGCGAGATACAAACCTGCGAATTCGAGACCCCCATCGGCGGCACCTACCAGATCACCGCCCGCGTCACGGACGAAGAAGGTCGCTTCAACCAGAGCCGCATCACGCGCTGGGTCAGCGGTGGCAATATCCGCCCTTCTCGCAAGGTCGAGCATGAAGAAGTCACGCTCATCCCGGATAAAGAAACCTACCAACCCGGCGATGTGGCCGAAATTCTGGTGCAGTCGCCCTTTGGGAAAGCCCAGGGCCTGCTGACCGTGACACGCGAGGGGATTCTCTACACCGAACCCTTCCGCATCGACGAGAGCGGCGCGACCATCCTGCGCATCCCGATTGAAGACGCCCACATCCCCAACCTGAACCTGCAAATTGACCTGACCGGCTCCGCCCCGCGCACCGACGATAACGGCAACCCGCTGCCCGGCGTCCCGCCGCGCCCGGCCTATGCCGTCGGCACGCTGACGCTGAACATCCCGCCCCTGGCGCGCGCGCTTGATTTGAGCGTGACGCCGCTCGAAAGCCGCCTCGAACCCGGCGGCGCGACCAGCCTGACCGTCCTGCTCAAAGACGCGGATGGCAACCCAGTCGCTGACGCCGAAGTGGCCGTTGTGGTGGTGGACGAGGCCATTCTGGCCCTGACGGCTTACCAGATGACCGACCCGCTCTCGGTCTTCTACACCCAGCGCGGCGCGAACCTTTCCAGTCTGTATGCCCGCGCCAGCATTGTGCTGGTGGATCCGCTGGCCCTGGCCCAGCAGGTCAATGAGCAATCCGCCATGGAACGCTCAGCGGATTTCGCTTTTAGCGCTGGCGCTGCTGAACCTGCCGCCGCGCCCATGCCAACCATGATGGCCGAAATGGAATCGGGCATGGGTGGAGGCGATGCGGCTGCTGCGCCGATTAGCATTCGCACCGACTTCAACCCGCTGGCGGTCTTCGCCCCGCTGGTGCGCACCGGCGCAGACGGCTCGGCCCGGGCGCAGGTAAACCTGCCAGATAACCTGACCCGCTACCGGGTGATGGCGGTCGCCGTTGATGAAACGGGCAAACGCTTCGGGGAGGGTGAATCGAATATAACGGCGCGTCTGCCCTTGATGGTGCGTCCATCCGCCCCGCGCTTTTTGAACTTTGGCGATAAATTTGAGTTGCCAGTGGTGCTGCAAAACCAGACCGATGAAGAGATGGTGGTGAGCGTGGTCGTCCGTGCCAACAATCTCGAACTGGAACGGGCCGGGGTCAGTGTCACCATCCCGGCCAATGACCGCGTCGAGGTGCGCTTCCCGGCCAGCACGGTGATGGCCGGCACGACCACCATCCAGATTGCGGCGGTTTCCGGCGCGTATGCCGATGCCGCGACGATTTCCCTGCCGGTTTACACGCCTGCCACCACCGAGGCTTTTGCCACTTATGGCGTGATCGACCAGGGCGCGATTGCCCAGCCCGTGCAATACCCGACCGGCGTCTTCCCGCAGTATGGCGGGCTAGAGATTTCGACTTCATCAACCGCCCTGCACGCCCTGACCGACGCCGTGCTGTACCTGAACACCTACCCGTATGAATGTTCCGAGCAACTGGCCTCGCGCATTTTGGGCATTGCCGCCCTGCGCGATGTGCTGACGGCTTTCGAGGCCGAGGGCCTGCCCGCGCCCAGCCAACTCGAAGCGGCGGTGGCGCGCGACATCGAACTCCTGCGCGGCATGCAAAATTACGATGGCGGCTTCCCCTACTGGCAGCGCGGATTTGAATCCAGCCCATTTAATACCATCCATGTGGCCCATGCCCTTGTCCGCGCCCGTGAAAAAGGCTACGATGTGCCGGAAAACCTGCTGGGTTCTACGCTGACCTACCTGCGCGACATCGAAAACCGCTACCCGCACTGGTACAGTCTCGACACCCGCCGCACCTTGAGCGCCTACGCCCTCTTCGTCCGCGACCTGGCGGATGACCGCGATACCCAAAAAGCCGAGACCCTGCTGCGCGATGCCGGGGTGGAGAACCTGTCGCTGGACGCCATCGGCTGGCTGTGGCCGCTGGTTGAAAACGAAACCCGCCTCGAGGAAATTCGCCGCCACGTGGGCAACCGCGTGGTCGAGACGGCTGGCGCGGCCAATTTCACGATTGGCTACGACGACCAGACCTACCTGCTGCTCTCATCGAACCGCCGCACCGACGCCATTCTGCTCAACGCGCTCATGCAAGATAACCCAAACAGTGACCTGATTCCAAAAGTGGTCAACGGCCTGTTGGCCCATCGCACCAAAGGCCGCTGGGGTAACACCCAGGAGAACGTCTTTGTGCTGCTCGGCCTGGATCGTTATTTCAACACCTACGAAAGCCAGACACCCGATTTCGTCGCCCGCATCTGGCTCGGCGAGACCTACGCCGGTTCCGGGACCTTCGAGGGGCGCAGCACCGACCGCGTCCAGATTGACATCCCGATGACCTACGTTCTGGATGAGACCGAGGGCGGAATGCAGGACTTAATCATCAGCAAGGAAGGCGCTGGCCGCCTGTACTACCGCCTCGGCCTGCGCTACGCGCCCACCGACCTGAACCTGCCGCCTGTGGACATGGGCTTCGTCGTCCAACGCGCTTACGAGGGCGTGGATAATCCCGAGGATGTCTACAAAGACGCCCAGGGCCGCTGGCACATCAAGGCCGGGGCCAGGGTGCGCGTCAAACTGACGATGGTCGCCGACAACCGCCGCTACCACGTCGCCCTGGTCGATCCGCTTCCGGCTGGGCTGGAGATTGTCAACCCGGCGTTGGCCGTCTCTGGCAGCGTGCCGCAAGACCCGAACGATACCACCGTCCGCTACGGTTGGTGGTGGTGGGGCCCCTGGTACGAGCACCAGAACCTGCGCGATCACCGCGCCGAGGCCTTTGCTTCCCTGCTCTGGGACGGCGTCTACACCTACAGTTACGTCGCTCGCGCCACCACGCCGGGGACCTTCGTCGTCCCGCCGGCCAAGGCCGAGGAGATGTACAGCCCCGAAGTATTTGGGCGCAGCGCGGGAGATGTGGTGATTGTGGAATAGTTGCTAATTTTTCTTTGACTTGATTTTCAAGTTATGGTAATATGCAAAACACAATTCAATAGCCCCAATACGGCACTCTTATCCAGAGAGGCGGAGGGACCGGCCCTACGAAGCCTCGACAACCGGTTAACGAAAGTTAGACACGGTGCCAATTCCGGCAGAGAACATCTGGGAGATGAGAGGGCGTCCGCGTTCTTCGCAATTGCCCTTTCAGTTTAACCGCAAGGGGCAATTTCATTTTTTAAGGAGAACCCGAACCATGAGCATTACCTTTATGACTTCACCCAAACTGATGTTTACCTCCGAATCTGTTTCGGAAGGCCACCCCGACAAGATGTGCGACCAGATTTCAGACGCCATCCTCGATGCCTGCCTCGAGCAAGATCCTCGTTCGCGCGTGGCCTGCGAAACAGCCACCAAAACCGGCTTTGTCATGCTTCTGGGCGAAATTACCACCAACGCCAACTTCAACTATGACGAACTGGTTCGCAAAGTGGTTAACGAAATTGGCTACGACTCATCTGAAAAAGGATTCGACGGCAACTCCTGCGGCGTTCAGGTTGCCATTGCCAAACAATCTGGCGACATTGCCATGGGCGTCGATAAAGCCCTCGAAGCCAAAACCGGCGAAATGACCGAGGCAGAAATCGAAGCGGTTGGCGCGGGCGACCAGGGCATGATGTTCGGCTATGCCTGCAACGAAACCCCCACCCTGATGCCGCTGCCCATCTACCTGTCACACAAACTCGTCCGCCGCCAAAGTGAAGTGCGTAAAAACGGAACCCTGCCCTGGCTGCGCCCCGACGCCAAAAGCCAGGTGACGGTGGAATATGCCTACGGCAAACCCAAGCGCATCGACACCGTCCTGATTTCGACCCAGCACGCCCCCGAAATCTCACAGGAAGAGATTCGCGCCGAAGTGATCAAGCACATTATCGACCCAATCATCCCCGCCGAATTGCGCGATGCCGAGATGAAAATCTACGTCAACCCGACCGGGCGATTTGTCATTGGCGGCCCACAGGGTGACGCCGGCCTGACCGGGCGCAAAATCATCGTCGATACCTATGGCGGCATGGGCCGGCATGGCGGCGGCGCTTTCTCTGGTAAAGACGCCACCAAAGTAGATCGCTCCGCCGCTTACGCCGCGCGCTGGGCGGCCAAGAACGTGGTCGCCGCCGGGCTGGCGGATCGCTGCGAAATCCAGGTGGCCTACGCCATCGGCGTGGCGCACCCGCTTTCGGTTAACGTCGAAACCTTCGGCACCGGCAAAATTGCCGACGAAAAAATCGCCGAACTTGTGCAGGCCACCTTTGACCTGCGCCCCGGCGCCATCCTGCGCGACCTCGACCTGCGCCGCCCCATCTACCGCCAAACCGCCGCCTACGGTCACTTTGGCCGCGACGACATTCAACTGCCCTGGGAAAACACCGACCGGGCCGAGACCTTGAGCAAGGCCGCCGGGTTGTAATCTGGCAAAAATATTCACAAAATCCCCACCGCAAGGTGGGGATTTTTTTCCGCGCAACAGGCTTGACATTTGTCGTATAATTTACCTATCAATCAGACGTTTTTTGTCGCTTTTACAAAAGGCTGGAACAAAATATGAGCGCGACCGCTGATATAGAACTAACCATTCACAGGCAAGAGCTGCAAACCTACGCGGTTGATTTCCGCTATGCAGATAACGACCCGCACAGCCAATCTGAAGTTCGGCTCGAGGCCGGGCAGGAAGCCCACGCCACCTTCGATTTTGCCGAACTCGATGAGTTGTTCGCGCTGGGAGATCTAAAAGCCTACGGGCAGGCCTTGAGCAACGGACTGTTTGCCAGCGAAGCCTTGCGAACCGCCATCGCCCAGGCGCGCGCAACGGCAGAACAATCTCGCGGCAGCCTGCGGTTACGTCTTAACATTCACGCTGGCGCGGGGGAATTAAATGTCTTGCGCTGGGAAACCCTGCTCGACCCGCAGCGTGAAATCTGCTTTTCAACCGACCAGAACATCCACTTCTCGCGCTACCTGGCCAGCATGGATTGGCGTCCGGTTCGCCTGCGCGCCAAAGGCGAGTTAAAGGCGCTGGTGGTTGTGGCCGCGCCGCAAGGACTGGAAGGCTACAAACTCGCCAGCGTAGACAAAGAAGCGGAAGTGACCGCCATTGCCAACGGGCTGGAGCAGATTCCTTTTCACGTTCTCGAAAAAGCCACCCTGAATAACCTCATCGCTGCCCTGCACGCCCAACCTTACGACATCCTGTATCTCGTAGCGCACGGAACTTTTGCCAACGGCGAATCGCTGCTCTGGCTCGAAGACGAAAACGGCCATGTGGCCCGCGTATCAGGCAGCGACCTGATCACGCGCCTGCGCGAATTGCAAAATCGCCCGCGCCTGGCGGTGCTGGCATCCTGTCAAAGCGCCGGACGCGGCAAAGGCGACGTGCTGACTTCGCTTGGCCCGCGCCTGGCTGCGGCTGGAATTCCGGCAGTCCTTGCCATGCAAGACAATCTCACCATGGAGACCAACGCCAAACTGATGCCGGTCTTCTTCGCCGAACTGCAAAAAGACGGGCAAATAGACCGCGCCCTGGCAACCGCGCGCGGACTGGTGCGCGAACGCCCGGATTGGTGGGTGCCGGCCCTATTTATGCGCCTCAAAACAGGCCGAATCTGGTACATTCCGGGTTTTGGCGGCTTGCGCGGCGAGTTTGAGAAGTGGCCTTCCCTGTTGCGCGGAATCCAATCAGGACGGTGCACCCCGATTATCGGCCCTGGGCTGAACGACCCGCTGCTTGGTTCGGTGCGCGACCTGGCCCAACGCTGGGCCGATGAACTGGAATATCCGCTGGCGGCGCATCAGCGCGAATCGTTGCCACAAGTGGCCCAATATCGCACCATTGACCAATCCCGTTTTACGGCTGAGGATGAATGGTTGGCGCACCTGCGCGCCGCCATTCACAGGCACTCCAATTTATCGCCGGAATTGAAATCTGCCAACCTGCCGCTGGGTAAATTGTTTGAATCTGCCCGCCAGCAACTTCTCGAAAAAGGCGAAACCGAATCTTATAAAGTGTTGGCGCAAATTCCATCGAGGGTTTTTATCACGGCCAACACTGATGAACTGCTTGAAATGGCCCTACGCGAATCCGGAAAAGAGCCGCTGAGCATGGTCTGCCCCTGGCGCGAGTTTAACGAAGCGTTCAATGCTTCTGCATCCTCTGGCGACAATGATTTTGACCCCACGCCTGAACGTCCGCTGGTATATCATCTGTTTGGATTGCTGACCCAGCCCGAATCGCTGGTACTCACTGAAGACGATACATTTGAGTTTTTGATTGGGATTACCCGCCACATCAAGAGCATCCCCAGCCAGGTTGGACGCGCCCTGGCCGATTCTGCGTTGTTGTTTCTCGGTTTTCAGGCCGATGAATGGAGCTTCAGAATTGTTATGCAGTCTTTGCTCTCCAAAGAAGGAAATAACCTGCTGCGCCGCCATGCCCATGTTTCGGCCCAACTCGAACCAGATGAAGCCCGCTTACTCAACCCTGGTCGCGCCCGGCGCTATCTTGAAACCTATTTTGGACGCGGTTCAGATGTTGAAATTAACATTTTCTGGGGAACAGCGCAAGAGTTTATGAAAGAACTCAATTCGCGCCTGACGACACCAAGATAAGAAGGCAGGTAAAGATGGCAATCGGCAACCCTTATGTTGGCCCGCGTTCTTTTTCTAACACAGAAACGCTCTACGGAAGAGAGCGCGAACTGCGCATTTTGCTGGATCGTTTAATTTCTGAGCGAATTGTCCTGCTCCACGCCCCATCGGGCGCGGGCAAAACATCGCTGGTGCAGGCCGGGTTAATCCCACAGTTAGCATCTGAAGGTTTTTTTATCCACCCTACCATTCGCATCAATGCCGAATATCCCAGTGAATTGATGAGCGCCTCAGATACAGCCATTGATTTGCGCCGCTATAACCGCTATGTGTTCAGCACCCTGCTCTCGCTGGAGGAAAAATATAAATCGGGGTTACGCACCAAACTCAACCGCCTGGCCCGCCTTTCCATGCCCGATTACCTGACCCTTCGTTCAATTGAAGACCAGCGCGAAGAACCAGAAGTGCTGATTTTTGACCAATTCGAGGAAATTCTTTCGCTGGATAATAATGACCGCCAGGCAAAAATCGTTTTTTTCAACCAACTCCGAACCGTGCTAAAAAATCGCAATCGCTGGGCCTTGTTTGTGATGCGCACCGATTATGTCGGCGCGCTGGAGCCTTACGCGCAAATCATTCCGACTTATTTTTCCAACACCTTTCATCTGGAACTGCTCGGCGTCAAAGCCGCCCTGGATGCCATTCAGAAGCCCGCAAAAAAAGCCGGGGTTGAGTTCAGCGACTCTGCCGCCCAAATTCTGGTGGACGACCTGCGGCGCGTCCAAGTGCAGGGGCTGGATGGTTCAGTTCAAAGTCAGTTGGGGTTGTATATCGAGCCGGTTCAGTTGCAGGTGGTTTGCTACCGAATCTGGGAAAATAAAAGCGAGAACAAAACAAAAATTACCGAAAAAGATTTAGACGAGGTCGGGAATGTCAACCAATCGCTGGCCGGATATTACGCGACAAGCGTTGAAAAATGCGCCCAGGAGAGCGGCGATACTGAACGCGACATCCGCCAGTGGTTTAATAACAAATTGATCACCCCCGAAGGGACGCGCTCGCTGGTGCGAGTCAGCGTTGAGAAAAGCGAAGGACTGCCCAACGCGGTCATTCGCAATCTCGAAACCACGCACCTGATTCGCCCGGAAAAACGCGCCGGGCAAACCTGGTATGAATTGGCGCATGATCGGCTGATTGAACCCATCCGCACGGATAACAAAAAATGGTTTGATACCCACTTGAGTCTCTTCCAACGTCAGGCCCATTTATGGGACGAAAAAGGACGCGGCGAAGGACTTCTCTTGCGCGCCAAAGAACTGGAAATCGCCGAACAGGAAGCCGCCCAAATTGAACTAACCGCAGAGGAAACCGATTATTTGCAAGCCTGTCGCGCCTTGCGCCGCCGCGAACAAAGCAACCGAATGCAACGCCGGCTGATTTTTGCCGGTATGGTCATGTCGTTGCTGCTTTTCTTTGTGGCAGTCTTTTTTAGCATGAGCGCCATATCGGCCAACCAGAATTTTGAAATCCAGGTGGTTACTGCCCAGGCCGCCAGCACCCAGGCCATTGCGCAGCAATCGACAGCCCAAGCGGCCAGCACCCAGGCCATTGCGCAGCAATCGACAGCCCAGGCCGCCAGCACCCAGGCCATTGAAAGCGCCGACGCCGTAGCAACTGCCCTGCAAGTAGCCGAATCTGAGAAATCCCGGGCCAATCAGCAGGAGCAATTTGCGCTCGAACAAAAAAGCCTGGCGCGCGCCAACGAACTTGCTGTTCAGTCCATACTGGCTCAAAACAGTTCGCGCATAGCAGTTGCCAACTTACTCGCAATTGAAGCCTTTCAAATTGTTGACCAGGCCCGCACCCGCGCCCAACTGCTCAACGCGATGAATGCCCAAAGCAGGCTTTTCATCGGCATTTCTGGCAAAGCAAACCTGGCCCCCTATGTTTTTTTTCTGGATGGCAATCAATCGCTGCTTTCAGCCGGTTTTTTCAACTGCGAGCGCGGATTTCAGCATTACAGTTGCCGGCAGAGTTTCTTTAGAAACTGGCAAATTAGGCCCAAAACGGCCAGCGCAGATTTATCGGCGGTGGATATTCTGCCACGCCATACCATCGACACCAGCCGCGCGATGATGCTCGATTCAATCGCGCTCAGTCCAGACGGTAATCAGGTCGCCGCGCTTTACTGCATCTATTACCCCAACAACACGGTACGCTGTGAACAACAAAAACTGTTTCTGTGGGACGCCAAAACATTTGCCCCACTGGGCAAAGAAATCGTTGTTGCGCAAAACTCCTACAATACTCGCGATGCCCTGCTTGCCTTCAGTCCAGATGGCAAAACCCTGGCGGTAACAATCGACAACCAGGACTTTCTGTTTTTTGAAACCAACGACTATACCGAAAAGGCTCGTTACCAAACCCAAAAGGGCATTGCCCAAATCGCCTTCAGCCCCGATGGAAAAACCCTGGCCTTTGTGAACGGCTTCGACAATACCTTGACGTTAATCGATATGCAAACATTTACCAGCCAGGAGATAACCATTTCCACCATCACGCGCTCGCTCACCAGCCTGGCCTACAATTCCGATGGCAACCTGCTGGCGATTGGCAACATCGATGGATTTATCGCCCTGTGGGACTTGCAAAAACAAGCCACCATTGCCCGCTTGTATGACCGTGAAAGTCAAATTTTATCGCTGGCCTTTAGCCCGGATGATACAATCCTGGCCGCCGGCCATAGCACCTACACGCTAACCCTGTGGGATACCGCCAGCAAGCAGTTATTGGTGCGGCCATTTATTCGCCACGCCCAGGCCGTGAAAGATTTGGCTTTTAGCAGCGATGGCAATCTGCTGGCATCGACAGGCAGTGAAATTGTTTTATGGGACATGTGGCCCCCAATCCTGGGTGAGCAAAGCATGTGAAGCCGCCGGGCGCAATTTCACCCTGGCCGAATGGCAATTGTACTTTCCAGGCGAGGATTACCGACTCACCTGCCCGCAGTGGCCTGAAAGTCAATAAATAACGCTTCTGTGACGGATGACATAAAGTAAAAGTGTCATCCGTCACTTTTATTTTTAAGCCTTCTCTGTCAGAATTATTGACGAGGAACCCGCGATGATTTTGTATCGACTCTCCCATTCTCTTTGAGCCACCCGGCAGGGCGCTGGTCAGTGCCCGTCCGTTCGCCTGTTCATGCCTGGACTCAGCGCCTAGACAACGCGCCTGTTGCTGTTGAGCGCCGCCAGCCTGAACTGGCGGCGTTTTGCTTTCACCGGAAAGGAGCCAACAGCAATAGAACGAAATTCTCAACCCATTTTTGATTTGTATCGCCGCCTTCAGGCGGCAGCCGCAATCGCGGGATAACATTCCGCGCCACAAAGGGAGTGCAAAATCTCCCGATTTTGCCGCAAATACACTGCACACCGCCTAAAGGCGGCGGTACATGCACTACATCTTTTTGAATTGGAGACCTTTCTTATGTCTGAACGCCTTACCCGCTTCTTCGCCTCGCGCCTGGGCATTGTCCTGGTCGGGGCGGTCATCGGCATTCTGGGGCCGCTGCTGCAATTCCTCGGCAACCCCAAAAACATGGGCATTTGCGTGGCCTGCTTCGAGCGTGATATTGCCGGCGCGCTCGGCCTGCACCGCGCCGCCGTTGTGCAATACATCCGCCCGGAAATCATCGGATTTGTGCTGGGTTCGCTGGTCGCCGCGCTCCTGTTTCGTGAGTTTAAAGCCCGCGCCGGTTCCGCGCCGATTGTGCGCTTCGTGCTGGGCGTTTTTGCCATGATTGGCGCGCTGGTTTTCCTCGGCTGCCCCTGGCGGGCCAACTTCCGCCTGGCTGGCGGGGATATGACTGCCATTCCCGGCATCCTCGGCCTGACGGTTGGCATCGCCATCGGCGTCTATTTCCTGCGCAACGGCTACAGCCTGGGTCGCAGCGTCAAGACCTACCCCATCGTCGGCTACATCTTCCCGGCCCTGATGGTCGGTCTGTTGTTGCTGGCCGTCTTCCAGCCGATCTTTGCCGAGGGCGGGCCCATCTTCCAAAGTGAGAGCGGCCCTGGTTCGCTGTTTGCCCCGCTGGCGATTTCGCTCGGCGTCGGCCTGCTGATTGGCTTCCTGGCCCAGCGCACCCGTTTCTGCACGATGGGCGCGGTTCGTGACGTGATTCTCATCCGCGACACCCACCTGATTAGCGGCCTCGGCGCGTTGCTGGTAGCGGCCTTCGTCACCAACCTGGCCCTCGGGCAGTTCAACTTCGGTTACACCGCCCAACCCATTGCCCACAGCAACCTGCTCTGGAACATTCTCGGCATGGTTCTGGCCGGGCTGGCCTACGTGCTGGCTGGCGGCTGCCCCGGGCGGCAACTCTTCCTGGCCGGCGAAGGCGACAGCGATTCGGCGGTCTTCGTGCTGGGCATGATTACCGGCGCGGCATTTGCCCACAATTTCGGCCTGGCCGCCCGCCCCGATGCGCTGGTCGATGGCGTCTTGACCGTTGGCGGCATCAGCCCGGCGGGCATGGTCGCGGTGGTGCTCGGACTGGCAGTTTGCCTGGTCATCGGTTTCGGCATGCGTGAAAAACTGGCATAGGAGGCCAAAATGACAATTAAAATTGACGCGCGCGGGCTTTCCTGCCCCCAACCCGTTGTTCTAACCCAGCAAGCCATGCAAAAGAAAGAATCGCGCATCGAAGTGCTGGTCGATACCGTCACCGCCCGTGAGAACGTCGCGCGGATGTCGCGCCATTTTGGCTGGACAGTCGCCATCCAGGCCCTCGACGACGAATTCAAATTGACCCTGACCAAATGAGCGCGGAACGAAACGACCCCGAAGTGGTTTACCTCGACAATGCGGCCACCTCCTGGCCCAAGCCGCCCTGCGTGGCTGAAGCCATGCGCCATTTCCTCGACGAGGTGGGCGCCAACCCGGGGCGTTCCGGTCATCGGCTGTCCATCGCGGCTTCGCGGGTGGTTTACTCGGCCCGCGAAGCCCTGGCCGAACTGTTCAACGCTCCCGATCCGCTGCGGGTGACTTTTGGACTGAACATCACCGACGCGCTCAACCAGGCCCTGCACGGGTTGCTGCGCCCCGGCCAGCACGCCATCACCAGCGGGATGGAACACAACTCGGTCATGCGTCCGCTGCGGGTGCTGGAGGCGCGCGGCGTGGCGCTGACGGTCCTCCCCTGCGCAGCGGATGGGACGCTCAACCCGGCGGAGGTCGAGGCGGCCATCCGGCCTGAGACGCGCATGATTCTCGTCAACCACGCCTCGAATGTGTGCGGGACGATTCAGCCGCTCAAGCCGCTGGGCGAAATTGCCCGCCGCCACAACCTACTTTTGCTCGTCGATAGCGCCCAGAGCGCGGGAGCCGTGCCTATCGACATGCAAACCGATTTTATCGATCTGCTGGCTTTTACCGGTCATAAATCGCTTTACGGCCCAACCGGAACCGGCGGCCTGGTCCTGGGCGAACGCGTGAACGAGACTCAACTCGTCCCGCTGCGGCAGGGCGGCACGGGCAGCCACTCGGAACATGAGCAGCACCCGTCCTTTTTGCCAGATTTGCTCGAAAGCGGCACGCCCAATGCCGTCGGGTTGGCCGGGCTGGATGCCTCCGCGCGTTGGATTTTGCAAAAGGGCGTGGCGGCCATTCGAGACGAGGAACAGGCCCTCGTGAGTCCGCTCCTGGCCGGTTTGCAGGAGACGCCGGGGGTTAAAGTCTATGGCCCGGGTACGGGCGAAGGCCGAACGGCCACCATTTCCCTGAACATTGAAGGGATGGCCGCTTCGGAGGCCGGGCTGCGTTTGGACGAAGAGTTTGGGATTTTGTGCCGGGTAGGGCTGCATTGCGCGCCCGCCGCGCACCGCACGCTGGGAACTTTCCCAAATGGCACGCTGCGCTTCGGGCTGGGGATTTTTAATACGCCGCAGGATGTAACCCGCGCCCTGAACGCTATCCGAATTCTGGCAGGTGGACGATGAGCGCGGATTTTGCCTACATTTTGTTCTACTCAACCGGGCAGGCCTTGCGGCTGGAGAAGTTGCTGCTGGCGGCGGGCGTGGCTTGCAAGCCGGTTCCCGTGCCGCGCCATTTGAGTTCAGATTGCGGCATCTGCCTGCGGATTGCGCCGATTGATGGCGAAGCGGCCCAGGCGGTGATTGCGGCCAGCGGGTTGGATATTCCCGGTTTGCAACGGTGAAATGTCGACGGGTATAATCAGCCCATGACCCAACTGACCTTGCTCAAACTGGGCGGTTCGCTGATTACCGACAAAACCCGCCCCTATACCCCGCGTCTGGACGTGCTGACGCGCCTGGCTGCCGAAATTGCGGATGCGCGCCGCGCCGACCCCAACCTGACTCTCATTTTAGGACACGGCTCCGGCTCTTTTGGGCATACCGCCGCGAAAGCGTACCGCACCCGCGAGGGGCTGGGCCAGCCCCCCCAGCCCCCCCCTGTCCTACGGACATCCCCCCCCATTTCCAAAGGAAATGGGGGGGGGCAGGGGGGGGGCTACTACTGGCAAGGATTCGCGGAAGTCTGGTGGCAGGCTTCGATGCTCAACCGGTATGTGATGCAAGCCCTGCACGAGGCCGAAATTCCATCGCTGGCGATTTCGCCCGTTTCGGCAGTAATCGCCAGGGATGGCCGCGTTGCCGAGTGGAATCTGGAGCCGCTAAAACGCGCACTGGCCGCCGGGCTAATTCCGGTGGTGTATGGCGATGTCATCTTCGACGAGATACGCTGCGGCACCATTCTCTCTACTGAAGATTTGTTCGAACATCTGGCGGTTGAACTCCAGCCGGAGCGCATTCTGCTGGCCGGGCTGGAAGAAGCCGTTTGGGACGATTTCCCGGTCAAAACCCGGCGCATCGAACGCATTACCCCCACTTCGTTTGACGCGCTGCGGGCCAAACTGGGCGGCTCGCACGGGGCCGATGTGACCGGCGGCATGGAATCAAAAGTACGCCAAATGCTGAACCTTGCCGGGCGCGTGCCGGGCCTGCAAGCGCATATTTTTTCGGGCGAAAGGGCCGGTAATTTGCGCCGCGCCCTGGGCGGTGAACATTTTGGAACCTTGATAGGGGCATAACAGGAAATTTGTCAGACAAATTTGGTGACGTAAGGCCATTACAAAATCAGGGAAATTGGCCCATAATATAGACTGATGCGTTATTTCACGAGAAAGGATAGATTATGACCACAGCATTTCGCCCTACAGCGCTCAAACTGCGCCGGCCTGTCCCCTCCGATATTGAGATTGCTCAAGAAGCAGAGATTAAGCCCATCTCCGTCGTTGCCGACGAGGTGGGCATTTTGTCTGAAGAACTCGAATTGTATGGCCCGCACAAGGCCAAAGTGAAACTGGAGATTTTAGAGCGCCTGAAAGATGTGCCTAATGGCAAATACATCGACGTAACCGCCATCACCCCCACCCCGCTGGGCGAAGGCAAGACGACCACCACCGTCGGGTTGAGCCAGGCATTGGGCGCGCGCCTCGGAAAACGGGTTTTTACCGCCATCCGCCAGCCTTCGCAGGGGCCAACCTTCGGCATCAAAGGCGGGGCCGCCGGGGGCGGTTACTCGCAGATTATCCCCATGGAAGATTTCAACCTGCACCTGACGGGCGATATTCACGCCATCACGGCGGCCAACAACCTGCTGGCCGCCGCCATCGATGCGCGCATGTTGCACGAATCCAGCCAGGACGATGAAAAACTATTCAACGCGCTCTGCCCGGCCAACAAACAGGGCCAGCGCAAGTTTGCCCCGCCCATGCTGCGCCGCTTAAAGAAACTCGGCATCGACAAGACCGATCCTGCCGACCTGACCCCCGCCGAACGCGCCCGCTTCGCCCGCCTGGATATAGACCCCGATAGCATCACCTGGCGGCGCGTGCTGGATACCAACGACCGCTTCCTGCGCGAAATCGAGGTGGGGCATGGCCCGGAAGAGAAAGGCCGTGTCCGCCGCACCGGGTTTGATATTACCGTTGCCAGCGAAATCATGGCTATCCTGGCCCTGACCACCGACCTGCGCGATATGCGCGAGCGACTGGGCGCGATGGTCATTGGCACCAACCACGCCGGAGAAGCCATCACCGCCGAAGACCTGGGCGTGGCCGGCGCGCTGACCGTGCTAATGAAAGACGCAATCAAACCAACCCTGATGCAAACCCTGGAAGGCACCCCCGCGCTGATTCATGCCGGCCCATTTGCCAACATTGCGCACGGACAATCCTCCATCATCGCCGACCGGATTGCGCTGAAATTGGCTGATTACGTCATCACCGAATCAGGCTTTGGGGCCGATATCGGCATGGAAAAATTCTTTAACATCAAATGCCGCTATTCAGGCCTGATTCCGCATGTGGTCGTGCTGGTTGCCACCGTGCGCGCCCTCAAGATGCACGGCGGCGGGCCAAAAGTAGTGGCAGGCAAACCGCTGGCCGCCGAATATATCGAGGAAAATCTCGAACTGCTGCGCCAGGGACTGCCAAACATGGAACGCCACATTCACAATGCGCTCAAGTTTGGCGTCAATGTGGTGGTGGCGGTCAATTCCTTCGCCAACGACACCCCCGCCGAGGTCGAGATGGTGCGCCTGGCCGCGCTCGAAGCCGGGGCAATGGACGCAGTCGTCTCAACCCACTGGATGGATGGCGGAGCCGGGTCGGTTGCGCTGGCCGAGGCGGTCATCAAAGCCGCTGAACAGCCGAGCAACTTCAAATTCCTCTACCCGCTCGAAATGTCGATCAAAGAAAAAATCGAGATCATCTGCAAGGAAATCTACGGCGCCGACGGGGTGGACTACCTGCCCGAAGCCGAAGAAAAAATTGCCACCTACACCCGCCTGGGCTTCGACAACCTGCCGCTGTGCATGGCAAAAACCCACCTATCCTTCAGCACCGACCCGGCCCTGAAAGGCGCGCCGAGCGGATTCCGCATACCGGTACGCGATATCCGCGCCAGCGTGGGAGCAGGCTTCCTCTACCCGCTGCTGGGCGAAATGCGCACCATGCCCGGCCTATCTACCCGCCCGGCTTTTTATGATATTGATTTAGACCTGGAAACCGGAAAAGTGGTTGGGTTGTTCTAAACAGAATCTCACGGGTTTTCATAATCTCACCCCACCCCGAATAAGCCTGAAATGAATATCAGGGGCGACGCAATGCGTCGCCCCTGATCGTTTTTCTCACTCGATAAAAATCTCCACATGCTCGCCATCTTCTTCATCAATCACATCAATAATCTTCCCGGTCATCCCTGAGCGCAGGGCCTCCATCACCGAATTCATATCCACGCCATTAATTTCAGCGGCGAAATGAGCGCCAATCTTCATACCAGCATCCAACAAATTGAGCGGCAACTGCACCGTAGCCTTGGCGCGCCCGGTTGCCACGTCTGTCACGCGCACGCGCAACCAACGCGCCCCGCCATATCCGCTGCGAGAAACGCCCGAACTTACCGGCGAGCGCCGACTTTCGCTCAACGTCGAAAGCAACCTGGCCCCCTCCTCCGCGCTAATTTTGCCTTCATCAATCATCTTCAAAATTTTCATTCGTTCTTCAGCAGTTGCCATCACGCACCTCCTACCCAATATAGACGTTCACTTTATCGCCGTCTTCACCTTCATCCACCTGCACCACAATCGGCTCGTTGCGGGTGGTATCGTTCATCACTTGCATCATCATCTCGGCTTTTTCACGTTCGTTGAAAGGAATCTTTGATTTAAACGTATTCATCAACCAACGCGCCAGGGTAAGCGGAAACCCAATCAAAATTCGACTTGGCTTCTTGCCCGGCTTCTGCTGCACATCCACATACACCCAACTCGAATTCTGGCTGGCCGCGCCCAAAGTCAGGAACAAAATCCCCAGTAAAAAGAGCGGAAAAAGCAAACAATAAAAGACAAAACCCATTGAACCGCCCTGCATCGCCTGATACATCCACCAGGCCACAAGCACGGTGAGAAATGTCCCGCCAAACAAGGGGACGAGGTAAAACGAACGAACACGCCGTTTAAGCCGCTCCACCACCGGGTCGGGCGGAACAGGCTCGCGTTCGGCCTCGCCGCCTGATTCCGTTTCGACAAACGGACTTTCAGCCTCAGCGGCCTCGTCGTCCTGGGCCAGGGCTTGCATCAACTTCAAGCCCTCCTCCGCCGTAATTTTACCTTCATCGATCATTTTTAGAATTTGAGCGCGCTCGCTATCAGTCATCTCAGCCTCCTGTTATTTACCTTCCAACGCAGCCAGCAATTTCTCTGCATCTTGCAGGCTGATTTTCTTCTCTTGCAACATCTTCAAAACCGTCAAACGCTCATCATCACCCACAGGCTCAGAGACAGGCGCGGCAGGCTGAGCGCCAAAAGTAACATTAACATTCTTGCGCCCGCCACTGCCCACCGAAAACCGGCGGCGATTTTCAGCCGCGCGAATTTTCTGTTCAGCGCGCCGCATGGCCGCATCGGTGCGGCGCTCAACATCCTTCATACGACCCGCCAATTTTTCATTAATTCTCCCGCTAATTTTTTCGGCCAAATTGCCCGGAATGGGTGGAATCGGCGGGATGGGCGGAATCGGCGGAATAGGCGGAATGGGCGGCACCCCCGGAAAATCGCGCGCGCCCCAGGCATCAGGCCCAAAATCGGCCATCGATTGCCACTCCTCGGCATTATGAGTCACAATCACCTCCGAACCAGCCACCAGGCGAATATCCGCCTCGCCAGCGCCCAGGGTAAACTGAGCGGGGCTGTGTAAATCGTCCAAATCAACCCCCGGAAAATCGACCCGAATCGAATCCATGCCGCCAGCCACCACTTTCAAATGAGCGCTGGCCTCCAACGGCAAACGCAGCAAAATGTCACTGCCCGCTGTAACGCCATACGTTTCTCCTGCTACCGGGTTAATGAACAGAACCGCATCGGCCCCCACCCGGGCAGAGACCGCCCCGCCAACATCGCGCACATACAAATCAGACCCCACCCCGCCCAGCGCCACCGCGCCGCTCACGGCAGTTAGCGAAACATCCCCGCCCACATTACCAACCCGACAATCGCCGCGCACCGCGCGCGCGCTGAAATCGCCGCCAACCGAATCGACACTCAGACTGCAAACGCCATTTACCTGCAAATCGCCGCCCACGTTGCGAATCGCCGCATCGTCTTCCAGCACGCGTAAATCCATATCTCCTGAAACAGAAATAATTTCCAGGCTCGCGCCACAAGGCAGGTAAACAATCAAATCATCTTCGCACTGAATGGTAAACGCATCGCCATCCTGCCGCACCAACAACTGGCTGCCGCTGGTTTTGGCGCTCACTTCCTGGCGATCCCAGCCGATGATTTGCACATCGCCGCTCACCGAGGCAAGGCTCACCTTCGGAGAAGCCGAGCAAGAAAACATCTCGTAGCGCATTATGACTCCTCTCCGCGCAAAATACGCATCGCGTCTTCCGCAGAAATTTTACCAGCATCCAAATCTTCTAAAATCTGGCGGCGGCGATCCTCGCTGATTTCAGCATTCTCATCCTTGCCAGGCTCATAACCCAGCGTGCGAATCACCTCATGCAGACGGTTACGAATGGTCGGGTAAGAAAGCCCCAACTCAGACTCCATGCGATTGATTTTCCCCTCACAGCGCACAAAAACCTCGATAAAATTAAGTTGATCACTGTCCAAGTGTGAAAAAGGCCCGCCCACAAAGCGGCCCTCAATGGTCGTATCGCAAGAATCGCAATGCAAGCGAGTAATCATCAGTTCATTGTCACAAACCGGGCAGCGAGTAAGCGAATTTTTCATAACGGCTCCTGTATCAGCGCAATTAAGTTAATTTTGAAATTCTTAATTTCATTATAGCAAAATAATCAATATTGTCAATATTGAAATTAATAAAATCAAAAAACGCAGATAAAAACGCCATCTTCAGGAGATAAGTAGCAAGCAAAACGCCGTCCTGCGCGCGCTCCCCCTAAAAAACGCGAATACGATAAAATCAACCCATGCCAAACCTGGAA